>CAUHCN010000011.1 GCA_959604825.1 uncultured Collinsella sp. | reverse complement strand
CGCAGGAAGCTTGGATACGCCTAGGCGCGGTCCAAGAAATCGTCCGCACCCCCATCTCGGTTTTAATTATCTCTTTTCGCACTTTATTCGAGCTTAGATCAGCATCTTCTCCAAGCGATTCGATATAATCCGACCGCTTTTGATAACCTTGAGCAATCACAGCCATTGCACGGTCATCGGCATAATCAGGTTCATCATTTTTCTTCTCAGACTGCGAACAGCCGCTCAGCAGAAGCGCCCCACAAAACACCATCGCAAATAGCGCGGTCACCAGAGCCATTCCATAACGCCTTTTCATTTCGTCCTCCTTTAAATACAAAACAAAACACGATATATAGCCCTCGTCAAAAAGCAGACGAATTGGCAACGCGGTGGCACTATTTGGTTCAAGGGCGTGAACTGGATAAACATCGAGGGAAGGAGTGGGCTCTGTGTAATTAACTCCCCTCGTCAAAATGTCTAGCTAAAGAGGACGAGCAGACGACAAACGGTCAAAACTGGTCGCGTCCGCCCGTCTCCAACGATCGAACGTCGAGACGCTGACGTTCAAAAGCGCAGCAGCCTCTCGCCTCGTAACCTCTCCCCCTTCGAATAATTTGATGACATCGCGATAGCTATCTGGGCGTTCGAATGCCGGCCTTCCAAATTTCACGCCACGCAAACGCGCCGACGCGATGCCCTCCGCCTGGCGTTGCTTGATGTTTTCGCGCTCTAGCTGCGCCACATAGCTCAAGATTTGAAGAACCAGATCCGCCATGAACGTTCCCGTAATGCCATCAGGCTGCTCGCGCGTATCGAGCAATGGCATATCAAGCACCACGATGGCAGCATTCCTATCCACCGTGATGCGTCGCCACTCATCGAGGACTTCACGATAATTGCGGCCCAAACGATCGATACTTTTGATCACGAGAACGTCGCCTTCGCGCAGCCTGCGAAGAAGACGCTGGTACTGGGGACGCTTAAAGTCCTTACCGCTTGCCTTGTCAGCATAAATCTGGCTCCGTTGCACGGGAAACCTTGCCAGCGCGTCTAATTGGCGGCCCAGGTTCTGGTCTGCGGAAGAGACACGCGCATACCCAAAGATTCGATTGTCCATAATTGCCCCTATCGGCTGCCTCTTGGCAGCATCAGCTCAAGCGAGAGCCCACTCACTATAGGGCGTGCAAATTTCGCGAATGGGTTGAGGCCATTTTGACCCTCACGCGAAAACTGTTCAAGCGCCATGCCGACAGATGCTGGCTTTAACGGGAATGTGACAAAGGGACAGTCCCTTTGTCACATTCGGTTATAGGTAGCGGCCGGTGATGCTCTTGGGGCAGGCCGCGATGTCGTCCGGCGTGCCGGCGCAGACGACCTGCCCGCCGGCATCGCCGCCGCCCGGGCCCATATCGATCACGTAATCGGCGTTTCGGATAAGGTCGAGGTCGTGTTCGATCACGATAACCGTGGCGCCCTTGGCAACGAGGCCATCAAACACGCCCAGCAGTACCTGAACATCGAGCGGATGCAGGCCGATGGTGGGCTCGTCGAACACGAATACGGCATCGTCCTGCACGCGGCCCATCTCGCTCGCAAGTTTGAGTCGCTGTGCCTCGCCGCCCGAGAGCGCCGGCGTGGGCTCGCCGAGCGTCAGGTAGCCCAGGCCCAGGTCGTGCAAGGTCTGCAGGCGCGCCTGGACTTTCTTGAGACCCACCGTGGCATCGAGGGCCTCGTCCACACTCATGTCCATGAGCTGCGGCAACGTAAGCAGGCTCCCGTCCTTGCCCTCGCGATGGATATGCGAGGCCGCGTCTGCATAACGCGAGCCGCGGCATGCAGGACAGACGATCTCGACATCGGGCAAAAACTGCACGTCAAGCGATATCGAGCCCGTGCCATCGCACGTGGGGCAGCGCAAAGCACCAGTGTTGTAGCTAAAGGCACCCGCCTTATACCCCGCCGCCTTGGCCTCGGGCGTGCGGGCGAAGGTGCGGCGCAGCTCATCATGGATGTCGGCATAGGTCGCCACCGTCGAGCGCACGTTGGCGCCAATGGGCGTGGCGTCAATCAGGTTGGCGCGCGCAATACCCTCGGCATCGACCCAACGCACGTGCCTGGGCAGGCGCTCGCCAGCCGCCTGCGCCTTGAGCGCCGGGATGAGCGTCTCGAGCACCAGCGTCGTCTTGCCCGAACCCGAAACGCCCGTCACCGCGACAAGGCGGCCGCGCGGGATATCGACTTCGAGTGGTTTGACGGTATGGATGGCATCGGTCGCCATGCGGATATGGCCTTGGTCGAACATTTCGTCGTCAGCCACCTGCGGGCGCAGGCGCTTGGGGTCCGAGCGCAAAAACGGCGCGATGCGGCTGCCCTGCGATTGTTCGACCTCGTCCACCGAACCGGCGGCGATTACATGACCGCCGCCCGCTCCGGCAACGGGGCCCATCTCGACCAGATAGTCGGCTTCTGCCAGCACGCGCGTGTCATGGTCGACAACGACCACGGTGTTGCCGTCGTCCACCAGATCGCGCATCACACCTACCAAGCCGTCGACATTAGCAGGATGCAAGCCGATCGAAGGCTCGTCCAGCACATACAGCACGCCCGTCGATCGGTTGCGCACCACGCGGGCAAGCTGTACGCGCTGCCGCTCACCCGTAGACAGTGTGGCGCCGGCGCGGTCGAGCGAAAGGTAATCGAGGCCTAGGTCGACCAGGCGGCGGGCCGTGCTCAAAAACGAATCGCAGATGTCCGTCGCCATGGGCCGCATCTCGGTCGGCAAGGATGCGGGCACCCCGCGTATCCACTCAATCGCCTCGCCCAGCGTCATGGCCGCCGCCTGCGCCAGATTGATACTGCGCACCTGGGGCTGGCGCGCGGCCTCGGAAAGACGCGTGCCGCCGCAATCGCGGCACGGTCCCTCGCGCAAAAAGCGTGCAACGCGCTTGAGCCCCTTGTCGTCCTTAACCTTGGCGAGCGCGTTTTCGACGGTATAGACGGCGTTGTAATAGGTAAAGTCGAGCGGCGTGGCACCCTCGCCGTTTTTGGGAACGTAGAGAATATGCTTTTTAACCGCCGGACCATGGAACACGATGTCGCGCTCTTGAGGCGTGAGCTGGTTAAACGGCACGTCGGTACGCACGCCCATCTCGCCTGCCACCTGCTTCATCAGATCCCACATGAGCGTACCCCAGGGAAGCACCGCGCCCTCGTTGATAGTCTTTGACTCGTCGGGCACTAGGCTCGCCTCGTCTACCTCGCGCATGACACCGGTGCCGCCGCAGGTAGGGCACGCGCCGCCACTGTTAAAGGCAAGGTCCTCGGCACCCGGCGCATAGAACTCGCGCCCGCATGCGGGACATGTGAGCGACAGGCCCGCAGCCACGTTAAGGCTCGGCTCCACACGCGCCCCGCAATGCGGGCACACGTGATGGGCGCAACGGCTAAAGAGCAGGCGCAGGCTGTTGTTGAGCTCGGTCATGGTGCCAAAGGTGGAGCGCACGCCCGGCACACTGGGGCGCTGATGCAGTGCGAGTGCCGCCGGCACGTGCAGCACCTCGTCCACCTGAGCGTGTTCGGCCTGCGTCAGCCGACGGCGGGTATAGGTGCTGAGCGCCTCCAGGTAACGGCGCGAACCCTCGGCATACAGAACCCCCAGCGCCAGCGAGCTCTTGCCCGAGCCCGACACGCCGGCAATGCCCACGAGCCTTCCCAGCGGAATATCGATATCGATGTCCTTAAGGTTATGGACACGCGCGCCACGCACTTCGATAGCGCTTGGTTGTTGCGACACCGTCATCGCTTCCCTTCCTGTTGATCGAATGTGACAAAGGGACAGACCCTTTGTCACATTACTCGTGCCATAAAATGCGGTCGTGAATGTACTCGCCCAGCATGGGCACGCTAAACCGGACGAGGCCGTATCCAGCAGCCTCGATGACGCGCTCGCGAATCAGGCTCGCACGATATTTACTCGCCCAGCTCTGAGTACGGTCGCAACGCTCAATGATGTCCGCCATGCGCGTCGGTTTACCCTCATCAGCAGCCATGGCCTCGATAAATAGGCGTTGCGGACTGCGCAGCCCGTAATATAGAGGCGCGTCAACCGCTTCGTAGAACTCGGAGACGGCATCCGCATGGCCATCCTCGACGTCGCGCCTTTCGATGACCTGCGAGCCACGCCGGACAGCAGACCGCCACATGTAATATCCCACCAGCTGAACCATATAGGGATGCCCCATGCTCTTGCGCGCCGCAAGGTCCGCCGTCTCCGCGTCAACGTAAAGACCGGCGTCTTTGACCGTCTGGATATACGAATCGCGCACCTTGGGCAAAGATATCGCCCCCAACGTACGCTGCTGGGCACGCCGCAAAAACGTCACGCTCGGCTCTTCGAGCAGATCGTCAACCATACTGGGTAAGCCGGCGAACACCAGCGCAAGACCGCGCTGGTCGCTATCGGACAAGCCCGTGGCATCCTGGTCTCCGAGCACCTGCTGATAGAGAACGGCAAGAGCCGCCAGCTCCTCGATAGATGCAGATTGTGCCTCGTCAATCGCAAACAGTAAGCCCTTTCCCGGCCCGAGCTTCTTGAGGCGCTCGTTGACCAGTCCTCGCAACGTCTCACCCTTTGCTCGCGCCGCCTCGACCGACATCCGGCCAAACGACGGACCGAGCTCCATTGACGTCACAACGGGTTTATTCGAGCGAAGCGCGTCGGCCAAGCGATCGCATAAGCCAAGCGAAGCGGAATCGGAGACAACCGCCCATCCGCGCTCATTGGCTAGACGTTGCAGCTCCCGCAGGAGAACCGTCTTGCCACAGCCGCGGTTTCCCGTAATGAGCATGAGCCTACCCGGCGCTCCGGCGCCGTTATCGAGTCCTTCCTCGAAATCTTCGATGACCGACTCGCGACCGATGAGTATCGGAGGCCGCTTGCCAGCCGTGGGCTTAAAGGGATTTGGATTCATGTCGGCCTCCTCGAATTGGCAAAGGCTGGTAATAGTTATACCAACTTATACCGAGTTATACCAACTGAATGTGACAAAGGAACTGTCCCTTTGTCACATGTGGCCGAAAAATTCCGCGTCGGCGGGGCGATAGGGGCGGAAGGTGGCAGGATCGACCTTTACGTGCGCCGCGACGGGCACGTCGTACCATTTGACCGTGTAGCCGGCGCCGTGCGAGCAAAAGACCGAGTCGGGCGTGTTGGGCAGATCGGCCTCGGGCTCATAGGCGGCCGCCTCGATGACGCGCTCGGCATCATGGCAGGCCGCATAACCGGCGAACTCCAGGTACAGATGCCCGCGGCCGCTCGTGTAGGCAGCCACCTCCAGCGCATAATCCTGTACCTCGGATGCCGGCACGCGACCCACAAGCTTCGCCCGGTCGCCCGCCATCGCCGGCGGCTCGTACTCGGCGCCCATGCGCGTGACGTCCGAGAGCGCCCTGCCCACGCACTCCCCCGGTACCTCGAGCTCAAAGTGGTACCACGGCTCCAACAGCACCGCCGCACCGGCCTCACGCGCCTGCATCAAACCCTGGCGAATCGCGCGGTACGTTGCCTGCCGAAAGTCACCGCCCTCGGTGTGTTTGGCATGCGCACGGCCGCCCGTGAGCGTAATGCGCACATCGGTGATGGGCGAGCCGGTCAACACGCCCAGGTGATCGCGCTCCATGGCGTTGGTGAGTGCCAGGCGCTGCCAGTTCAGATCGAGCTCGTCGGTCGAGGCAACGGTACCAAATTGCACGCCCGAGCCCGCTGGCAGCGGCTCCAGGCGCAGATGCACCTCAGCGTAATGGCGCAGTGGTTCAAAGTGGCCCACGCCCTCGACCGGCTGCGAGATAGTCTCCTTATAGAGAATGCCGCCAGGCTCAAACTCAATCGAAAGGCCAAAACGATCTGCCAACACCCGCTGCACGACCTCGAGCTGCACGGCGCCCATCAACTGCAAGTGAATCTGCTCAAGATGCGTATTCCAGCTTACGCCGAGCATAGGATCTTCGTCCGCCAACTCAGTCAGTGCTTTGAACACCGCATGGACATCGTGTTCGCCCGGAAGCACCGTATAGGTGAGGACTGGCGCAATGACGGGCGCATCGCCCGCAGGCTCCGCGCCCAGGGCGTCCCCTGGGCGGACATGCGCAAGACCCGTCACAGCACAAATACCGCCAGCAGCAACTTCTTGGGCAAGCTCATACTTCTCGCCGTTATAGATGCGCACCTGATCGACCTTTTGCTCCCACGCCTCGGTGCCGGAGCGCCCCTCGATCATCTGTTTTGCACGCAGCGTGCCGCCGGTCACTTTAACCCAAGCCAAGCGCTCGCCGCGAACGCCTCGGCTAACACGATAGACACGCGCGGCGAACTCCGGGGGCCACGCCTGTTCACGCATCAGCGCGCATATGCCGTCCAGCAGCTCGTCCACACCCTGGTCCTTGAGCGCCGAGCCGGCAAAGCAGGGAAAGAGCTTGCGATCGGCAACCATGCGCGACAGCGTTGCGACGGAAAGCTCACCCGTCTCAAGAAACTCCTCGAGGGCCGCCTCGTCCAACGCAGCAGCGTCCTCCCAAACGGCACCGCCCGCCAACAGTTCGCTGGCATCCAGGCAACCTTCGGAAAGACGCTGCCCGAGCTGCGTCAGCAAAACATCGCGGCCGGGATTCTCCAAATCGATCTTGTTGATATAGATGAACGTCGGGATGTCATAGCGTGCAAGCAGGCGCCACAGGGTTTCGGTGTGTCCCTGCACGCCATCGTTGGCGCCCACCACCAGAATCGCGTAGTCGAGCGCGCGCAACGTGCGCTCCGCCTCGGCAGAAAAATCGACATGCCCCGGTGCATCCACGAGCATGACGTGGGTATCACCGTGATCGAGCACAGCCTGCGACGAGAAAATCGTGATGCCGCGCTCGCGTTCGATAGCGTTGGTATCCAGGTGCGAGTCGCCGTCGTCCACACGGCCGCGTTTGCGAATGCGACCCGCGTTGAACAACATGGCCTCGGCCAGCGTGGTCTTGCCGGCATCGACATGCGCCAAGATTCCAACGACAGCTTGCTTCGACATGGCTCTCCTCTTATTGCAAGCCCGTCGCGAACGGCAACGGGCATTCTCGTTCCACACTGGATGATACAATTTACGGGCCGGCGGGCGAAGCGGGCCCTATCCCCCGACCGAGCTCATCGCCCCGCGTTGCCGCGCGGCGGTTTTCGCAGGTTCGCGCCTTGCGAAAGCCGGCACCTCCCCTTTTTGTCTGCCGGGGCTCATCTGGGGCGGTGACAACGCCCCCCCACAACAGCGAGGAGCCACCATGAAGGCATTGCTCAGCGAGTTCAAGGAATTCATCAATCGCGGCAACGTGATGGACATGGCCGTCGGCGTGATTATCGGCGGCGCATTCACTGCCATCGTGACCTCGCTGACCGACAACATCATCAACCCACTCATCGCCGAGATTGCCGGCGGTAGCGCCACCGAGATCTCGGGGCTGGTGGTGCCGGGTACCAATATCGACTTTGGCGCCTTCATTGGCGCGTGCATCAATTTTTTGATTGTGGCGGCGATCGTCTTTGCCATCGTCAAGGCATTCAACAAGGCGCAGGAAATTGGCGACAAGCTCGCCGGTACCGCCGCCGAACAAGCCGCGCCCAAGCCCGTCTGCCCCTATTGCCTAGAAGAGGTACATGAGGGCGCAACCAAGTGCTGCCACTGCGGAAGCGAGCTGCCCCGGGCGTAGATACCCCAGAGCCGGCAGCGCTCAGCATCTACCGCCTCGCAAACCAGCGTGGCAATCAAACATGGCCCCACCCGGGGCCATGTTCATGTACCTGGAGTGTTGATGCGCGGCCCCGCTCTTATGCCTCGCGCAGCCAGTCGAACGCAACACGCGGCGTGCCGTCCGACACATACACGACGCCGGCGCGCTCGAACCCCGCCTTCATGCTCGCACCCTGCATGGGCAGGTTGTCCGCATGCGTATCGATACGCAGATGGTCGGCGCGCTCCTTGGCAAAGGCAAACATCGCGGCCGCGATACCATGCACGCTGCCGTCGGACGCCACGCGGTGCAGCACGGCGTACGGGGTGTCGCTGTGCCACTGACCGTCCTCGATGACGTCATAGCACTCGTCCGGGCCCGGCAAAAAGGCAAACGTCGCCACCACGCGACCGTCGACTTCGCACACATAGCTGCCACCGGCGGCGATATCGGCAGCCAGCTGCTCGGCCGAAGGCGTGCCCTCGGGCCACTGCGTGACGTTGCCATGCGCGCGCATAAAGGCGCGGGCGGCGTCATAGATGGCCATGGCGGCGGGAATGTCGGTCTCGAGGGTTTTTCTGATCATCACGCGGCGACCTCACGTTTATTGGTATCACTTTGATTGAGCAATGATACCAGCGTTTGGAGAGGGGCGCGAAGCAGATGGGGAGCAAAAAGCGAGCCGCCTGGTCAAAGGCCAAAAGCGAGTTTTTGGGCGCTGCCACCGGCGGCGATATGAGCGACCTGTTTGCGCGCGAGGACGAGCGCCGCGACGCCCTGGACGCCGAGCGCGATGAGGCTTGGCGCTACAAATCGTGCGAGCGCAAAAACCGTTACGACACACGCGCCGAGGCCGAGGCCGTTATGGCCGACTGTGAAAACCGTGGACGACGTGGTTTGGCCTGCTACAAATGCGAATACTGCGGCGGATGGCACCTGACGTCCCACCCTTGGAAATAGGCCCCACATCGGCGCGGCGCTCACGCAGCACCGGCCATCGCGCGCAGGCTACGGGCGCGGCGACACCAAAACATCGTAACGAACGGCCTTGCCCGCAAGCTGATAGCTCGGCTTAACGCCGGCAAGCAGCGGCCCCTTCACCGGCCGCTTGATAACAACCTTGCGCGGGCGCGGCGCAAGCGCAGCTTCGACCAGCGTCTCCTCATCGGCGCACGGCTGTTCCAAATGGTGCAAGAGCTGGAACTTCTTTTTAACCGCCGCGCTCTTGGTGCGCTCGGGAAACATGGGGTCCAGATACACCACATCGGGAGCCGCGAGCTCACCGTGCTCGACCAGCTCAGCCGTATGGCGAAGGCCGGCAATGCTGTCCTCGCCCGCATGCAAGCGCATGCGCGCCGCGACTGTCGCAAGCGCCGGATTATCTGCCGCGCGGTCCAGCGCATCTTGAAGCAACGCCGCGATCACGCAGTCCTGCTCATACAAATCGACCGCAAAGCCCGCGGCTGCCAGCAGCAGCGAATCCTCGCCAAAACCTGCCGTGGCATCGATTGCCCACGGATGCTCAACGCCTTTCGCGCGCGCGGCCTTCACCAGCAGCTCCTGTTGCAAGCGGCCCTGCTTGAGTCGTGGAAGCATGCGGGCAAAATCGGCTCGCAGCTCCATCGAGCCATCGGTGAGCGTGAGGCCCTCGGGTGTCCTGGTTAACTCGAGCCCTGCCGCCCGAGCAACAGAAAAGGGATCGACGACGCCCATGGGCACTCCTTAACAAGCAAAACGAATACGCGAGCGCCGCCTCTGTCGGCGCCCAACCGTCCGCTATTGTCCCACATGCGACATGGTCCACAGCATCCCAATGCAAAGCACCGCCATCAATCCCGTGCACACGGCGGCAATCACAGAATCACTCATGCGCCTTCCCAACGACCGCGGCTCGCGCACTTGCCCTGTTCCGTACATCATGGCTCCTCCTTAGACCAACTCCTTGTTACGCCTTCATCATCGCAGCGCCGTACATGAGCTGCCATCGATTTGACTTACGCCCAGCTTTCCTTTTTGAAAGGTTGGACCGTGCAGGTAAGAAACGCTTTCAAACGCATGCATCGCCCCGTTGAACTACAATGTGCTTCACGATATGTGCCGCAACCTGGGTGCGACAGATTCTCCGCGCCCGCATCGAAAGGACCAGCTATGAGCGCCGCTCGCAAGACACTCAAAATCCTTGCCCTGATTTATTTTGTTCTGGGCATCGCCAGTCTCATCATGGGAATCGCCGGCATCGCGACCGGCAAGCTCGAGTCCACCTACGGATCGAACGCCATGCTCGCCGCGGCCGTGATTATCGCCAAGGGCGTTGTCGATCTTGCGGCAGGCGTCGCCGGCATCAAGGGCGCCAATAAGCCCTCGCAGGTGGATGGCGCGTTTAAGCTCGGCATCGTTGCCGCAATCGCCACGATTGCGCAGGCCGTGCTCACGCTTCCCGCGCTCGGCGGCAGCTCCATCAATATCGTCGCCTTTGTCATCGTGGTCTACGACCTGTTCTTTGTTCAGCAGGCGCACACCGTTAAGGCCGAGAACAAGGACCGCCTGTAAGCGCTCGCTTCTCATAACCTTTGTAGCCAAGCAACTAAAAAGGGCCGATCGCGCATCTCCGCGGTCGGCCCTTTACGTTTGCCCAGATAAACCCTGCCAAAATAAACCTGTCCCTTTTTGGCAGGTTGTTAGCTGTGGCGGTACTCGGCGATGATGAAGTCGATGTCGGTTTGAAGGGTGTCCAGGTTTGCCAGGCGCTCTTTGTCGGCGGGGCGCGTGCGGTAGTAGTACGGCGTCATCTGGAACACCGCCTCGATGTCAGCCTGGGTCTGGAGCGTAATGTTCGCAGACACCCGCTGCGTTCCGACCAACTCGAGCTCGGTCGTCTGCGGCAGCTTCTCGTCATTGAGATATGGCGTGTCGTAGAGCACCTCCTTGAGCCCAAACAGATGACGGGCACCCGGCACCACGGTGTAGAGCGAGCCCTCGGGTGCCAGCACGCGGGCAAACTCGCGCTCGTTAAAGGGGGCAAAGAGCTCGGTCACCATATCGAAGGCGCCATCGGCCACAGGGATATCCTTCATGTTGGCCACGAAGTAGGTCGCATCGCCGCGCTTGGCGGCCAGGCGCACCATCTCTTTACCCAGGTCAAAGCCATAAGCATCCACGCCCGGCACCGCACCCATGGCGCTGGTGTAGTAGCCCTCGCCGCAGCAAATATCGAGCAAGGTCATGGGGCCGTTCGCAGACGCAGCGCGCCCGAACACCCGCTCGCGCATCAGCTCGACCATCGCATCGCGCAACGGCGCATAGTATCCACGGTTCAGAAAGTCACGACGGCTGCGCGCCTGCGACTTGGGATCACCCATGGAGTCACCGCTCTTGGACGAGCGCAGCAGATATAGATAGCCCTCGCGCGCACGGTCAAACCGGTGCCCGCCCGCGCATGCAGCACCGCGCTCATCGTCCACCAACGGTTCATGGCAAACGGGACACAACAACATGGCAACTCCTTAGCGCGGACTACACAACGCCCACCATTGTCGCACGCCTTCCCCACCTAGTCATTGGGGACGTTCTTAAACGACTAGTCATTCAAGAACGTCCCCAATGACTAGTCGATTAGGAGTATCATCATCTGCGCAAATAAGCACGAAAGAGCATATTAGAGATTGAGAGCGTATGGCTGATACCGCGTCCAAGCACATTGACATGACCACCGGCTCACTGTGGCGCAATATTCCCCTGTTCGCCTTCCCCGTGGCCGCCACGAGCATCTTGGAGCAGCTATCGAACCTCATCGCCACGGTCATCATCGGTAACTTCTCAGGCGACCAGGGAACCCTCGCCATGGCGGCGGTCGGCTCCAATGTTCCGCTTACCAGTCTTATGCTCAACCTGTTTATCGGCATGTCGCTTGGCTCCAACGTGGTCATTGCCAACGCTATCGGCCGCAACGATCAGAACATGGTCAAACGCGCCGTCCATACCTCGATTTTGATGGCGCTCGTGGGCTTTGTCGTCATCGCACTGGGCGAGATCTTTGCCGAGCCCATGCTTGCCGCGCTCAACGTTCCCGCCGAAACCATGCCGCTCGCTTCGCTCTACCTGCGCGTCTTTTTGCTCAGCATGCCCTCGATCTTGCTTTACAACTTTGAGGCCGCGATCTTCCGCTCCGTCGGCATCACCCGCATGCCGCTGCAGGCGCTCGCCGTGTCCACCGTCCTCAACATTGGCCTGGATCTCATCTTTGTCCCCGTACTCCACTGGGGCGTCGCGGGCGTCGCCATCGCCACCGCCATCGCCTACACCGTCAGCGCCGCCACGCTCTTTATCCGCCTGCTCAAGACCGACTCCGTCGTCCGCGTCACCCCACGCGACTTAGGCTTAGACCCCGTCGCCCTCAAGCGCATCGTCAAGATCGGCCTGCCCGCCGGCATCCAAAGCGCCGTCTTTGCCATCGCCAACATCATCATCCAGTCTGCCATCAACAGTCTGGGCACCGAGGTCATGGCCGCATCGAGCGCCGCCATGAGCCTGGAGTACGTGTGCTACAACCTGCTCAACAGCTTTAGCCAGGCGTGCACCACCTTTGTGGGACAAAACCACGGTGCCCGCCAGATTGACCGCTGCACCAAGACGCTCAAGGTCTGCCTGGTCGAAGGCGGCATCGTCGCGCTCACCACGATTGTCGTCATTGTCGGCCTGGGGCGCGAGATCCTGTCGCTGTTCAACAGCGATCCCAACATCGTCTCGATCGGCTATATCCGCGTGTGCTCGATCTTCCCGGCATACGCCTTTAGCATGTTCTACGAAAACATGTCCGGTTATCTGCGCGGCTTTGGCATCTCGCTCACGCCCGCCCTCATCACCATGATCTGCGTCTGCGGCATCCGCTTCTATTGGGTGTTCCGCGTGTTCCCGCACTTCCGCACTTTTGCGAACATCATGATGGTCTACCCCATCAGCCTGGGCACTACGGCGTTCTTTATGGTCGTGGCGGTACTACTTTGCCACCCGGCACGCACCTATCGCGCCACCCAAGCCAAAGCGACAGCCCGCTAAACACCGCGCTCAACGCCACGCCAGTCATTAATTGACGATATGCGAGCTCATATAGTCGATAAAGCGCCTCGTAGCGATAGGCATGGTATCCCAACTGCGCCAGGCTGCCACGACATCGCGTGAGGGAGCGTGCACGATGGGACGCACACAAATATCGGCCCGCATGCCCTCGACGGTACGGCGGTAGAGCATGCTCACACCGAGGCCCTCCTCCGCCATCGCCATAATGGTGTAGTCATCGGTGACCTCACTCGTCACATGCGGCGATAGCCCGTGCGCGGCAAACGCATCGAGCACCAGACTCTGTTCGCCCTCATCCAGCAGCACAAACGGTTCGGACGCCAGGTCGGCAAGCGTCACCTTTTCCTTTGCCGCCAGTGGATGGACGGCTGGCAACAGCGCCACCAGCTCGTCGTGATAGACCACGCGCTTCTGAAGCCCCGTGGTAAATCCGCGTGCCGTAAAGCAAAAGTCAACCATGCCATCGTGCACCCACTGGGCATTGCGCGTGTAATCGCCCTGCTTGAGGGTAAAGCGCACGCCCGGATGCAGGGCCCCAAAGTCGCGGATCACACGCGGCAACACAGTACGACTCACGTTGGTAAACGTCGCAATGCGAATGTCGGTCGACGAAAGCCCCAGCAACTCCAGGCGCTTGCCCTCAAGCTCGGCCTCGGCCGTAACGATCTGGCGCAGATACGGCAGATACTGTTTGCCGTCGCGCGTCAGTGAGACGCCCTGCTTGCCACGCTCGATAATCGTGGTGCCCAGCTCGCGCTCGAGCGCCTTGACGGCCTGGCTCACCGCGCTTTGCGTATAGCCCAGCTCGTCGGCGGCACGTTTCAGGCTGCCGCAATCGACCACCATACATACAATCTGATACCGCGATGCCATCGTGCCTCCACATCGATGTAGCCGTAAAACGTTTTGCCAGGGCTTTTTCTTCCAACATTAGTATTTCTTAATCATACTGAAGATACATTCGCTTTACTACATCCATATCTGGGAGCAGAATCCTTTTTGCGAAACCGTTCTGTAACAAAAGGAGTCCCATGGATCGCAAAAAAGCAATCGCGCTCTCATTTTCCGTTCCCGTCGCATGGGGCTTTTCGTACCCCCTCATGAAGATCGGCATGGACAGCATGAACGCCACGAGCATCGTCGCGCTGCGCTGCATCATCGCTTTTGCGGCCTGCCTGCTGCTCTTCCACAAGCACGCGGTGCGCATCAACCGTGACCTGATGGTCCGCGCCGCCATCATCGGCGCCATCATGGCAACCGAGATCACCTGCATGTGCCTGGGCTCCAGCCTCACCTCCGCCTCCACCGCCGGCTTTTTGCAGAGCCTGACGGTCGTAATCGTGCCGTTTGCCAACGCGGCCCTGCTGCGTCGCGCCCCCGAGCGCAAGGTGCTCATCGGCACCGCCATCGTCACCTGCGGCATGTTGCTGCTCTCGGGCGCCGACTTTACCAGCCTGAATCCCGGCGCGATCATCATGCTGCTCTCGGCCTTTATCTATGCCGGCCACATTATCATCGCCAAGCGCTTTGTCGAAGAAGTCGATCCGCTGGCTCTGGGCGTTTGGCAGCTGGGCTTCGGCGGCTTGTTCTCGGGTATCGCCGCATTTACCTTTGGCGGCTTCACGCTTCCCAGCACGCCGAGCGAGATCGTCGTTATCGTTGCGCTCGCACTCATCTGCTCTGCCTACGGCTTTATCACCCAGACGCTCGTGCAGCCCCACGTACCCGCCGAAACCACTGGCTTCGCCTTCTCGCTCGAGCCGGTCTGCTCCGCCGTCTTCTCGTTTTTCCTGGTCGGCGAGGTCCTGAGCCCCATCGCCTTCCTTGGCGCCGCCCTCATCCTCACCGGCGTCATGGTGGCAACTGTCGAGCTTCCGCGCCTCCGCGCACATGGGCATGCTCATATGGCGGCAGCGCCCGAGCACGTCTCGTAGACCCCACTCCTCATACAGCCGCGGCATAAAGGTCTCCGACGCCTTTACAATAGATGCCGACAAAGCATCTGCCCTAAAGGAGTTCCATGGACGCTGCAACTCGCGACCGCAACATAGCAACTTGGTTGGGCGATGCGCCGCAGCCGGTACGTGACACTACGAACCAGCTGCTCGAGCGCATCGCCCTTCTGCGTGCCGAGCAGACCATCTACCCGGCACAAGACGACATCCTCAATGCCCTCGCCTACACGCCGGCCGACCAGGTCAAGGTTGTCATCTTGGGTCAAGACCCCTATCACGGGCCCAACCAGGCCATGGGGCTGTCGTTCTCGGTCCCCGCGACGCAAACCAAGTTGCCGCCGAGCCTGCGCAACATTTACAAGGAGCTCAATGCCGATCTAGGCTGCCCCATTCCCGCCACGGGAGACCTAACCCCATGGGCACAACAGGGCGTCCTGCTTCTCAACACCACGCTCACCGTGCGCGAGCATGCCGCGAACTCACACGCCAAGCTGGGCTGGAGCACGCTCACCGACTACGTTATCGAACGTTGCTGCCAGCTGCCCCAGCCGGTCGTCTTTTTGGCATGGGGCCGCTTTGCCCAGCAGATGGTCGAGGGCAAGCTCGCCGCGACCGGCGCGGGCAAGGCAACCGGCAAGTTCTGCCTTGCCTCCACGCACCCCTCGCCGCTTTCGGCCAACCGCGCCACGGCAGAACTCCCCGCTTTTATAGGGTCGCGCACCTTCTCGGCAGCCAATCGGCTACTCGAACAGCACGGCTCGACCCCCGTCAACTGGACTTGCCTCGGCTAAAAATCAATACATCAAAAACGCGCCCGACGGATTTCCATCGGGCGCGTTTTCTACTCGGGCCAGATAAACTGGGTGCGGCCGGCCTCGCCGCCATCGATCAGCAGGCTCTGCCCGGTCATAAACCGGTTGGTCACGCCCACAAAGTAGATCCACTCGGCGATCTCTTGGGCGGTGGCCCAGCGTTTAAGCGGCGTGAGCTCCATAATCTGGTTCCACAGGTGCTCGTCTTCCATCACGCAACGGTTGAGCGGCGTGATAACGCCGCCCGGGTCCACACTGTTGGCGATGGCCTGCGGTGCTAGGCGGTTTGCAAGGTTTTTGGTGTAGGCGATAACGCCGCCCTTGCTGGCAGCATAGGCGGGAAACTCCGATCCCGTATGCCCGCTCGCCGACCCCACATTGACCACGGATGTAATAGCCGGCGCCGGCTTGGCGGCAAGCCCCTCCCCCACAAAGGCGTAGCGCTCGGTCACGTTGATGGTGCCGCACAGGTTGGCGGCAATATCGTCGGCCGAGTCCTGCGTACCAGCAACATTCACGATCACCTGGGGTTCAAGCTCGCCTGGAAACGAGTCCGGCTCGCGGACATCGACGATCAGATGGCGATAGCGCTCGTGCTCGATCGCTGCCGGCAGCAAATCAAAGCCCACGACCTCGTGGCCCTCGTCCAAAAAGCGCTGCACGCACGCGGCTCCAATGCCGCCCGAAGCGCCCGTGATCAAAACCCGCATATTTGCTCCTTAGGCGGTTGCGTGGCGCTCGAGATACTCGGCGCCCACATTCTCGCGCTCCCAGCCGCGCACGACCTTGTAGCCCACAGGGCTCAGGAAGACCTCGCACAGCAGCTCGGCAACAGCGCCGGTCAGCGAGCACATAAGGACCTGCACCCAGGTCCAACCAAAGAACGTGTGGCTCACCACAATGGCAAAGACCAGGTTGTCGATAAACTGGCCAACGCCTGTAGACACATAGGAGCGGAAGGCAAAGCTCGCAAAGTTATTCTTTTTGAGCATACGGCCGATCGACTGGTTGAGCGTGGAGTTAACGACGGCAGAGACGAGCATGGCGAGCGAAGATCCAAACACCACGTACCAGGTGCCGCCGATGGTGGCGTTAAGGGCGGTGTTGACCTCGATCATACCCGTGTCGTAGTAGGCGCCCCACATGCCGGGCGTGAGCGAGCATGCCCAAAAGCACAGGCTCACAGCCAGGTTGACCAGCAGTGCGAGGATAGAGATTTTGATGGATGCCTTGGCGCCAAAGCGCTTGCAGATCATGTCCTGGCACAAAAACGAAACCCAGCTCACCACAAAGCCGCAATCGAGTGCCAGATACGGCAGGCTGATGAGCTCTTTGTTGGCCAGCAGGTTCATCATGATAACGCTCACGATAAACAGCGAAACCGTTGCCGCGGGAATGCTCCGCAACAGGACCTTGTAGTCCTCCATGACCTTCTTGATCATTATGTACTCCTTTGGTTTTAGGTTTAACGAGCAGGATATCGGACCCGAACTGCTCGGCCGCCACGGTCTTGAGGCGACGGTGGGTATGATAGCCGCTCACGCGGCGGCAGGCAAGCAAACGGCGCGGCGGCCCCACAGGATCACCGCCCCGGTGCGCTAAAACGTTACGTTGCCGAACTCCGACAGGACAAGGTCGGGGTTGTGGTCGGTAGCCCAGTCCACGTTCCACGGGCTCGTGAACAGCAGCAGTTTGCCGCCGCGCATGTCCTCGACGCGCAGGGTATCGCGCGTGAGCGAAAGGCCCGGGATATCGATGGTGTCGGGGTCGTTTTGGATCCAGCGGATGTCCGTATAGGGCAGCGGCTGGCGACGAACCTCAACACGGTACTCGGCCTTGAGGCGGCGCTCGAGTACCTCAAACTGCAGCACGCCGACCACGCCCACGATGACGCTCTCCATGCCGGCACCCAGCTCGCGGAAGATCTGGATGGCGCCCTCCTGGGCAAGCTCCTCCATGCCCTTCACAAACTGCTTGCGCTTGAGCGTGTCGACCTGCGTAATGCGGGCAAACATCTCGGGGGCAAACGTCGGGATCTGCGGATACTGCACGTGGCGCTTGCCGGAGCACACGGTGTCGCCGATGCTAAAGATACCCGGGTCGAACAAGCCCACGATATCGCCCGCGTACGCCTCGTCCACGATGGCGCGGTCATCGGCCATCATCGACGTGCCCGTGGCAAGCTTGAGCTTGCGGTTGCCCTGCACATGGAAGGCATCCATGCCGCGCTCGAACTTGCCCGAGCAAATGCGCACAAAGGCAATGCGATCGCGATGGTTCTTGTCCATGTTGGCCTGGATCTTAAACACGAAGCCGCTAAAGTCGTTCTCGGCGGGCGCGACCGGCTCGCTGGTGAGTGTATCGGTATAGGCGCGCGGCGTCGGGGCCAGACGCAGGAACTCTTTAAGGAAGGGCTCCACACCAAAGTTGGTGAGTGCCGAGCCAAAGAACGCCGGGCTCAGCTTGCCGCAGGCCACGGCATCCAGGTCGAGCTCGTCACCGGCGCCATCGAGCAGCTCGATGTCGTCCATCAGGTTCTTGTGGTTCTCCTCGCCAATAAGCTCGTCCATGGCCGGATCGCCCAGCTCGGCCTCGACCTCGGCGACCTTCTTGGTGGCGTTGGCGTGGCCGTCGCCCTCAAAGGCAATGACGCGACGGGTCTGACGATCGAACACGCCGCGGAAGTTGCGCCCGCTGCCGATCGGCCAGTTCATGGGATACGTATTGATACCCAGGACGTTCTCGATCTCTTCCATGAGCTCAAACGGATCGCGAGCCTCGTGGTCGAGCTTGTTCACAAAGGTAAAGATGGGAATATGGCGCAGCGTACAGACCTTAAAGAGCTTTTTGGTCTGGGCCTCGACGCCCTTAGCGCCGTCGATGACCATGACTGCGGCGTCGGCGGCCATAAGGGTACGGTAGGTATCCTCCGAGAAGTCCTGGTGGCCGGGGGTATCGAGGATGTTGACGCAGGCGCCGTTGTAGGTGAACTGCAGCACCGAGGAGGTAACGGAAATACCGCGCTCCTTCTCGATGTCCATCCAGTCCGAGACGGCATGCTTGGCCGAGCTCTTGCCCTTGACCGAGCCGGCAGTCTGGATGCTGCCGGTATAGAGCAGCAGCTTCTCGGTAAGCGTGGTCTTACCGGCGTCCGGGTGGCTGATAATCGCGAACGTGCGGCGCGACGAGATTTCATCCGACAGGCTTGCCATGCGGATCCTTTCTTGCATTGAGTGCATTACGTCGTTGTAACCGCACCATTGTAGCCGCGAAATCCCGCCATAGGGCACCTATCAGGACAAATTCATCAGCTGAGCTCGCTCTGTAGCGGGCAGCCGCCTCAAGGATTGTCTCGATCTGTAACAGTAAGACGGGTTTTGAGCCCCTACCTGTTACAGATCGAGACAAACTGGCAGGCGGGCAGCCAATGTCTCAATCTGTAACATCTAGCCATCAAAATCAGGCCTAAGTGTTACAGA
Organism: uncultured Collinsella sp.; assembly: GCA_959604825.1. Lineage (GTDB taxonomy): Bacteria > Actinomycetota > Coriobacteriia > Coriobacteriales > Coriobacteriaceae > Collinsella. The sequence goes on along the minus strand of CAUHCN010000011.1, from coordinate 46,332 downwards.
TTGAGATAAACCAGCAGGAAGATCGAGGCTGTCTCGATCTGTAACATCTAGCCGCCAAAATTGACTTCAGATGTTACAGATCGAGATAAACGAACGGAGGGACAGACGAGCCCATATTTCCCTCTTGCGCAACTGTGCATAGTGTATATATACTGTGCTTACCGGTTATATACACGTGTAGCCCAACAGCTAAGGAGCCGCTGTGGACATCATCCTATCCAATTCGAGCGACAAGCCCATCTACGAGCAGATAACCTCGCAGGTCAAAGCCCAGATCCTTTCGGGCTCACTCGCTGCGGGAGCCAAGCTCCCCAGTATCCGCGCGCTGGCGAGCGACCTGGGCGTGAGCGTCATCACCACCAAGCGCGCCTATGCCGACCTGGAGCAACTCGGTTTTATCTGCACCGTGCAGGGCAAGGGCTGCTTTGTCGCCGAGGGAAACCAGGAACTCTTGCGCGAAAACCAGCTCTGCCATATCGAAGAGTTGCTTGCGCAGGCCGCTACGCAGGCCGAAACCCTGGGCGTCACGCGCGACAAATTGCACGAAATGCTCGACCTTGTAGCCCCCGAGACCATGCAGTAGCCATCTGCAAGAAAGGCTATACCATGCAAAACTTGCTAGAACTCAAAGGCGTTTCACGCCGCGTAAGCGACCGCTTTTCGCTACGCGATGTCACACTCACCGTGGAGCCCGGCCAGATTGTCGGCTTTGTGGGCGCAAACGGCGCCGGCAAGACAACGACCATTCGCGCCGCGCTCGGGCTTATAAAGCTCGATGCCGGCGAGGTGCATCTGTTTGGACAGCACTGCGACGCCAACGCGCCCGGCGAGGCACAGCGTCACCTGCGCTCCCGCGTCGGTCTTGTCCTGGACACGTGTCCTTTCCCCTCCACGCTCAAGGTGGGCCAGATCGAGACGCTCGTAGGCCCGGCGTACCCCACATGGAGTCGCGAAACATTCGCCAGATTTATCGACCGATTTGGCCTTGATCCCAAAGCCAAGGTAAAAGACCTCTCCCGCGGCATGGGCATGAAGCTGCAGCTCGCCTGCGCGCTCAGCCACAATGCCAAGCTGCTCGTTTTGGACGAAGCCACTGCGGGCCTCGATCCCATGGCGCGCGAGGAGCTGCTCGATGAGCTGCTCGCCTTTGTCGCCGACGGCCAGCACAGTGTGCTGCTCTCGAGCCACATTACGTCCGACCTCGATCGCGCCGCCGACCGCGTCATCTGCATCGATAACGGTTCGATTGTGTTTGACCTGCCGCGCGAGGACATTACCGACCGCGCCGGCATCGCCCACTGCACCCAAGCACAGGCCGCCGAGCTTATGGCTTGCGTCGAAGGCGCTCGCGCCGCCCACCACGCCTATAGCGTGGACGTGCTCGTGCCCAACCGTCGCGAGGCGCTCGAGGCCTTTCCCGAGATTCCCTGCGACCGGGCAACCATTGATGACTATCTGCGCCTCACGCTGAAAGGGGCTTCGAAATGAAACGCGCCTTTATGTCCGAGCTCGCCATCGTTCGCTCACTTGTCCCGAGCATTGCGGGTGTCGGCTTGTTCATATTCGTCGTGCTGACCCTTGCCAACGCATCGGACGGCGATTCCGGCATGAGCGCCGGCGCCTGCGCGGTCAGCGCCATGTCACCCATCATGGTCATGAGCTCGCTGGCCGGCTTCGACAATCAAAACGGATGGGAGCGTTATCGGGCAACGCTGCCCTTCTCGCGCAAAGACATTATTTGTGCCCGCTACCTGAGCGTTATTGTCTTCTCCGCCGCCATGGCATGTGCAGCTACGCTTTTGAGTATCGTCGCCATCCCGCTCTTCAACAGCGCGGGCATTCCTTCGACGGGACAGACGGTCTTTGAGATCGCAATAGCCTCGGCAGCATCGATGCTCATCTCCCTCATGATGGTGTTTTTGGCGCAGCCGCTGTTCTTTCGCCTTGGACACATGGAGGCGCTGCGCCTATCCGTTGGCCTGTTTGCCCTGCTCGGGTGCTTTGCCATGGCCACGCTGAGCTCCTCCAACCCCATTAGCAACTGGCTTATGTCGATTGCCGGAGCAAATCCCGATCCCGCCGTCCTCGGCTGCCTGTGCGCAGGAATTGCCGTACTGGCCCTCGTGCTCTTTGCACTGAGTTGCGCCATCAGTACCAAGGTCTATCGAGCACGCGACCTGTAGGCAGGCGCGGTATCATCGGACATGCGCCACAGATCGGCGTGGCCCATTATTGGGAAGGCGCTCAACCCGTGTCGTGGATTACAGCAGCATTTTGAAAATAACGACCCGTCAAAGGGCACAAGCTCAAGTTGAACACCCTCACACCGGGCTTGAGATGTTTGTATTGACCGTGCGCCGCCGTGCTACTTGCGCAGCGGCTTGGGCAGCGGAATGCCAGCGGCGATAACGGCGGCGATGATCATGCAGACGATACCCTTGAGCGGGAAACACATGAGCAGCAAGCCCACAACCATGACCGGCTGACGCATAACGGCGCCCATCGTCGAGGCCGTGCAGACGGCGACGCAAAAGACCGGATCGGCGCCGGTAAGGATAGCGAAGCCGTAGCCCAAGCTCACGCCCGAAAAGATAACCGGGAAGAAGTGGCCGCCACGCCAGCCCATATTGATGAGGGCGGGGGTCAGCATGGCCTTGACAAGACCGGTCGCGATGAGCACACCGGCGGGGATGGTGAGGTAGGTCTCCATAAGTACGTCGGCCTGGGTCTCACCGGCAAACATGGTATAAGGCAGAACTGTGCCGCAGATGGCGAGCGCCAGACCAGCCAGCATGGCCTTGACGACGGGGCGCTCCCCTATTGCATGGGACAGCGCCTCACTTGCATGCTCGGAGACAAAGTACAGCCAACCGCATACGGTGCCGACCAACGCCAGCGGAATGAGCCAGACAAGTTCCAGGTTGCCCACCTCGGCAGCCTCGAACCTCGGCATGCCCATGCCGCCACCCATAAGCTGGCCGAGCAGCAGATAGGTGCCCAGGCCGCCGGCAATCGCGATGCCGTAGACCACGGTCTTTTGCGCCTTGGGCAGCTTGATGGTGATCTCGTCGGACGCGGAGTCCTCGCCAGCGCCCCGACCATCGGCGCTACCGGCGAGCGGCGCCACAAAGCCAAAGATGGGAGCGGTGAAGAGCGCCGTTAGGGCAGCTTGGGTACCCAGCAGCGTGAGCTGCCTAAACTCGGCGTCAAAGCGACGCATGCGGTCGCCGACCCAGCTGCACAGACCCGCGATAACGCCGGTCAGGCCGGCCTCCGGTCCAATGCTTCCGCCAAACAGCAGCGGCAGCAATGCCGCAAGCGAAAGCTTGCCGAGGTTGTCGTACGGGTAGCGACCGTCTTGCTTAACCTTGGCCATCACCTGGTTGAGGTCATCAGTCTTGGTGCCCGTCATCTTTTCGTACAGACCGATCAGCAGGCCGCCCAGCAGGCAGACGAAAAACGGGTACGGCAAAAAACCGAACGGACCGCTCGCGAGCTCGGGCGAAGCGACGCCCAGCATATGAGGGATCTCGGTCCATAGATAGTCGATACCGTGCTCCATCGCAAAGAAAAACAGCCAGACCGCGGCGCCCGCAAACGCACCGGTCACGGCCACGCTCACTAAAAACAGCGCACGGTTTTTGGGTTTTGCAAGGTTGTCCATCGGGACCTCCCGTGGTCAAAATCGACAAAGATACGTTTTATTGTAGAGCGAGCGTTGCCCGAACGAGCCAACCGTCTGCGCCGCAAACGACACCATTGGGAGTCATAGTGGGGCAGGCTCAAGACTTATCCGTTAATAATCGAGGCAATCTCGCGCAAATCGTCGGCAAAGTAAATGCCTTGCTGGCGCCTCGGACTCGAAAGCCCTTTATCAATCATGTGTCCGAGCAGCGCCTTGAGATCGTTGTAGTAGCCCCCGAGGTTGTACAGGATGCACGTCGCATCGAGATGCCCCAACGACACGGCGGACATGACCTCGGCAATCTCCTCGAGCGTACCCGTCCCACCGGGAAAGGCGATGAACGCGTCACCGAGCTCAATCATCTTGGCCTTGCGCTCGGCCATGTCGCTCGTCACGATGAGGTCGTCGATGCCATCGTGCTGAAACTCGGCCTCGATAAAAAAGCTCGGCTCCACGCCCGTCACGTGTCCACCGGCATCGAGTACGCTATCGGCGAGCGCACCCATCAGGCCCGATTTGGACCCGCCGTATACCAGCGCGTGCCCGTTGGAGCCAATCCAGTTGCCTAGCTCTTGCACCGCAGGCAAAAATGCTGGGTCGTTACCAACGCTGGCGCCCAGGTATACCGTGATATTCATATTTAGTCCCCCTCATCGTGACGCGCGGCGCCCGTTCTAGCGTTGGCGTCGGCGATATTCACGCACACGGCGCGATAGGTCGGCAAGCTCGTCACGATCGAGCTCTTCCAAATGCTCAAGATCGTCCATAAAGCGCGCCATGGTGTCCTTTTGGCGCATCTTGATGAGCGTATTGCAGTAGTTCACCGCCACGCCCGTGAGCATGGCGATGTAGAAGATGCTGATGACGCTCAAAACGACAGTGATAGCGCGGGCAACCGGCGTCTCGGCCGGGATATCGCCAAAGCCGATGGTCGATACGGTCTCAAAGCTAAACCAGAGGCCGTCGCCAAACGTAAGGGTCGTGGGCTCGGACAGCCAGACGGCTGTCGAGCACAGCAGATAGAAGACGAGAAACAGGCCCGTGATGCGTGCAAAGCCAGCCTGGCGCAACACGTCGGCAAGCGTCCTCAACTTGTTCATCGCGACCCCTTTTCCCAGACGCCCAATCACATTCGCTCGTTATTGTCCCACACCCGGCAGTTGGGGACGTTCCCTTTCTGCCGGCAGAAAGGGACTGTCCCCAACTGCCGGGAGTGACCGTTTAGCGGTGCGGCGGCTGAATGGGCAGGCTGAGCTGGTATCCTTATGCGAAATTGTCTCAACTCGATAGGATTTCATGTGAAACCTTCCGCCGTCCTTCGCTTGGCTCTATATCGCACCCTGGCCGTCGCGCTTGCCGCGCTCGCCATACTGAGCGCCGTCATGCCCGCCCCCGCCTTTGCCGCCGACTCCGACCAGCAGGTCAAGACAGTCCGCGTTGGCTGGCTCGTCAACAACAAAGGCTTCCAGGAAGGCATGCCGGGCGAGCGACTTTCGGGATGGGGCTACGAGTACCTCCAGACCCTCTCGTATTACACAAAGGGCTGGCAATACGAATGCGTTAGCGGCACCTTCTCCGAGCTTATGGACATGCTCGAAGCAGGCGAAATCGACCTCATGCCCAACATCTCGTATTCGGCAGAACGCGAGCAGAAGCTGCTCTTTTCCTCGAACCCCGAGGGCACCGAGCGCTACTACATCTACGCCAGGCCCGACCGCGACGATCTGGCCAAGGGTGACCCCCAGGCGCTCCAAGGCCTCACCATCGGCTGCAACTCTGGCGTTATGCAAACTATCGTCGGCCAGCAGTGGCTCGCCAACGAAGACGTTACCTGCACCTATAAAGAAATCGACACCGGCAGCGCCCTCTTTGAGGCGCTTGCAGACGGCGAGGTCGACGCCGTCATCATGAACGACACCATTTCGTCGCCCGATGCGTCACCCATGTTCTACGTAGGCTCGAGCGACTACTATTTTGCCGTTCCCAAAAGCCGCCCTGACCTGATGAACGACATCAACGCCGCCATGACGACCATCGCCCGCGATAACCCGCGCTATAACGAGGAAGTCAAAACGAGTTACTCGACCCAAAACAGTGGCTCGTCATCGCTCACCGGCACCGAGACCACCTGGCTCAAAGAAAACGGCAATACCATCACGCTCGGCTATCTTAAAAACCAACTTCCCTACTGTACGCAAAATGACGACGGCGAGATGGAAGGGTCGCTCGCCTCGCTTGCAACGACGTTGCACGACAAGTTTGACATTACGGTCAAAACAATCGCACTCTCGAACAACAAGCAAATGATCAAAGCCCTTTCCAACGGAACCATCGATGTCGCCCTGCCGTTGTTTCGCGACTACTGGCTCGCCGAGCAGACAGGGGTCATCCAGTCAAACTCGATGGGAACGGTTTCGCTGACCGCCATTCACAGTGGCAAAAACCTGAACAGCGACCTTAAGAACATCGCTTGTACAAAGAGCACAATCGTTAACCGTTTTGAGCTCGAAAGTCTCTTTCCGAACGCAACGGTAACCGAGTATTCGAATGACGGCGAGGTGCTCAAAGCCCTCAATGAGGGGAAGGCACGTTGCATCATTGTCCCCAGCACGCGCCTGGAAACTCTCCGCGACATCTACGACATCGAGGATTTCGAAACACAGGAACTCACCAACACGGCGCAACTATCGTGTTTAATTTCGCGCGGCAAGCCCGAGCTGCTGGGAATCATCAATAAGGGCATCGTCAATGCAGGTGAATCGCTCTCTGCAAACAGCTATTTCCCCACATCGTACTCGGCGCAAGAATCGGATGCGTTCCGACTTCTCTACCGCAACCGCATCGTCATTGCGGCAGTCGTCATCTGCATTTTGCTCACCGGCATCGTCATCCTTGTCTGGTCGCTTTACCGCGCACAGGAGGAACGGCAGAAAGCCGATGCCGCCAACGCCGCCAAAACCGCTTTCCTCACGCGCATGAGCCACGACATCCGCACGCCGCTCAACGGCATCCTGGGTCTTATCGAAATTGAGGAATTGAGAGAAGGCGACATGCAGGTCGCCCGCGAAAGCCGCGCCAAGGCGCGCGTTGCCGCCAATCACCTGCTGTCACTGATTAACGACATCCTCGAGATGGGCAGGATCGAGGAGCGCAAAGTGACGCTCGAGCACGAATCATTCAACCTTAAAGAGCTGTGCGACAATGCGCTCGTACTGTGCAAGCTCCGCGCATCAGACCGTGGCATAACCATGCTCGATACCAGCGAGCCCTACGCTGTCGACCAATATATGATCGGCAGCCCCACCCATATTCGGCAGATCCTTGTCAACCTGCTCGACAACAGCATCAAGTACAACAAGCACGGAGGCACCGTCACGTTCTCATCGACCATCAAACCGGTCGACGACGAGCACGCCGTGTTTTGCTTTAGCGTCTCGGATACCGGCATTGGTATGACATCCGAGTTTTTGGCACACATTTACGAGCCGTTTGCCCAGGAAGGCGACGATGCGCGCAGCAAGTTCCAAGGAACCGGCATTGGCATGTCTATCGTCAAATCGCTCATCGATATGATGGGCGGCACGATTGAGATTTCGAGTGAGGTTGGCGTGGGGAGTACGTTTGACGTCCGGATTCCGCTCGATATCGACAAGAACCCTCAGATAAAAGAATGTGCAGACACGCAGGTAACCAGCTGCTCGCTCGCCGGCATGAACGTCCTTTTGGCAGAAGATAACGAACTCAATGCCGAGATTGCCCAAGCTCTGCTCGAAAGCGAAGGCATCGTCGTGACTCGCGCCGCCGACGGCAACGAAACGGTCGATCTATATGTTGGTCGTCCCGCCGGCAGCTTCGATGCGATCCTGATGGACATCATGATGCCGGGCATGGACGGCTACGAGGCAACCCGCGCGATCCGCCTGAGCGAAAAGGCCGATGCGGCCGACATCCCCATCATCGCGCTCACCGCCAACGCCTTTGCCGAAGACGCCAAGGCGGCACACGACGCCGGCATGAACGCCCATCTGCCCAAACCGCTCGACTTTAGCAAGCTCAAAAACACACTCGCCTGTATCAAGAAAAACGGGGCTGTTTCGCTATAGTTTGTGCTCAACCACCATGCGCAGTAGAAAGGAAGCCAACAATGTTTAGGCCCTTACGTCGAAAGAAACGCGCCATCACCGACGAGAAAGCGCGCGAACTGCTCGCTACCTGCAAGCGCGGCGTCTTTGCCGTCAACGGCGATGATGGCTACCCCTATGCCATTCCCGTCAACTACTTCTTTGACGCCGAGCACGACAAGATTTATTTCCATGGCGCCAAGGCTGGCCACAAGGTCGATTCACTCAAGCATGATGATAAAGTCTGCTTTACCGTTTACGGCAACGAGTGGTACAAGGACGGCGACTGGGCTCCCTACGTTATGAGTACCGTTGTCTTTGGTCGTTGTCGCCTGGTAGATGAAGCGCCCGCGTTTATCGAGGACAAAGTCCGTCAGCTCGCGCTTAAGTACTACCCTTCTGCCGAAGAAGTCGAGGAGGAGATCGCCAAAGACATAAAGGGCGTCCAACTCTACGAGATTTCGATTGAACATCTTTGCGGCAAGCAGATTCATGAAAAGTAGCGAATGCCGAAAACGCGCTCGCTACCCTCTGCACCCCATGTGCCCACGCATTTTGACGGCGTGGGCACATGGGGCAGCACTCGAATCGAGCGCCCCCTATACCCCAAAAACGTAGCGGTCCAGGCGCTCGCACGCCTCCCTTACACGCGAAAGCGGCAGTGCCAGATTCACGCGAATGTGGCAGGGTCCACGGAATGGACGGCCGTCCTGATAGCCCACGCCCACACGCGCCCCCTCGTCGAGCAGCCACTGAATATCGCAGCCATGCTCGCGGCACCACTTGGTGCAGTCCAGGAACACCATGTACGTGCCCTGCGGGCGCGAATAGGACACGCCCTCAAAATGCTCGTCCACGTAATCGCAGAAGTAGTCAATGTTGCCCTCGATGACCTCGTTGAGCTCATCGAGCCACTCGTAGCCCTGCGGCTGGTAGGCACCGATAAGCGCGTGCATCGAAAGGACATTCATCTCGTTGTAGTGGGTCTTATTGGACACGGCGCTCACGCGGTCGCGCAGCGTCTCGTTATAGATGATGTGGTAGCTGCCGACCAGGCCCGCAAGGTTAAACGTCTTGCTCGGCGCATAGAGGGCGACCGTGCGCATGCGGGCATCCTCGCTCACCGACTGCGTCGGGATATGCTTGTGACCCGGCAGGATGATGTCGGACCAGATCTCATCCGAGATCACCACGCAATCGTGCTGGCGATAGATGTCCATGGCGCGTTCAATCTCGTCGCGCTCCCATACGCGCCCGCAGGGATTGTGCGGCGAGCAGAACACCGCGGCATGAACGTGGTTTTGGGTGAGCTTGCGTTCCATGTCCTCAAAGTCCATGCGCCACACGCCCTGGTCGTCGAGCTTGAGTGGGCTGTGGACAATGCGATAGCCCGCCGCTTCGATGGACTTGGTAAAGCCGATGTAGGTAGGGCTGTGGACCAGCACCGCATCGCCCGGCTGGACATACGCGCGCAGGGTCGACACGACACCGCCCAGCACGCCGTTCTCGTAGCCGATATGTTCCGGGAGCAGACCCTCGACGCCATTACGGCGGCTCTGCCATTCGATGATACGGTCGAAGTACTCGGGGCGCGGATCGAAATAGCCAAACATGGGATGCTGGGCGCGCTGAATGATGTACTCCTGGACCGTGGGCACCGTGGCAAAGTTCATGTCCGCTACCCACATGGGGATGCGGTCGAAGCCCTCGTCGGGTGCGTTCGGAGCCATGCCGGGGATTTCGCCCCAGGAGTCAACGGCGATGGCGTCCATGCCGTGGCGGTCGATAAGCGAAGTAAAGTCGTATTTCATGCTGAGCTCCCGTGCAAAGCGGATTGTTTTGGTAGGCGTTATTGTCCACCAGCGTGGGCGGTTTTGGCATGGGGTTTGGCGTTGAATTTGGCGGGCGCCGGCGAATGGCCGGCTAATCCCGCGCGTCGTTGACGGCGGCTACCGTCAACCTGGTTCCATCAACCGTAAAGGATATGTCAAGCCCAGCGTAAGCCAGATGGTAGACGCGGTTTGGCTCGTGTTTGCTACCCGCGCGGCGCGGATCCTGGCGAAGGACCTCGACCAACCCGGGGAGCTTTGTGGGCGGGACCATCTCCTGCAGCGCTTGCGGGAACTCGATATCGAGCTCTTGCCACGGCGTATCCTCAATCCAGCCGCCCGTTGCATCCGGGTGGCAGTCCGCAAACGGAATGTAGGGCTTAATGTCGTAGATGGGCGTGCCGTCGCGCAGATCGGCTCCCAGCACATGAATGATGGGACCGTCGTCGGTAAGCTCCACGCGGTCGAGCTTGACGCAGGTGAGACCGATAGGATTAGGGCGAAACGGACTGCGTGTGGCAAACACGCCCACGCGCTCGGCCCCGCCCAGGCGCGGCGGACGCACGGTCTTCGACCACTTGGCGTTGGTGCCGGACCTGTCCTGCGCCTTGGCATCGGCGGCGATGTCTTCCGCCGTGCCGCCGGGCGTTCCGTTTTCAAAGCGCCAGAGCAGCCATAGGTGAGAGAAGGAGTCCAGGCCCTCAACTGCCGCGTTAAAGGCAAATTCCTGCTCAAAGACGATGCGCCCCTCAAGATGAGGCGCCAAAAAGCTGTTGCGCGGAATGCCGAACTTCTGCGGCAGGTCGGTATGTATGTGTGCAATAGGTTCCATGCCGGTCATTGTACGGCACTGGTGCGCGGGCGAGGGGCCGCGATTCCCGCTCATCGCCATCTGCATGCAACCAACGGTTGCTTGGAAGGGTGCCTGCCGCCGCGTATGCTTAAGCCATCAACCAGCAGAAAGGAGCCGTTATGGCCTTCGCAGAAAAGCTCATCGCCGTCCGTCGCGCCAACAATCTCACCCAAGAGCAGCTTGCCGCCAAGCTCTATGTCACGCGCCAAGCCGTCAGCCGCTGGGAGCGCGGCGAAGTCACCCCGGGCATCGATATGATGAAGCTCATTGCCGCCGTAACCGGAGAGCCGCTGCCCCACCTGCTCGAAATGCCCGAGCACTATTGCCAGAGCTGCGGCATGATACTCACGCCCGACGACTACGGCACCGACGCCACGGGCGCCGCGACCGATCATTACTGCAAGTGGTGCTACGACCACGGCAAGTACACCTATGACACCACCATGGAGGCGATGATTGAGGATTGTGCCCCGCGTCTGGCACAAAACACCGGCATGTCGCTCGATGAAGCCGTCTCGCTCATGGGCGCCGTGCTGCCGCAACTGGAGCGCTGGCGCACCGTGCAGGAAAACGAGGAGCGCTACGGTGCCGAGGCGCGAGCGCGCTATGGCGACGAGGCGATCGACGCCGCAAACGAAGCACTGCTGGATATGGATCCCGAGACATGGAACGACATGAAGGAACTTGAACGCGCTATTCTGGGCCAGCTCTCGATTGCCATGGGTGACGGCGATCCAAAGAGTAACGAAGCCCGCAAGCTTGTCGCAATGCACCGCCGATGGATTGGCCTTAACTGGGGACACGAGCCCCAGGACGAAGCATACCTGGGCCTCGCCAATGGTTATCTTGCCGACCAGCGCTTTGTTGACTACTACGACAACCCCTGCGGCACCGGAGCCACGGCGTTTCTGGTACAGGCAATCGAGTCGTCGTTGACGCGTGCATAGACCGCGGCGGCTTTGGGTATTTCAATCGAAACCTCAACCGATTGGAGACCTATGGCTACTGATCACGAGCTCGCGCTCTACGTTATGACCGGCTGCCCGTATTGCATAAAGGTCAAGCGTTTCCTGGCCGATAACGGCGTGACCATCCCCGAGCGCAACATCTCGACCGATACCGAAGCCGAGCAGGCACTCATCGCCATCGGCGGCAAGCGGCAGGTTCCCTGCCTGTTCATTGACGGCGCACCGCTCTACGAGTCGGGTGACATCATCGCGTGGATACAGAAGAACCTGCTCTAGCGTTCTATTGCGGTCGGCCGGCCCCAACGCACAAACCCATACGGCACAAACATGTACGTCAGCATCCAAAGTCGACATTTTTCGACATCTTTGGATGCTGACGTACAGCTTTTTGCATGGGCCCACCACAGGTAGTCATTGGGGACGTTCTTAAATGACTAGTTACTTGTATTTTTGTCTACAAAATTGTATACAAAAAGAGAAGCCGCCTCATGGAGCTCATCGCTCGATGTTGCCCCGATCGGGATGGCTACATCATTTACCACGCCCTTGTCCCTCCTACGCGCAAGGTGCTCAGGGAAATCGGAATCGATCGATAGGAGGCACTATGGACGCCAAGCAGCTCGAAAAGATGATGGGGTTTGCTCCCGGTGAGCTAGAAAAAGCCGCAGCGGCATACGAAAAAGATGAGTGGCCAAAGGGCCACACCGTCAAGTTGGGAAGGCCGCCGATTTCCGATGAACCAAGCGTTGTTTTATCGGCACGTGTGGGTGAATCGGTTCTTGAAGCATTTGACGCAAAGGCAAAGCGTCATGGGCAGACACGCGCAGAGCGGCTCAGGGAGCTCATTACCCTTGACGCAAGGATTGCCTAGTCCCCCGCCGAACCCAAACGTGTATGTCAGCATCCAAAGTCGACTTTTTTCGACATCTTTGGGTGCTGACGTACAGCTTTTGCAACATAGTCGTTGGGGACGCACTTAAATGAGTAGTCGTTAAAGAACGTCCCCGATGACTAACTAGCCGCAAAAGCGCGCGGTAGGCGCAAGCGGCTGTTCACGAAAGACGCGCTCGACGGCGGCACGATATTCATCGACCTTTTTGGTCTTGCGCACGAGCTTGTGCACGGTAGCGGGATCGGCGAAGGCGCATTTGGCGTAGAACCACCACTCCTTCATGCGAAAGACCGCGTTGCCTCCAATCTCGTCCGCATAGGCCGCAAACAGCGTGTCATGGAAGCGCTGCAAGTCGGCAGCCGTGGCGGCAGGGCCGCCCTTAACCATGCGAGCCAGCGCGGGATTCGCAAGCAAGCCGCGCCCCAACATTACGTGGCGTGTTCCGGGATAGGCCCCCACCAGCGCATCCATGTCCTCAAGATCAAAGATGTCGCCGTTATAGGCCACGGGAAACGGCGCCCGCTCCAACGTCTCGCCGTAAAACTCTTTACGCGGCGAGCCCGTATAACGGTCCTTTTGCACGCGCGGATGCACGATCAGCTCTGCCAGCGGCATGCGGCAATAGAGGTCGAGCACGCGTTCGTACTCGTCATCGCTTTCCAACCCCAGCCTGGTCTTGACCGACACCGGCAAGGGTGAGCGTTCGCACACGTCGCTCAAGAACACCTCGAGCTCATCCAGGTTGCGCAGAAAGCCCGAACCCTTGCCTTTGGCAACAACCGTACCCGAGGGGCAGCCAAGGTTGAGATTGACCTCGCGGTACCCCATCTCGGCGAGCACCTGCGCCGCCCACACAAACTCGTCCGCATTCTTGGACATCAGCTGAGGTACTACGTTAAGCCCCTGGTTATTGGCAGGATCGACCTCTTTAAACGCCTTGCCACCAAAGCGGTTGCCCACCCGCGGCGGCGGCAAAAACGGCGTGTAATAACAATCGAGCGCGCCAAAGCACTCCGCATGCACGCGACGGAACACATGCCCGGTAATCCCCTCCATAGGGGCCAGCGATAAATTCATCAACATCCACTCTCAAATCAATGTGACAAAGGGACAGTCCCTTTGTCACGTCCCATTCAAGCGGTTCAGGAACTCTTCGCAGGCGCGAGAACGCAGGCGATATTTTTTCCACACCAGATACGATGCAATGGTGAAGGGGCAAAAGAGCAGTCCCTTTGCCCCAAGTGCCGGCTACCGGACGCAAGCTAGTTGCCGTTCGCGAACGCCGCCCATATTTCGAGGTCTAATACTTTTCCCGAGAAGTGAACGGCTGTATTTGGACCCCCGAAGCATTGACATTTTTAGGCGTCAAAACCGCAGGATTTGACTGGCAAAACCGCAGGAAATTGCACGCCAAAAGTGTCGATGCTTCGGGAGTCCGTTTTCACTCGTTCACTTCTCGGGAAAAGTATTAGACCTCGATTCCGCAGTCCCCGATGTGACAAAGGAACAGCCCATTTGTCACATTCAGAATTGACCCCCCCCCGCAATAGCTCATCGATGGCGGGATCCTCTATACTGGGTCACATATGACGGTATCGCACCAAAGGAGAACGCCGTGACCACGTCGCAGATATCCCTGCTCGCGCTCATCTTGGTTGGGGGCATCGGCATCCTGCTTATCGGAGTGAGCGCGCTCATGAAAGCCGCCGCTCGCAAGAAAGCCAAGGCCTGTACCGCCGTGACCATGGGAACGGTCATCGACCATCGCTTTATGGGCGAAGGCAGGATGTATCCCGTTTTGGAATACGCCGTCGACGGCACGCAATACCGCGCGAAAAAACAATTCCGTGGCATAAAGACCAAAAGCTTGTCGGGACTCCCCATCCGCACGCAAGCCACCGCCTACGAAGACGCCAAGGGCTGGCTGCACGTGCAGACAGGCCCCATCGCCCGCCTAGGCACCCTCGCGGAGCAGCTTTGGCCCCTCGGTAGCCAAATGACCGTGTACTACAACCCCAGCAACCCAGACAAAAGCTATGTCGAACGCCCCATCGTGGGCAACTTTGCCACACTGATGTTTAACATCGCAGGCTTCTTGCTCATCGCGATGAGCATCTTGCTCTATGTTCTTATCCAGCGCTAGCTCAAACTGATGCGCCCCGCACCCCATGCGCCGCAACGACCGCCACGACATCAAGGAGCAGCTATGGCTACACTTTCCGAACAAGAACGCAAGCGCATCCAGCGATACTGCATCTGTCCCAAGGTTGCCGGCGCGGCGCTTGCCATGGCGTTTGTGCTGCCTTTTTTGATCATTCCCTTCGAAATGATTGACGATATCGTCTTCCATCATGAAAGCTTCCAGGAGACGGGCATGATGACCGCCTTGGCGCTCACCGCCGTCGAGCTCGCCATCTTCTGCTACTGCGCGCTCGCGCCGCGCTTTGGCATGCGCGGCAAGCAGTGGAAAGAAATGCAGCACCGACTCGTCGTCGAGCAGGCTGAGAAAGACCGCTCGGCACAAATTGCAGGCGTTGTTGGCACGCAGGCCGCCGCGCGTCTGCTCAAGAACAGCGACAATGAGACCGCACGCAACCTGGGCGGTGCGGCAGAAGTCGCCGCTGCCGTAGGCGCCGTCGCCACCGCGGCAGACGTGCTTGCCGAAAGCTTTGCCAACGCAAAGGCCATGGCAGAGGCCTGTGGCGTGCCTATCCCCCGTGCAAAAAAGTGGATCGTCGCGCTTGTGGCACTGCCCCTCGCAATCGTGTGCGGTGCCTATATCCCGCAGCTGGCGCAGGGAAACATCGAGATGCAACAGAACGCCGCGGCCGCGGCCGAGCAGATCGCCATCGCCCGCAAGACGCTAGAGCCCGCATGCGAGTACGTATCCGCCGATGACCCCTACGAGCGATATCAAGATTACGGCTATCACGTCCGCGGTTATCTGCACGACGGCGACTCCGATACCCAAAAGACCTATACGTACATGGATTTTGACAACAAGGGAACGCTCACGGAAGTGAGCTACGCGGCAGAGATTGACCCCGACGCGAGCCTCGAGGACAACCTTGCCCGTATCGAGCTCGACCTTGACGCGCTTTCCTCTGTTGTCCAAACCATAGACGTCAAGACCGCAAGCCCCGAGCTCCTAGCACCGCAGAAGCTCCCCGAAGAGTTTAGGCAGGCTTTTTTGAACGGCTCGCTCTACGAGAGAATCTCTATCAGGACGAGTGACGACCCCATCAAAGCGTATTACTCGTTTGACACGGATCCCGAGGACGAGTTTGACGAGTACACCCATCCAACCATCCGCATCACGCTGATGGGCAAAACGAACTAGGTGCAGGGAGATGAATGTGACAAAGGGGCTGTCCCTTTGTCACATTATTCGGAACGTAGGGCCTCCACGGGGTCTTTCTTGGATGCGCTGCGGGCCGGCAGCAGGCCAGCGACAACCGTCAGCAACACCGAAATCGCGATGAGCACCAGCGCATCCTGCACGGGCAGGCTCATCAGATTGGGGACCTGTTTGACCGCAAGCGCCCAGGCATTGACCGGAAAACTCACGAGCACCACGACGACGATGGCGAAGACGCCAGCAATGAGGCCTTCGATGAAAGTCTCGGCGTTGAACACGTTGGCCACATTGCGCTTCGACGCGCCGATCGCGCGCAGGATGCCAATCTCCTTTTTACGTTCCAGCACGCTGATGTAGGTGATGATGCCGATCATGATGGAGCTGACGACCAAGCTGATGCTCACAAATGCGATGAGCACCAAGCTGATGGTGTTCACGATGTCGGTTACCGAACCCATGATAATGCCCATGTAGTCGGTGTACGAGATTGCCTGCTCGTCGTGGCCGGCGGCTTTGACCTGCTTGTTATACGCATCGATGTGATCGAGTACGCGCTCCTTGGCCTCAAAGTCGCGCGGGAAAATCTTAACCGAGATGGGATCTGCCTCATCCGCATAGCCCAACGTGGTCAGATTGTTATCGTAGGTGAGCTGCGACGCCTTGGCATAGCTCATCATGAGCGAACTCAGGTCCTCGGCGTCCATGTTGAAATGGATGGCACGAGCAAAGGCGCTCGCATCCACACGCATAGCGCTCGCCAGGTTGGTAAAACTCGAAGACATCTGCGTCGCCATCTGATCCATAAGCCCTGCTGCGCCCGCCTTGAGCTGGGACGATACCGTCGTCGCAATCTGCTCGCTGATCGTCTTCATGACCTGGTCCATAGCCTGCTGCAGATACGGAGCCAGCTGCTTTTGCACATAGTCGGTCATCGCGTGCTGCAGGCGCTCTACCAGGGCATCGCCGCCGAGCGCTTTGAGCTGGGCCAGGATTTGCTGGGCTACCGCATCACTCTCAAGATACGTCGAGAACGCGGCGGCGAGCTTCGACGCGTCCTTAAGATCTTCGGGCGACAGCGCCTTAAACTGATCAGACTGCAAAAAGCCCTCAAACAGTTGGTTGGCAAGCGTTCCCACCTGCTGCATTTGCTCGGGCGTGAGCTCCAGACCGTCAAAGATGCCCGAGAAATCTGGGGCCGGCGCTTTGGCCATGATGTCGCTGAAGTCGATGTCCTTGCCAACGCCCGAAAGGTCAATATCCAGGCCCGACAAATCGATGCCCGAAAGATCCATGCCACCGGCAGCACCCGAGAGTGCAGATGCATCGAACGAGAACGCGCTCTTCAACGCCGCCTCGTCCACACTGAACATGCTGCCCAGATCCACGCCCTGCTTGGCCTCGCCTTGCAACTCGTCAAAGGTCTTGCCCGTAAAGACATCCGTCTCGGGGTGGGCAAGTTGCTCCTGCACTATCTGTGAATCGGCGGCGCGCTCCATAAGCTGGCGAGTCAGCGCGTGTGTATAGGCAATACCCGGAGACAACGCGCTCGCGTTGGCCATCTCGTTCGGTCGCACCACGCCCACAATACGCACGTCAATACCGTCGGCAACCTTGGCCGTCATAAAGTCGGCATCGCCAGACATGTCGGTCCACATGCCGGTCTCTTCGTTTTTGCGATAGGCATCGGCCGGCGACAACACTTTAAACGCCGTGGACAGCGCGTCGTCGTAGGTAAAGTCGCTGCCGGTCTCGGGCGTCTCGACCTTGCCGTCGGCCGTCATGGCGCTGTTTACCAGATCGTTGAGTTCATCGATATCCAGCGCGCCGATGCTGTAGAGCGTGTAGTCGCCCACCGTTCCGCGGCTCGAAAGCACCATCACGGCCTCGTTGGCTGACGTAGGCCAATGGCCGGCAACAACATCGTACTGGCTGTCGAGCAGGCTCTGGTCGTCAATCATCTCGTTAAAGACCGAGGTTCCCATGGATTCCATGCTCACCGTCGCCGCCGAACTCGCGCCGCCGCTCATGGCCTCGGTCATAGCGTTGGGCACCAGCCGGACAGGCTTCTCATCGCCCTTGCCCGCACGATAGACAACCGGCGTCACGCCATAGCCGTACTGGATGGCATTGACCTCTTTATCGATGCCGTCGCCACCGGCATCGAGCCATGCCTTAAAGCTCGTCATGTCGTTGGACTTAACGCTCGCAAACATATCCTTTACGGCCGTGACCACAGGAATCTTATCGGTTCCCCGAGCCTTGCCGTCAGTGCTGCCGTCGGACGAGCCCTCGTTCTTGGACGTATCGTCATCCGCAGTCCCATTCCCGCCCATCATGGATGACAGGTCATAATCTTGTTTGGAAATCGTAAGCGGGTAGCTCGAGAGTGTGTCCTCCTCGACCTTTTTGATGTAGCCGTTTACGCCGTTGGAGAGCGCCAGAATCGCCGCGATGCCAATAATGCCAATCGAACCTGCAAAGGCCGTCATGGCCGTGCGGCCCTTCTTGGTCATGAGGTTTCGGGCAGAAAGCCCAAGCGCCGTCACAAAGCTCATCGAGGTTTTGCGCGTGGGCTTGGCCTCGCGACGCGCGGCCTCGGCAGCATCAAAGGGATCTGAATCGTCGGTGACCTTGCCGTCCGCCAGGTTGACAATGCGCGTGGCGTACTGGTACGCCAGCTCGGGATTGTGCGTGACCATGATGACCAGACGGTCGCGCGCAACGTCCTTGAGCAAATCCATGACCTGGACGGACGTCGTTGAGTCCAAGGCGCCGGTCGGCTCGTCAGCCAGCACAATCTCGGGGTCATTGATCAGGGCGCGGGCAATGGCCACGCGCTGCATCTGCCCGCCCGAAAGCTGGCTCGGGCGCTTGTCAACGTGCTCGCCCAGACCGACTGCCTCGAGCGCCTTGCGCGCACGTTGGCGGCGCTCGGCATGCCCCACGCCCGCGAGCGTAAGCGCCAACTCCACGTTTTCCAAAATGCTCTGGTGCGGAATGAGGTTATAGCTCTGGAACACAAAGCCGATGCGATTATTGCGATAGGCATCCCAATCGTGGTCGTTGAAGTCCTTGGTCGAGATGCCGTCGATCAGCAGATCGCCCGAATCGAAATGATCGAGTCCACCGATGACGTTGAGCATCGTAGTTTTACCCGAACCCGAGGGACCCAGAATGGCTACGAACTCGTTATCGCGAAAAGACAGGCTTACGCTGTCGAGCGCTACCTGCGTAAACGACTGCGTAACGTACCTTTTGCAAATAACTCTGAGATCCAGCATGGACGGCAACCTCTCTCGCGCGGGCGCGCTCGCCCGCTCCCCCGCCGTTCACGTTCGGCGCGTTTGTCCTACTCTATCCTCATTTTTGGCCGATACCAGTGAGGAGTGTAACGAACCGCGCCAAAAAACGAACGGGACAGCACGCCGCATGGCGCACCATCCCGCATATAACATCCCCGATGCGACAAAGAGGCTGTCACTTTGTCACATTCCAATGCGCGCTACTTTTCGAGCCCGCACGGCATAACGTTAGCGCTGCCGCGGCGAGCCTCAGTCACGGCCACAAAGAAGCGATAGCCGCCCGAGAAGTTAAAGCACTCAAAGCCATGCTGCGCCAAAATGCGGCAAGCAATGTAGCTGCGAATGCCGCTCTGGCAAATCACGTAGACCGGCTTGGCCCGGTCGAGCTCGCCCAGGCGATTGCGCAGATCATCGACGGGAATGTTTACGAAACCATCGATATGCCCGCGCTCATACTCCCCTTCCGTACGAACATCGAGCAGCTGCACGCTGCCATCGCGTGGCAAGTTGGGCTCATCCTCCCAATGCCACTGCGCCAGTATGCCGCGATTGAGGTTCTCGATCATAAAGCCCGCCATATTGACGGGATCCTTCGCCGATGAATACGGCGGCGCGTATGCTAGGTCCAAATCCTTAAGCCTATCGCCGCGCATGCCTGCCTGGATGGCAGTCGCCAGAACGTCGATACGCTTGTCCACACCATCGATGCCCACGATTTGCGCACCCAGCAGGCGCAATCCCTGCTTCTCGAAGACAACCTTCATGGTCATGGGCGTTGCACCCGGATAATAACCCGCATGCGAACCGGGCGACAGGACCACGCTGTCGCAGTCAATTCCCGCCGCGCGTGCTGCCTTTTCGGATAGTCCCGTGCTTGCCGCCGTCAAGTCGAATACCTTGATAACCGATGAGCCCAACGATCCGCGGTAGCAGCTGTCCATGCCGGCTATGACATCGGCGACGACACGCCCCTGCTTGTTGGCGGGGCCGGCGAGCGAAATGACCGCGTCCTCGCCGGTCACCTGATGCGTGACCTGCACGGCATCGCCCACGGCATACACGTCGGCAGCAGAGGTCTCCATGCGGTCGTTGACCACAATAGCCCCCTTGATGCCCAGTTCGAGCCCCGCCTCTTGCGCCAGATGGCTCTCAGGTGCCACGCCAATGGCAAGCAGCACCATATCGGCTCCGATAGGGTCATCGCCCGCAACATGGGTGACAACGCGGCCATCAACTTCCTCAAAACCTGTCACATCGGCCTTGAGGCGCAGATCGATACCGTGCTCACGCACCTCGGTATGCAAAAGGGTCGCCATGTCGTAATCCAGGTTGTTCATAAGCTGGACGGGACGCTGCAGAAGGGTCACCTGGAGCCCCAGCTCACACAGATTCTCCGCCGTCTCGACGCCAATGAAGCCGCCGCCGATCACGACGGCACTGCTCGGTCGCCGCTCTCGAACATAGCTGTGAATACGCAGCGTGTCCTCAACGGTGTGTAGGCTAAAGATTTTATCCGAGTCGATGCCCGGCAACGCAGGGCGAATCGGCTT
This sequence comes from uncultured Collinsella sp., assembly GCA_959604825.1. GTDB lineage: Bacteria > Actinomycetota > Coriobacteriia > Coriobacteriales > Coriobacteriaceae > Collinsella. Next base: position 25,774 of record CAUHCN010000011.1, on the reverse strand, counting down.
TGCACCCGGCGACAGGATGAGCTTGTCATACGTCTCGACAAATTCCTCGCCCGTCAGCATATTGCGAACCTCGACCGTATGCGAATCGGGATGGATGGCAAACACCTCGTGACTCGTCTTGACCGCAATGCGAAAGCGATCCCAAAAGCCCTTGGGAGACTGCAGCGTCAATGCGCTCTCTTCTTCTATCACGCCGCCAATGTAGTACGGAAGCCCACAGTTGGCATACGATACAAAACCCGTGCGCTCAAAGATGACAATTTGGGCCTGCTCGTCGAGTCTGCGCAAACGTGCCGCCGCCGATGCGCCGCCCGCGACGCCTCCAACGATAACCACCTTCATAGCTAACGCACCACCTTTCCCGTGTAGCCGCTTATGCCGCCGATATTCTTGACACTGCCATACCCAGAACGCTTAAGAAAACTCACAGCTTGGTTGCTTCGCGCACCGCTCAGGCAATGCACGAAAAGCTGCGTGCCCTTTCGACGTATACCCATGATGCTACCCCGAAGCAGAAAAAAGAGTCGCTGTTTCCAGCGACTCCCCTTCAGTTGTCTGTCCCACGGACTTACTGTTCGCTCTTCGCGAGTGCCTGATCGATCAGTTTGTTGAGCGCCTCGCGCTGCTCAGCGGAGTTGATGCCGCCCATGATCGGCTCTCCCACAATGTTACCGTTCTGGTCGATCACGTAGGTGGTCGGGAACGAGTACAGGTTGGAGGTGAACTTTCCGGCCTCGCTGTCCGACTTAAACCAGATGTTCTTATACGTCACGCCCTTCTTGGAAAGCACGTCCTTGGCATCAGCCACCTCGTCTTTGTTGCCATCGAGCGTAAAGGAATTAACGCCCACGACCTGGCCGCCCTTCTCGGCAAGCTCCTTGTTGAGCTTCTCCAGATCGCCCAGCTCTCCCACGCACGGCTTGCAGGTGGTAAACCAGAAGTTCATGACGGTGACCTTGTTCTTGGAGAACAGCTCGTCGCTGTTTACATCGTTGCCGTCCAAGTCCTTGCCCTTAAAGCTGGGGAACTTCGTCTCCCCGCTCTCGCCGTTGGTCATACCCGCGGTCGAGGCATCAACGCTCTCCCCCTCGCCGGGCGTGCTGCCACATCCGGGGAACTCCTTCTCCAGCGCCATGAGCTTGTCCTCGATCTCCTTGACCTGCTGCGCGCCGGCCTTAAGCGTCTTAAGCTCGTCAGCCGCAAACTGATCCTTGGCGCCCTCGATGGTATCGAGCAAGAAGTCACCGTAGTTCTTGCCGTCCTCAATCATGGGGGTGTCTTTGTTGGCCGCAAGGAACACCTTTTCCCATAGGGCGTTATCGCTCGCAAAGATCTCGTTTTCCTTTTGCAGCAGCTGCTGATACAGCTCGGCCGCCTCCTCGGCACTTGACGGCTTTTGCGCTATGAGCTCGGCAATCTGCGCATCGCCGCTCGTAGCATCCTTCGCGTCGCCCTTGGGGGCAGAGCACGCCGCGAGAGTCAGCGCCAGCACGGGCAGCATCAGCAGGGCCGCAATTTTTGACAGTTTCATGGTTCCTCCGTTGTATCGAAACTTATATAGATACCTATTTGTTTTCGCAGGCTTGCGCGGGCTGCGCGGGTTTGTCGCCCGTCACACCCAGCCCATAGCGAAAGCTAATGGCATCGACGGGGCATGCGCCCACGCATTTGCCGCAACGAATGCACTCGGCATGGTTGGGCGTACGCGTAACGTCCACGTCCATCTGGCACACTTTGGCGCACTTACCGCACGAGACGCATTTGCACTGGTCAACCTGAATCCCCAGCAACGACACCTTGTTCATGAGCGCATAAAACGCACCGAGGGGGCAAATCCATTTGCAGAAGGGGCGGTAGAACAGCACGCTCAGCACCGCAACCGCAATGAGGATCGCGAGCTTCCAGGAAAAGAGCTTTCCCAGCGCGGAGCGGATTCCCGTATTCATGATGGACAGCGGAATCGCGCCCTCGAGCACACCCTGCGGGCAGATGTACTTGCAAAAGAACGGGTCGCCCATACCCACATCGTTAACCACCAAGACGGGCAGTAGCACCACGGCAAACAGTAGCACGGCATACTTGATGTACGTGAGCGGCTTGAGCTTTTTCGTGGAGAGCTTTTTGCTGGGAATCTTATGCAGAAGCTCTTGCAGCCATCCAAACGGACACAAAAAGCCGCATACAAAACGTCCCAGTAGCACGCCGATCAGAATGAGCGTTCCGGTGACGTAATACGAAAAGCTGAACTTAGACGATCCCACCACCGACTGAAACGACCCGATGGGGCACGCACCCGAGGCCGCTGGACACGAGTAGCAGTTAAGCCCCGGCACGCAGACGGCTTTGCCGGCTCCCTGGTAGATACCGCCCTTGGCAAAGTTAGGCAGGTGAATATTGGTCGCAAGCGTCGCCGCCGCCTGAATCAATCCGCGGAATCTCGCCAAAAGATGCGATGCAGTGTTTTTTCTTTTATCCAATTCCGATACACTCCAAGCACAGCCTGATTGCCTTGGCCAGCACGGCATCTGCCTCGCCGCGCATAATTCCAAAGCCAACCATGGCTACCCCAACGATCAGCAAAGCCACCTGCGCCACAGGCTTAATCGCTTTGAACAATCTGACCACTCCTTTCGTTTCGCGACCCATTGGACCATACCGACTATAAAATCCGTGTTAAGCGTGAATGACTATGCAAGGAGAACGTTATGCGCATCTTGGTCGTCGAGGACGAGCGGGCGCTGTGCGATGCGATCGCACGCAGCCTGCGCAACTTGGCCTATAGCGTCGACTGCTGCTACGACGGGCAGCAGGCCCTCGATCTACTCGATGTCGAGACCTTTGATCTTGTCGTGCTCGACCTCAATCTCCCCCATGTCGACGGCATGACCGTGCTCAGGCAACTCAGGACAACTGATTGTGAGACCAAGGTGCTTGTGCTCTCGGCACGTGGCGAGGTCTCCGACAAGGTAGCGGGGCTCGATGCGGGCGCCAACGACTACCTCACCAAGCCGTTCCATCTTGACGAGCTGGCGGCACGTATACGCAGCCTCACGCTCAGGCGCTTTACGCAAAGCGACGTTGTTCTAACCTGTGGATTGTTGAGCTTTGACACTAAGGCGCGCCTCGCCTCCGTGGGCGGCGAGACCCTATCCCTCACGCGCAAGGAGACCGGCATCTTGGAATACCTGATGCTTAACCAGGGGCGGCCGGTGAGCCAGGAAGAGCTTATCGAGCATGTATGGGACAGCAGCGTCAACAGCTTTAGCAACGCGACCCGCGTGCACATCTCGTCGCTGCGCAAAAAGCTGCGCGGCGCGTTGGGGCACGACCCCATCCGCAACCGAATCGGCGAAGGCTACGTTATGGAGGACGGCAAATGAAGCGGCTGTCGCTGCAGTGGCGCATCACGTTGATGACGGCACTGCTGATATGTTCAACCTGCGTACTTATGAATTGCCTGGTTGGCTACTCCGGCATGCGCTACATGGACTCGATCGGCAATGAACTATCGGCGCACAGCAAGGTGGAGGCGGCCTCGCCCAGCTCATTTGACCCGACAAACAAAGAGCTCGACGACGCGCTGACCATCGTCGTGAACGACGCCCAAGAATCGTTTGGCGCGACGAGCTGGTATATAACTGCGGCGGTGACGCTGCTCGGCGGCGTGCTGGCCTACTTTGTGAGCGGACATGCGCTGCGGCCGTTGCGCTTCTTTGCGACGCAAGTCGAGAGCGTGCGGCCCGACAACCTCGCCGACACAAAAATCAGCGAGGACGTGCCCTCTGAACTCAGGCGCTGCAGCGCGTCGTTTAACGACATGATTACCCGCCTTGACGAGGGATTTTCCGCACAAAGACAGTTTACGGGCAATGCGGCGCACGAACTGCGCACGCCGCTTGCGCTCATGCAGGCCCAGGTTGAGCTGTTTTGCGCCGAGCACCCCGACGTCGACGCCGATACAGCGAGCCTGCTCGGGCTGCTGCAGGAGCAGACCGAGCGAATGACGCACATGACAAAGACCCTGCTCGAGATGAGCGAGCTGCGCAGTGTCCCTTGCAACGATGTGATTGACCTAGCGCCGATGATCGAAGAAGTGCTCACGGACCTGGCACCCCTTGCCGAGCAAAAAGACATCACGCTTACAAGTGAGGGCGACGCGCAAACGATCGGCAGCGACACGCTGATCTATCGGTTGCTGTTCAACTTGACCGAAAACGCCATACGCTATAGCGCGCCCAACTCGACCGTGCAAATCAACGCCTGCGCCGAAGGCGACCGCGTGCTGCTACGCGTGCGCGACCAGGGACCGGGCATTCCCGAGCAATACCAGACGAGCATCTTTCAGCCCTTCTTTCGCGTCGACAAATCGCGCAGCAGGGCATATGGCGGCGTGGGGCTGGGGCTTGCACTGGTCTGGGAGATTGCCGCACTCCACGGCGGCTCCATCGAGGTCGAAGAGAGCTCGGAGCGCGGAACGACCATGCTCGTGACTCTTCCCACTCGCGCACTCGGCTCATTAAAATAACGAACGGGATGGCACGCCGCGTGGCGTACCATCCCGCACATAATATCGAGGATGTGACAAAGGGACTGTCCCTTTGTCACATCTGCTAGTTCTCGTCGCCTACCAGCTGAGTTAGCTTACTCCCACTCGACCGTGCCAACGGGCTTCGGCGTGAGGTCGTAGCAAACGCGGCAAATACCGGGGACCTCGGCGGTCACGCGAGCGGTAATGCGCTTGAGCAGCGCCCAGTCGAGCTCAGGCACCTCGGCGGTCATGACATCGACGGTGTTGATGCAGCGGATGATACAGGGCCAATCGTAGGCGCGCTTGCCCTCGCGCACGCCGGTGGCGCGGAAGTCGGGCACGACGGCAAAATACTGCCAGATGGTCAGACCCGCCTTGTCGATCTCCTCGCGCACGATCGCGTCGGCTTCGCGCAGCGCCTCAAGACGGTCGCGGGTGATGGCACCAAGGCAGCGGACGCCCAGGCCGGGACCGGGGAACGGCTGGCGCTCGACCATGTTCTCGGGCAGGCCGAGCTCGCGACCCACGACGCGGACCTCGTCCTTGTACAGCAGTTTGACGGGCTCGCAGAGCTCAAACTGCAGATCCTCGGGCAGACCGCCCACGTTGTGGTGAGCCTTCACGCCGTCTTGGGACTCAAGAATGTCGGGATAGATGGTGCCCTGGGCGAGGAAACTGACCTCCTCGCCAACCTTGCGGGCCTCCTCCTCGAACACGCGGATAAACTCGGCACCGATGATCTTGCGCTTGGCCTCGGGCTCCTCGACGTCCACGAGCTTATCCAGGAAGCGATCGGTCGCGTCCACATAGACCAGGTTAGCGTCCATCTGGTTCTTGAAGACGTCGATGACCTGTTCGCTCTCACCCTTGCGCATCAGGCCGTGGTTCACATGCACGCAAATGAGCTGCTTGCCGATGGCCTTGATGAGCAGGGCCGCGACAACCGAACTGTCGACGCCGCCGGAAAGAGCCAGCAGGACCTTCTTGTCGCCGATCTGCTCGCGGATTGCAGCGACCTGCTCATCGATGAACACCTGGGCAAGTTCGGGAGTGGTGATACGCACCATGTCGTCGGGACGCTTGTTGGGATCCATGCAGAGCTCCTTCTCGGTTCGATGGAAATGCGCCGCGCGTATGCAGACGCACCGTCATATGACCTCATTATATGCAGAACGAGATACGTTTCCCATCGCTGCGACAGAGCTTTTTGCAGGGGCGGCAGTTTTTCTATATCCCAAGGTCAGCTAGACTTCGGTAGCCACCTTGGGAGCATCGCCAATAGACTCTTCCTTTATACGTTCGGCACAATCGTAGGCGATACCCACAAATTCCAGTCCCGAGCAACAGGAGTACAATTGCTGCTATTGTTGCCAGCTGTTGGGAGATGGAAGATGGACTGCGATGGCTACCCATGCGTTCCCATGCCGTTGATGTGCACCGCCTTTGTGCCGGGGCAGATTGACGCTGCGGTTGCAGGCATTTCCGACCCCGATTCACGCGCCATCGCCACGGCAGAAGCGCTGTACTTTCGCGGACAGGCCGCACTCGCCGCCAAGACGGCGCACCCCTATCTTGACGTCACCGATCCCGCGCTGCGCTATTCCGCATGCTTTATCTGCGGATACGCCAGTCTGTCGCTCAACCGTATCGCCGACGCCCGCCGGTGCCTTGCGGGCATCCTCGATACGCCGGCCGACGAGGAATCGCCCGCCGTCCACGCCACGCATATCCTGTTCGCCTCGGCCGCGAGCGTCCTGCTGCACTTGCCTTCCCCGTATTCTGCCGAAGAGTTTTATCCACTTGCGGCGCACCTACCCGAAGGCCTGCGACTGTTCGCCAGCTACGTGATGGCGCACGCCTTGTATCTGCGCGGCGAATACGGCCGCAGCCTGGGCATGGCGGAAAACGCCCTAATTATGAAACAGGGAAGCTATCCCATCTCGGAACTGTTCCTGCACCTGGCAGCTTCCATGGCATGCATGAGCCTCAAGGACATCGACGCCGCAAAAGCGCATTTTGGAGCCGCTTGGGACATTGCGCGCCCCGACGGCCTTATCGAGCTCATTGGCGAGCACCACGGCCTTTTGCAGGGGCTCATCGAGGCATGCCTAAAAACGCAATACCCTGACGACTTCGCACGCATCATCGAGATCACGTACCGCTTCAGCTACGGCTGGCGGCGCATCCACAACCCCGATTCGGGCGAGGACGTTGCCGACGATTTAACGACCACAGAGTTCACCATGGCCATGCTCGCCTGCCGCGGATGGACCAACGCTGAAATCGCACGCCATATGGGAGTATCGCCGGGCACCGTCAAAAACCGCCTATCCGGCGTATACGCAAAGCTTGGCATCGGCACACGCGCCGAGCTGGTCGCGCACATGTTGCGTTAGCGACCGGGCTGCCAAGCGCATCGAACGCGTTCCGGAACCCGGCGCTTCGCTCGATCAATTTGGACATTTTGACCCTTGAACGGCACTACCGCCACGAAGCGTCTTCTCGCAAAATTGGATTATTTCCACCGATATTTGCGGGATGGGAGCCCAAGATGCTTGATCGCCGTTCGTTACTTGTTGCCGGAGCGTCCTCACTAGCGAGCATCATGTTGCCTCGCGTGCCGGGAAGCGAAAATGCCTTCCTGCTGCCGTTCGCGCCCACCGCGGCCTATGCCGACGAAAAAGACCCCTTCAGGGTGCTCGTTCTCTCGCGCACCATGTTTGGTGTGGTCGTGGTCGACGTCGCCAACAAGAATATGCCCATCAAGGGAGCGCAGGTCACGCTCACGTCGCGCTACGCCGCAGGCAAGCAGCTCGCCGCCACGACCGATGACGAAGGCACCGCCATCTTTGAGATTGCCTCGCTTTCGGAAGGCTACGTAGACGAGGCAAAGCTCCTTGACGCGTACGACTTTAACGGCGGCATCTCCATTAGCATGGCGGGCTACCGCGATGTCGAGATTCCCCTTGCGCGTATCCAGGGCGGCACCGCCATAACCGCGCCCACGCGTCCGCTTTCCGACGGCGAGCCGTACTTCCGCCAGCTCACATTCGACGAATGGGACATCCAGTACGCTGAAGCCACGTTCATGGCATTGCCGAAGGACGACACGGCAAACGAGCAGCCCGATACGCACGCATTTACCGTGCAGGCTCATCTGCCGCAGGGCGGGCAGGCAACATTGCATATCAATAAAGTGATGCCCGCTGCGGGCAGCTCAACCGAAACCGTCACGCAGATTGGTCAGATCAAGGCCAGCGCATCGAGCGCGGATAATCTGGCGACGTTCACACTCGAAGACAAGTTCCTCGATGCAGCGTCGAGCCTTCTGGAAGAAGGATGCAAGCTGCGCTTTGTCCTCGACTACCAGGACAAAACCTACACGCTCTCCTCCCCCATGGCCGTTGTTACCGCGCCGGCGGCAAAGGCGGAATCCGGATCGACCACTATCGTCCCCACCACTATGGACCAAGAGATCACTCCGTTTGATTTCCCCGCATCGTTTCCCGGCATCGGTGGTAATAAGTTCACGTGCTGGATGCCCTCGTTCCCCATTCTGTTCGATTTCTCGTTTGCCGGGTACGTACTGTTTGGCGGAGGATACAAACCAGCCAGCTATATGAACGATTCGGGCAACCCTGATCCGGAATACTGGAAGAAATCGCCGCGTGAGTCGGGCGCCAAGCAGGCAAACCGCTACCTCGACGAGATGGAGGGGAAGTGGAATCAGTACAAAAGTATGAGTGCCGGTTCGGGCACCGATCCAAGAAACACCAAGCTCCTTCGCCACCATTGCACGCCGCTGTTCACGATGGATATCGCCACACAGCTGTACGGCTCGCTCGCCTACGATTGGGTGGGCAAAACCTGGGGTAACAACAACGACCCTGCATACGGCAATATTAAGGCCCTCTTCCAGGTAAGAACTGACCTCAATTGGACCGAGCAGTTTACCCTAGGACCGGTGCCATTTTTCCTAAACGTCAACCCTTGGGTGCTGGCGAAGCTGGCGCTCGCTGTGGGTGCCCACACGCACGGCAGCGGCGCGGCGTTTTTCAAGAACATTTCGCTCGACTATTCCAACACGTCGGGCTCGTTCACCATCCAGATCGGACTTGCCGTCACCTTTGGAGCCGGCGTTGCAGGCGTCGCTTCGTCTGCCGTGCGCGGTGCCGCATCCCTCACGCTGTTCATTGGGTACGAGAAGGCAGATGGACACCAGCTTCCGCGGCTGCGCGTGGGTGCAGACGTCGATGTCGATGTGATACTCCAGTTCGTAATGTTCAAGTGGACCACCAAGGCTTGGTCGGGGTCGTGGCCCACACTCCTCGATTCGTGGAATATGTCGGTGAATAACGGCGACCAGTATGTACTCCAGCGCTCTGAACTCGCATTGGGCGGAGATACGCCTTACACGCTGGATGCCTGCTTCGGCACGCCCAGCGACATCAAGGCGGGCGGCGTGCCGCAATTTATCGCATCGGCCACCATCGTCACCAATGCCGAGCTACTCGCACGTGCCGAGGTTGCAGCCACCGCGATAAACGTCGCGTCTGTCGTGCGCGATTGGGATCAAGCGGTCACGCGCATTGAGCTCGAGGCGGATGCAGAAAGCGACGACACGGGACAGATCGAGCATTTCGTCCATGCACTGGTAGAGAACGGCGAAAACGCCGCGCCGATGTATGAGTACACCTACATCGGTCAGGCAACGAACGCCGTTGCGGACCCCAACGCCAATTCTGCCGGCGTGTCGGAGGACGAGCGTGGCGGCATAAAACCCTCGAGCGACAACGTGCTGTTTGCTGGCGTGCTCAGCGAAGCTCACATGAAGCTGGCAATGATTGCCGGCGTAGAATGCCTGTTCCGCATCGCCTCGGTGCGCTACGGCGACAATGGCCGCTCGCGCCTGGTGGTGCACACAAAGGCAAGCGGCACGTGGTCCGCTCCCACGCCCGTGGACTTCCCCCTTGGGTTTGGCGAGGGCGACGTGGAGCGCGACGGCATATTCGATTACGACTTCGACGTGGTGGAATATACGGACGGAAGAGGAAACCAGGACGCCTACGTGTTGCTGGTCTCGGGCGAGCGCCGCGACGGCGACAACACCCTTTTCGATACGGCAAGCACAGCCGGCATACTGTCCGTTGTGCGCCTGCGCATAAGTAATGACGAGATCCGCGTGGTGTCGCATACGTCATGGCGCAGCATCTCGCGCGGCCGCCTGCAAGAGGATGGCTATCATTGCCTGCAGTGCCCGCGTATCACGGTGGGCAAGACGCTGGTCGACGGGTGCCTGTCGGGTGCCTACCTCCACCGCCGCGGAACCACCGCAGAAAAGGCACTCGGCAGCGAGGCTGAGGTTGCGCTGGAGTGCTTTACCCTGTGGTCGGACGTTTCGGGCGACAGCCTGACGTTCCGCCAAGTTCTCCGTTTTCCGCAAGCACCGTCGAGTATCGAGCTGGGCGAGCCCGAAAATATCAACGGCAAAATGGTGGTGCCCGTTGCGTACGAGACCGCAGACGGCTGCGGCTGCGCATCGTACGCCGTGATCGGCCAGTCCATTGCGGGCTGGGGCGTTATGTCACCAGACGCCACGGTACCCCGTGCGGTGCCGTGGCCACAACATTCGGGCTTTTTGGCAACCGTCAACGAGCAACTGCAGCATGTTACTTGGACACGAGGCGCATCGGCATTTGCAACGCAGCCCGTGGGTGCCGCAGGCTGTGGCCCGGCATCGTTTAGCGTGAGCAACAACGGCAGGTGCGTGCTCTATGTGGAGAACACCGATGGCAAGGTGGGACAAACCTACGACGAAGAAGGCAACCCGGTAGCAGTGATGGGCAAGCACTTCCGCATCTTCGCCAGCACCTTGGCAGGCGATCTGTTCACGGAGCCGTTCGTGATGTGCGAACTGGACCATCCCGTCGATCAGATAACGACATTTTTGACGTCGGGAGGCATGCTCTCCACGCTCGCCACGCACATTGTGAGCGCGGAGAAGAGCGAGGCAGAGCTACACGGCATCGAAGTGCCCTTGGTGGCGTGTGCCACTCCGACAGGGGCGGTCGCCACCTCGGGCGCAGTGGTGCCCGGAGCAGCAGGCGAATCCTTCGTGGTCACGGTGCGAAACGACGGCAACACCTTGCTGACCGCCGGCACGATCGATCTGTATCGAGAGGGCTCCAGCCAGCCGTTCTCCAGCGCATCCATCGGATTCGGCGCGAACGCACGCATGGCTTCGATCTACGATCCAGAGCTTGCCGAGGACGCTTCGGCCAACGACATGGCACACGTGAAGTACGCACTCGAGACGCTGGGCACACGTTTTGCAACGCACCCGCTGGTAGCCGACAACGGCAACGCCGTGCTGGCACCGGGTTGCACGGCACAGTTCCGCATGAGCTTCGCCATCCCCGAGAGTTGGAGCGACGAAGTGGGCAAACGCGTAACGCTGTATGCGAAGGCACGTAATCTGGTGGCGCTCGACCCCGTGACGCTCGAGGAAATCCGACCCGGCGCAAACTCGGCGCTGGGTGCCGTACTGCACGAACTTCATGTGTCCGACGCGGCATGCGAACGCTCAGAAGTTCAGGTCGGCGTATGCGACAGCGCGGATACGACAGGACTTCACGACGCCCCGATGACGGCGGACGGCGATGGTGGCTCAAGTGGCGGCGGTACTGACGAGGGCGGCGGCGCGGACGGAAGCAGCTCCGGCAGCGGCAAGGACCACGGCAATAACAAGCGCTCCGGAAAAGCGGGCGCGCTTGCGGGCACGGGCGATGTCAACGCTCCCCTTACGGCAGCCGCCGCAGCACTCGCAGCGGCAGGCGCCGGCCTCATCGCCTACAGTGCCCGCCGCAAGGCGCTCGAAAAAGACGCCGCCGATGAGGTCAATTCGGATAAGCCTCGCTAGCTCCAAGTTACTTTTGCGAGAGACGCCGACCCGGCTCATCGAACACCAAAATGGGCTGGTTCTGAATACCCAGAGCCAGCCCATTGCGCATTAGATGTCGCCAGCGGAGTCGAGCTCGGCTTCCTCGCCCCGCATTCCACCGAGGACAGTGGGGCATTATCGTTTAAGGGCTTCCTTATTGCTCGATGGCCTTCTTGACGACTGCAGGGACGCCTGCCGCCACCACATTATCCGGAAGGTCTTCCGTCACGACGCTGCCCGCGGCAATAACGCAACCACTGCCGATGGTAACCCCCTGCAGCACGGACACGTTCGCGCCAAACCAGCAGTTATCGCCGACAACGATGGGCAGAGCCTTCTCGAGACCCAAGTTGCGGTCCTTTGCCCTAAGGGGATGTGAAGCGGTGTAGAAGCCACAAAACGGCCCGATAAACACGTTGTCACCAAAGGTAATGGAGCCACCGTCCATAAAGTAGCAGCCATGGTTTACAAAGCAGCCGTCGCCAAAGCTCGTCTTGCTCCCGTAGTCAAAGTAGGCGGGCGAAAGCACCGTCAGTCCCCCGGGAAGATCGGTATCGAGCAAGGACTTCAAAGCATCGAGCTGTGCGTCGCTTCCAGGTTTTGCCATATTAAAGTCATAGCAGAGCGCCTCCGTCTTCGCGCGTTGCGCCAGGAGCTCCTCGTCAAAGTTGGCATCATGCCACTCACCGCGCTCCATCTTCTCTTTCTCGGTCATTGCGCCCCCTCAAACAACATGCAGTCTTGATGCGGCAATTCTACCAGTCGATAAGCCACGGTTTTAACACGAGCACCACACCGCGCAGGGAATGACCGCAGAAGCCAAAGGTGCCCAACTACGAACGCGCGTTCGATGGATTTCGTGTTAGATGGAATCGTCTGCGGGCTGGGCTATGCTACCTTGACTATCTATATGACTAAAACGCAGCAAGGGAGCACCGAGAGAGCGAGTATGGCAAAAAACACCGCAAACTATGGTAACGACAGTATCCGCCAGCTCAAGGACGAGGAGCGCGTACGTCTGCGCCCCGCCGTCATCTTTGGCTCGGACGGACTCGACGGTTGTGCGCATGCCGCCTTCGAGATCCTGTCCAACGCCGTTGACGAGGCGCGCCAGGGCTACGGCAAGCTCATCACCCTCACCGCCTTTCGCGATGGTTCTATTCAGGTAGAGGACAACGGTCGCGGCTGCCCGCTCGACTGGAACCCCTCCGAGAAGCGCTTCAACTGGGAACTCGTCTTTTGCGAGCTCTACGCCGGCGGCAAGTACAACAACAACCAGGGCGGCGACTACGACTTCTCGCTCGGCACCAACGGCCTGGGCTCGTGCGCGACCCAGTACGCCTCCGAGTACATGGACGTCACGGTTTGGCGTGACGGCAACAAGTACTCCCTGCACTTTAAGAAAGGCAAGGTCGTCGGCGCCAAGAAGAAGGCACTCGAGATTGAGCCCAGCGACGAGAACCGCACCGGCACCACCATCAAGTGGCGCCCCGATCTTGAGGTCTTTACCTCGATTAGCATTCCCCACGACTGGTATCGCGAGACCATGCGCCGCCAGGCCGTGGTCAACGCCAACGTGACCTTCCGCCTGCGCATGGAGGGTGACGATGGCGAGTTTTCCGAAGAGGATTTTTGCTATCCCAAGGGCATCGAGGACTACGTGCTCGAGAAGGTCGGTACCGACTACCTTACCGAGCCCTTCTTTATCGAGGCCGACCGTCGCGGTCGCGATCGCGAGGACCTGCCCGATTACAACGTAAAAATCACTGCTTGTATGTGCTTCTCGCGCACTTTCATGATGCAGGAGTACTACCACAACTCATCGTGGCTCGAGAACGGCGGCTCACCCGAGAAGGCGGCCCGTAGCGCTCTGACCAGCGCCATCGATGCCTACATTAAGCAACAGAGCAAATACAACAAAAACGAGAGCGGCATCAAATGGCAGGACGTCCAGGACTGTCTGGTGCTGGTGACCAACTGCTTCTCCACCCAGACGTCCTACGAAAACCAGACTAAGAAAGCCATCAACAACCGCTTTATCCAGCAGGCTATGACGGCCTTCTTTAAGGAGCGCCTCTCGACCTACTTGATCGAGAACAAAGACGCCGCCAACAAGATTCTGGAGCAGGTCCTCATCAACAAGCGTTCGCGCGAGAACGCCGAGAAGACGCGCCAGAGCATCAAAACCAACCTGCAGCAGAAAACCGATATGGCCAACCGCGTGCAGAAGTTCATTGACTGCCGCTCCAAGGACAAGAGCCGTCGCGAGATCTATATCGTAGAGGGCGACTCGGCAGCAGGCGCCATCCGCACCTCGCGCGATGCCGAGTTCCAGGGCGTAATGCCCGTCCGCGGTAAGATCCTCAACTGCCTGAAGGAGGATTATCCGCGCATCTTTAAGTCCGACATCATCATGGACCTCATGCGCGTACTGGGCTGCGGTGTGGAGATCAAGGACAAGCGCATCAAGAACCTTGGCGCCTTCGACCTGGACAACCTCAACTGGAACAAAGTCATCATCTGTACGGACGCCGACGTCGACGGTTATCACATTCGCACGCTCGTGCTCACCATGCTCTATCGACTGGTGCCCACGCTTATCGACGAGGGCTACGTCTATATCGCCGAGTCGCCGCTCTACGAGATCAACTGCAAAGAGAAGACCTACTTTGCCTACACCGAGCTCGAGAAGAACGGCATCCTTAAGGAGATCGGCGACCAGAAGTGCTCCATCAACCGCTCCAAGGGTCTTGGTGAGAACGATCCGGACATGATGTGGCTCACCACCATGAACCCCGAGACGCGCCGCCTGATCAAGGTGGAGCCCGAGGACGTCACCAAGATGGAAACCATGTTCAACCTGTTGCTGGGCAACGACGAGGCGGGCCGCAAACGCCATATCTCCGAGCACGGCAAGGAATACCTGGACCAGCTAGATCTGCAGTAGCAGCAAATCGATAACGACGGCCCATAAGAAGTTCAAGAGGAAATCGTGGCAAAGAAGAAGACGAAGAACCAGCCCAAGAAAAAGCAGGTCAACGCCGAGAACGTCATCGGCCTGCACTCCGAGGTCACCGACCAGCCGATCACGCAGACGCTCGAGGTCAACTACATGCCCTACGCTATGAGCGTCAACGTTTCGCGTGCGTTCCCCGAGATCGACGGCTTTAAGCCCTCGCACCGCAAGTTGCTCTACACCATGTACAAGATGGGTCTGCTCAAGGGCGAGCGCCAGAAGAGCGCCAACATTGTGGGCCAGACCATGAAGCTCAACCCACACGGCGACGCCGCGATCTACGAGACGATGGTGCGTCTGGCAACCGGCAATGAGGCGCTGCTTGCCCCCTTCGTGGAGTCGAAGGGCAACTTTGGCAAGTACTATTCGGGCGACCTGAGCTACGCCGCCTCGCGTTATACCGAAGCCAAGCTCTCCCCCATTAGCGCCGAAATCTTCAAGGACATCGACAAGGACCCGGTCGACTTCGTCGACAGCTACGACGGCGCCATGAAGGAGCCGCGCCTGCTGCCCACCACGTTCCCCAACATCCTTGTCTCGGCCAACAAGGGCATCGGCGTCGCCATGGCGTCCGATATCTGCGGCTTCAACCTCAACGAGGTCTGTACCGCCACCATGCATTACCTGCAGGATCCCGACTGCGACCTGCTCGAGTACATGCCCATGCCCGACTTCTCGACCGGCGGCGAAATTATCTACCGCCGCGAGGAGATGGAGAAGATCGTCGAGACCGGCCTTGGCAGCTTCCAGATCCGCTCCCGCTGGCGCTGGATTCCCGAAGAACGCATCATCGAGGTCTACGAGATCCCCTACACCACCAAGACCGATGTCATCATCGAGCGCATCGTCAAGCTCTCCAAAGAAGGCAAGGTCAAAGAGATCGCCGACATCCGCGACGAGACCGACCTTTCGGGTCTGCGCATCGCCATCGACCTTAAGCGCGGTGTCGACCCCGATAAGCTCATGGCCAAACTCTATCGCTCAACCACGCTGCAGGATTCGTTCTCGTGCAACTTCAACGTGCTGGTCGATGGTTACCCTCGCGTTATGGGCGTGCGCCAGATCTTGCACGAGTGGGTCAAGTGGCGTATTGAGTCCA
This sequence comes from uncultured Collinsella sp., assembly GCA_959604825.1. GTDB lineage: Bacteria > Actinomycetota > Coriobacteriia > Coriobacteriales > Coriobacteriaceae > Collinsella. Next base: position 10,191 of record CAUHCN010000011.1, on the reverse strand, counting down.
CGCGCCGCCGCATTAACTTTGACCTGGGCAAAAAGTCCGAGCGCCTGCATCTGCTGCACGGCCTTGAGGCGATTCTGCTCGATATCGACAAGGCCATCGCCATCATCCGCGGCACCAAGCTCGAGGCCGAGGTCGTGCCCAACCTCATGCGCGGCTTCGACATCGACGAAACCCAGGCCGAGTTTGTCGCCGAGCTCAAGCTCCGCAACATCAACGAGGAGTACATCCTCAACCGCACCAAGGACATTGCCAAGCTCGAGGGTGAGATCGCCGAACTCGAGGAAATCCTTTCGAGCGAGAACAATATCAAGAAGGTCATCAGCGACGAGCTGGCCGCGGTCAACAAGAAGTATGTGATGCCGCGCCGCACGGGCAGGATCGAACCCCACGAGGTCGTCGAGGTGAGCCTGGAGCCCGAGGTCGAGGAGTACCCGGTGACCATCATGCTCTCGCGCGATGGCTACCTTAAGAAGATGACGGACCGCGTGCTCAAGAAGGCCGCTACGCTCAAGTACAAGGACGGCGACAAACCCTTTATCGAGTTCCCGTCCTACAACACCCACGAGCTGCTGGTCTTTACCAACAAGAGCCAGGTGTACAAGTGCAAGGTCGCGGCGTTTGAGGACACCAAGTCGGCCCAGCTGGGCTCGTACTTGCCGACCGATCTTGAGATGGAGCCCAACGAGAGTGTCATCTGGGCCATCGACCCCGAGGACTACAAGGCCGATGTGCTGTTTGTCTTTGAGAACGGCCGCGTGGTGCGCGTCGCGCTTGCTGGATACGTCACCAAGACCAACCGCAAGCGCCTCAAGAACGCTATCTACGGTGGCAGCAAGCTGCTGTATGCCCAGGTGCTCAAGGAAGATCGCGACATCGCGCTGGTCTCGAGCGACTATCGTTTGATGAACTTCAACACGTCGCTGCTTAAGACCAAGACGACCACCAACACGCAGGGCGTCCAGGCCTTTACGGCCAAGAAGGGCCGCTCGGTCACCACCGTCGGCACGACCGAGGACATCCTCGGCGCCGGCGTCTCCGCCGAAAAGTTCACCGCGCAGAGCCTCCCCTCTGCCGGTGCCCTCATGAAGGAAAACGACATGCCGAGCCTGTTTGACTAAAACAACGGTGGCCAAACCGTCATGGTTGTACAAAGCAGCGGGGCCCGGAGCGCAGCAGCATCGCGCTCCGGGCCCCATGCATTACAGCAGCATCATCCCTATAGACAAAATGTCGCATAAAGTGGAACAGACATAAGCCCATCATTCATTCCAAAGGGCTTAGTCGATAGTCTGATAAGGCGCACGCCCGGATGGGTCTTTTTAAGTGAGGACAGGCTTCGAGATCTTGTGTTCTCCCCCGCCTTGACTTCAATCGCAGACAAGCATCCCTGCTTCTCTACTACAAAGTCGATTTCCGCACGATTATCTCGCGCCCAATAATGCAGCGGATAGCCCATGGCTGAAAGCTGTTGGGCAACGTAGTTTTCGGTAAGTGCACCCATGAATGTGCCGCCGATGCCGGCTAGAATATCGGCGCGTTGAGCACCGGCCTTGGAGACGAGCAGCCCTGTATCCGCCTGATAGATTTTAAAAGCAGAAGGGTTAACGAAGGCCTCTAAGGGGCTTTCGATCTGCCCGACTAGGCTGCAGCGCGCCACCGTACCCGACAATACAAGCCAATCGAGAGCATCTCCAAAGAGAGACGCATTGCCCCCCGCTCGCACTACCTTGTATTGAAATTTACGATTCTCTTTGGCAAGCTGCTGTGGAATGGAATCGAAGCACGCACGCGTCTTTGCGCTCAAGCGTTCATCAGCATATTTATTGGTGTCGGCGGAATATCCGTCGAGAATAATCCGATGCTTTTCGGCCACATCAATGATTGACTGATCATCGATGTACGTTTGGACCGCCTCGGGCATTCCGCCAACAACAAGATACTGTCGATAGAGCCCAAGCGCCTTTTCATGAAGGCTTGGCGCAAGAGGACCCATTATCTCGAATGATGAGCGTATCTCGTCGACCAGCTGATCGTGCCCCATCGCCCAGAGAAACTCCTCGAAATCGAGTGGAGTCATCTCAATCAAGTCGGTCTTTCCGACGGGGAACGAATACGACTGATGGTTAATGGCAACCCCAAGAAGCGACCCGGCAGCCGCAACGTAATACTCGGGAGCATCTTCGCAAAAGTATTTAAGGGAAGTGAGCGCTTCCTCGCATGCCTGGATCTCGTCAATGAACAGTAAGGTTTTGCCAGGCACGATACGCTGTCCCGTACGAGCCTCGATCGCACGTACGATCGAATGAGGGTCAAGACCGCCCGAAAAATCCGCTCGCGCCGACCGGTCGTTCTCAAGATTAACGTAGACAACCGATTCGAAAAGATCCTGGGCGTACGTTCTGAGCAAATAGGTCTTGCCACACTGGCGCACGCCTTTGACCAGCAAAGGTTTTCTATCAGCTCTGTCTCGCCATTCCCTAAGGAGCTCGTCTGCCTTGCGACGCATACGTAACCTTCCCTCATGAACTTCTATTTGACAATATTTTAACGCGGATTAATTTGTTTTCAGTTATTTTTCTGCGTTTAAAAATTGTTCTATACGGCACTTGAGGGAATTCGCCCCTATCTCTCGGTAAGGACAGCAAGCATTTCCACCAACGCTGATTGCCATGCGTTCTTCTTGTCCTTAGGCAAGCTTGCGAGCGAGCTCTCGCACCTCTTTCAACTTGGGCGAGGATGCCATGCTGTCGCGCTCGGTCATACCGCTGATGGTGACAATGCCCTGGTCCTCCCACTTGCAGTACGCGCAGGTTGACTTGTACATAGCGATCGCCGCATCATAGACACCCTCGCTGTGGCTATCGAGTAAAAGGGCCGTCTTGGTGAACGGGAATCCCGTGGCACCGAAGGCGTACAGGCGGTCGATGGCGGTCTTTTCCTGCGCAGTGATATCAAACCAGTAGATAGGCGAAGCGAAGACAACCATGTCGGTGTCTTTCAGCGACTCAATCACGTTGGTCATGTCATCCTTCTGCACGCAGACGCCCTCATGGGCGAAGCAGTACTGGCATCCCAAGCAGCCGGCGATCTTCTTGCTGGCAACGCGGATGACCTCGACCGTATGGCCGCCCTCACGCGCGGTCTCGGCAAACGCCTCGACCATGGTATCGGTATTAGCGCCCTTACGCGGGCTGCCGCTCAATACAACGAAATTCATAGGATTCCCTCTCCCTCATGCTGCAGGCGCGCAGCATGCTTTCTTGTAACCAAAACGAATGGTGTTAATCAATCGCCAGCAGGCCATATCTCTTGTTCAAGTTCCCTAAAGAAGCTCAAGACGATTGCGATTGCCTTATACAACGTCGAAAATCAAAGAGGGCCCATAGCAACGCCACCTACCTGAAATGACATGCGGTCAAGACGAGCTACGAGGATCGTGACGAGCCGATACCGCCCGCATGCCCCCTTCGGAATAGGCGCTGAGCAGCTCCTGAGCGTGGGCAAACTCGGGCCCTTGCCTCCAACCGAGCAGGCGGTTGACCGCGAGATTTCCCTGGACGTTGTGGACGAAGAGCAGATAGGCGTCCTCGCGCGAAAGCCCAGTCTCCTCCATGATCGAGGGAACCATCTGCTCGGCGCCGCGCTCGACGACGCGCTGTGCCACCCGGGCGTACGCGTCGTCATCCGAGTAGAGCAGATAATAGTCATCGTTTGCCGGCGGACGCTGGCAGAGGGCACCCGCCTCCGTTCCCTCGAGCGGCGGCACCGCCGCCAAGGCCTCGTCGATAAGCGCGTCGAGCAGGGCGAACTTGTCCTCGTAGTGCAGATAGAACGTGCCACGGTTGATATCGGCGCGGCGGCAAATATCCGCTACCGTCATCTTCGCGAAGCCGACCTCGGCCAGCAGCGCGAAGAACGCCTCCCGTATGACCGAGAGTGTATAGCGTCGGCGACGATCGATCTTCCCCGCTTCCATTACCCCTCCAATTGCAACGCTCGACAATACCCGGCAAACGCTCGTTTATCGACAGCAGGCCGAAGCTGTTCATTGCTCTTAAGCAAATCGACATGGATACTTTTTATAGACACCTGTTTATAATAGCTGAAAGAAGGTATCCAGTGACCCTGTACGAGCAGCTCGTTATCGAGCTCACCAACCAATCGTTTTCCCTTCAGGCCGCCTACCGCAGCGGCGGCACGCCCTATGAGCTGAGTGACCGCGAGCCCGAGCCCTACGACCAGCAAATCAGGGACTTCGCCCGCATGATCGAGGAAGCCGATTGCGTGCTGGTGGGCGGGGCCTCTGGGCTCTCCGCGGCGGGCGGCGGCGACTTCTATTACGAGGACAACGCAACCTATCGCAGGCATTTCGGCAAATTCGCCGAGCGCTACGGTTTCAAGGGCGCTTTCGAGGGGTCGTTCTACCGCTGGCCCACCGCCGAGGCGCGCTGGGGATACCTCGCCACCTTCCTCGACACCACGCTCAACGCCCCGCTGCGCAAGCCCTACAGGGACCTCGACACCATTATCGCCGAGAAGGATTTCTTCGTGCTCACCACCAACCAGGACACGCAGTTTGTGAAGCTCTATCCCTGGGAGAAAGTGGCAGAGATCCAAGGCGACCACCGCTTCTTTCAGTGCTCCCACTGTTGCACCGACGCGGTGTGGGATGCGGTCGAGCCGGTCTCCCGCATGGTAGAGGCCATGGGAGACGGCCTTGAGGTTCCGACAGAGCTCGTGCCGCGCTGCCCGCACTGCGGGGCAGAGGCGTTCCCCTGGGTTCGCGGCTACGGCAACTTCCTGCAGGGCGAACTCTACGAGGAGCAGTACCGCAAGGTGTCCGACTGGCTCGACGCGCACGCACGGCAGAGGATCCTCTTCCTCGAGCTGGGTGTGGGCCGCATGACGCCCGCGTTTATCCAGGAGCCGTTCTGGGCCCTCACGGCGCAGTTACCGCAGGCCAGCTACATCGCCGTAAACAACAAGACGCAGTTTCTCCCCCGCGCGTCGAGGATCGGGGGCTCGCCGTTCGCGCCGACATCGCCGACGTGCTTGCCGACGTGCGCAAGACGCTGGGGAGGTAGCGCATGGAGACGGCGAAAGCAGTTCGCATAGGCAGGGCGCTAGCCGAAGCGGGTCTTGTCATCATCGGCGCTAGCAACGGACTCGACATGGCGGAGGGGCTCAACCTTTTCTGCGCCGATGCTCATTTCCAAGAGGCGTACGGCGACCTCGCTCAGGCAGACGGCATCGGCTGCATACTGCAGGGGCTCGCTTCCCCGGATGCCAGCGTGCGACGCCGATGGGCCGAGCGGTTCCATCAAAAGGAGTATCTCGAATATGAGCCCGGCTCGCTCATGAACGGGCTGCGGCGTCTTACGGAGCACGCCGACACCTTCGTGGTCACATGCAACATCGACGGGCACTTCGCGCGCGCCGGGTTCGACGAGGAGCGCGTGCTCGAGACTGAGGGGAGCACGCGCACGTCGGTTGACGAGCGGCGCCTCGCCCATCCAGACGCCCTCGCCATGACCCAGCTCGAGGAGCTCGAGCGCCTTGTGCAAGCCCATCGCAACGGCAGGGTCGCCATCCTCGAACTTGGCGTGGGACTGCGCAACGGCATCATAAAGCACATGCTCGCCCAGATCGCGAACGTCTGCGAGCACGCCACCTACATCGTGTTCAACTACAGCCAGGCTATGGCGCCCGATGCATCGTGCGAGACGATTCTCGTTGACGGCGATATGGCCCCGGCTTTCGAGGAGATTGCCCAATGCCGTCTCTAGAGAGGGAAGCGTATAGGCTTCGAAGCCTTATCGACGATGCCGACGCCATCATCGTCGGCATCGGCTCGGGCATGTCAAGCGCCGCCGGGTTCAACCATTACAACCGCGCAGGCATGGCGCGCGCCGGAATGACGGACTGGCAGCAAGCCTTTGGCTTCAAGAGCCTTTTCGACGGCTTCTACCGCCTCTACCCCAGCCTCGAGCAGCAATGGGCATACTATGCGCGATACATCGACTTCATGCTGCGCGAGCTGGCCTCGCAGCCCTATCTCGACCTACGGTCCCTCATCGGCCATAAGGACTACTTCATCCTGAGCACCAATGTGGACACCCAAGTCGAGAAGACGTTTCCCACCGAGAGGATCTGCAACTATCAGGGAAGCTTCGCGCACCTTCAATGCAAGCAGCCATGCTGCGACGAGCTCTTCGACGCGAGCCCCTACGTCGAACGCATGCTCGCGGGCATGGCGGGGTTCGAGGTCCTCAGCGAGGATATCCCCCGATGCCCGCATTGCGGCTGGCAGCTTGTGCCGTGGGTGCGCGACGACACGTTTCTGCAGGGTGCGGCCTGGCGCGAGAGCCTCGGACGATACGAGCACTTCGTGCGCGAGCGCAGCGATCGCCGCGTGCTGTTGCTGGAGCTCGGCGTGGGCGAGATGACCCCCGGCATCATCACGCTCCCGTTCTGGAGCATGACCGCGAAGCTGCCGGATGCGCACCTTTTGAGCGTAAACATCTCGGGCGGCTCGGCTCCGTTGCAGCTTGGAAGCAAGGCAGGGGCGATCCAGGCCGATTTGGGCGCCCTGCTCTCGGTGGCGCGGGCAGGTGGCGAGTAACGCGGAGCGGTAGACGCGCAATGAGGTTTTAGCCGCAGCCTCCGAACGAGAGGGCTCGGAGGCTGGTATTCCTGAATCGCAGGTCACGATGGGTTATCGGAATCGCGAAGAGCGGATACCGCCAGTAAGCCCCCTTCGGAATAGGCGTTGAGCAGCTCCTGGGCATGGGTGAACTCGGGGCCTCGTCTCCAGCCGAGCAGGCGGTTGACGGCCAGATTGCCCTGGACGTTGTGGATGAAGAGCAGGAAGGCGTCTTCGCGTGAAAGCCCTGTTTTCTCCATGACCCAGGGAACCATCTGCTCCGCTCCGCGTTCTATGACGCGCTGGGCTACGCGAGCGTATGAGTCGCTGTCCGAATAAAGCAGGCGATAATCGTCGTCTGCCGGCGGACGCTGGCAAAGCGTTGCCGATTCAACCCCCTCAAGCGGGGGAGCCGCTGCCAATGCCTCGTCGATAAGCGCATCGAGCAGCGCGTACTTATCCTCGTAATGCAGATAGAACGTTCCCCGGTTGATCTCGGCGCGGCGGCAGATGTCTGCCACCGTCATCTTCGCGAAGCCGACCTCGGCCAGCAGCGCGAAGAACGCCTCCTGTATGACTGAGAGGGTGTAGCGCCGCCGGCGGTCGATCTTGGTTTCTCCCATCGCCTCTCCAATCTGAGTCGTTTGACAATGTCCAGTAGCTGTTCGTTTATCGACAGGTGCACGCGTTTGTTCATTGCCCCTGCGAAAATCAACAAGGATACTGTTTATAGACACCTGTTTTTTATAGCTGAAAGGGAGCACGGATGACCCTGTGCGAGAAGCTCGGCATCGGGCTTGTCAGCCGATCGTTTTCCCATCGGGCCGTCTATCGAAACGGCGGCACGTCATACGATTTGAGCGATTGCGAGCCTACTGCTTGCAAGCAAGATATCGAGGCTTTTGCCCGCAAGGTGGGGAAGGCTGATTGCGTGTTTACGGGAGAGGCGGGTAGGCAGGCGTTATGAGCATCTGCATCAAAAATCAGATTCAGAATATGAATATCGTCATCGGCTGCACGGTGGGGTGTCCATATTGCTATGCCCGTAACAATGTGAAACGTTGGCATATGATTGACGACTTCGCTGATCCTGCGTTCTTCCCGAGCAAGCTCAAGATGATGGAAAAGAAACGCCCGCAGAACTTTCTCCTTACCGGCATGAGCGATCTCTCCGGGTGGAAGCTGGAATGGCGAGACGAGGTATTTGCAAAGATCCATGAGAATCCACAGCATCAGTTCCTGTTCCTGACCAAGAGACCCGATTTGCTGGATTTAGATACCGACCTGGAAAACGCATGGTTCGGCGTTACGGTGACGAGGAAAGCGGAGCTGTGGCGTATCGACGCCCTTCGGAAAAACGTCAAAGCAAATCACTTCTTCGTTACTTTTGAGCCGCTATTCGACGATCCCGGTACGGTCGACCTTTCCGGAATCAACTGGATCGTCGTCGGTACCATGACCGGGGCGCAGAGCAGGAAGGTTCATACGGAACCGGAGTGGGCATGGTCTTTGACGGACCAGGCGCACGCGCTTGGCATTCCAATGTTTATGAAGGAAGACCTCGTCTCTGTCATAGGGGACGAAAACATGATTCAGGAATTGCCGGAAGAATTCGAAAGAGTGCTGGAGGTGCAGAGAACATGGCGGAAGTGATCGATGGAATCCTCATCAATGAGGTGGAAGCAAAGAACATCATGACCAAGTCCAGCCTGCCGGTAGGCGGCTACTCGGTCAATCCCTATGTAGGCTGCACGCATGCCTGTAAGTATTGCTATGCCTCCTTTATGAAGCGCTTTACCGGACACAAGGAGGAATGGGGCACCTTTCTTGATGTGAAGCATTGGCCGGAAATCAAGAATCCGAAGAAATACGCTGGACAGCGGGTGGTTATCGGTTCTGTGACGGATGGCTACAATCCACAGGAGGAGCGATTCGGGAATACCAGGAAACTCCTGGAGCAGCTGATTGGCAGCGATGCAGATATTCTGATCTGCACAAAGTCCAATCTTGTGGTACGGGATATCGATCTGCTGAAGAGGCTTGGACGAGTGACCGTTTCATGGTCGATCAACACGCTGGATGAGAACTTCAAGAACGATATGGACTCCGCGTCGAGCATCGAGCGTCGTATCGCTGCTATGAAGCAGGTGTATGACGAAGGTATCCGTACGGTCTGCTTCGTGTCCCCGGTATTTCCCGGCATCACGGATTTTGAGATGATTTTTGAGCGAGTAAAGGATCGGTGCGATTTGTTTTGGCTCGAAAATCTCAATCTTCGGGGTGGTTTCAAAAAAGCGATCCTGGATTATATCGCCGAGAAACATCCCAATCTCGTACCGCTTTACGATGAGATCTATAACAAGCGCAACCGTAGCTATTTTGAAGCGCTTGAAGTAAAAGCCGAGGAAATGGCCAAGAAGTACGATTGCCCCTTTGTGGACAACGAAATGCCTTATGGCAGAGTCCCCCAGGGGCATCCGGTGATCGTGGACTACTTCTATCACGAGGAAGTCCGAGGGTCAGATAATAGCGGAAAAAGAAATCGTTAAACGGAAACCGACGACGATTCGCTCGAGCGATTAGCGTCCACGCGTGGCTTCTGCCGATTGGCGCAACGGGCGACGGATTAAGGGATCGCTCGGGCGGATGATCCCGCTGCAGTACAGGCGGTCGCTCAATTTAGCGGCATGAGCGTTTTCGCACGGAAAACCAGTATCCCCTGTGCCGAGTTTAATCGTAGCGAATACAATGGGCACTGAGCATCAATCGAAAGTAGTCAAGAGCCTTTTCGACGGCTTCTACCGCCTCTACCCCAGCCTCGAGCAGCAATGGGCATACTATGCGCGATACATCGACTTCATGCTGCGCGAGCTGGCCTCGCAGCCCTATCTCGACCTACGGTCCCTCATCGGCCATAAGGACTACTTCATCCTGAGCACCAATGTGGACACCCAAGTCGAGAAGACGTTTCCCACCGAGAGGATCTGCAACTATCAGGGAAGCTTCGCGCACCTTCAATGCAAGCAGCCATGCTGCGACGAGCTCTTCGACGCGAGCCCCTACGTCGAACGCATGCTCGCGGGCATGGCGGGGTTCGAGGTCCTCAGCGAGGATATCCCCCGATGCCCGCATTGCGGCTGGCAGCTTGTGCCGTGGGTGCGCGACGACACGTTTCTGCAGGGTGCGGCCTGGCGCGAGAGCCTCGGACGATACGAGCACTTCGTGCGCGAGCGCAGCGATCGCCGCGTGCTGTTGCTGGAGCTCGGCGTGGGCGAGATGACCCCCGGCATCATCACGCTCCCGTTCTGGAGCATGACCGCGAAGCTGCCGGATGCGCACCTTTTGAGCGTAAACATCTCGGGCGGCTCGGCTCCGTTGCAGCTTGGAAGCAAGGCAGGGGCGATCCAGGCCGATTTGGGCGCCCTGCTCTCGGCGGCGCGGACGGGCGACGAGCAGCGCAGTTCATCGCGCCGTGTTTCATGCGTGGACGCTTAAATCAAAACCACCCCTAAAAGGGGTGGTTTGCTCTTAGGGTATAACCCTTGGAT
>CAUHCN010000010.1 GCA_959604825.1 uncultured Collinsella sp. | reverse complement strand
AGAGCGAGCAAGGTGCCTTGAAACGAGGCGGCATTGACCTTCTGGTCATGCCGCCCTCTTTGAATGACAAGTTGTCGCTCTGGCGCTCGCGCAGCGTCGAGCCGTTACGCGGTTTGGTAAAACCGCGTAACTATCTAGCCGCCCAGGTAGGCTTTGCGGACGTTGTCGTCGTGGAGCAGCTCTTGGCCGCTGCCGGTCATGGTGATCTTGCCGGTCTCGAGCACGTAGCCGCGCGTGGCGATTGAAAGCGCCATCTGGGCGTTCTGCTCGACCAGAAGCACCGTGGTGCCGGCCTTGTGCAGGTCCTCGACAATCTGGAAGATCTGCTCAATCAGAATCGGCGCCAGACCCATGGAAGGCTCATCGAGCATGAGCAGCTTGGGGTTGCTCATAAGGGCGCGCCCCATAACGAGCATCTGCTGTTCGCCGCCCGAAAGGGTGCCGGCGACCTGGCGACGGCGCTCCTTAAGGCGCGGGAACTGCTCGTAGACGCGCTCAAGGCCCGGAGCCACCGTGGACTTGGGCTGCGTGTAGGCGCCCATCTCCAGGTTCTCCTCGACCGTCATCTGCAAAAAGGCGCGACGGCCCTCGGGAACCTGGGCCAGGCCCTTGCCCACCAGTTTATCGGCAGGCGTATGGGTAATGTCCTCACCCATAAACTTGATGGAGCCAGTCTTGGAGCGCAGCAGGCCCGAGACCGTCTTGAGCGTTGTGGACTTGCCGGCACCGTTCGCACCGATCAGGGCCACGATCTCGCCCTCGTTGACGTTAAAGGAGATGTCCTTGATGGCGTGGATGGCGCCGTACCAGACGTTGATGTTGTAGACGGAAAGCATCGGCTCTGCCATTTAGTTCTCCCCCTTATCCTGCTTGCCCAGATACGCCTCGATAACAGCGTCGTTGTTCTGGATCTCCTCGGCCGTGCCCTTGGCGATGACCTTACCAAAGTTGAGCACGCAGATGCCCTCGCAGATGTTCATGACGAGCGACATGTCGTGCTCAATGAGCATGATGGCAATGCCAAAGGTGTCGCGAATCTTGACGATGTTCTCCATGAGCTCCGCGGTCTCGGACGGGTTCATGCCGGCGGCAGGCTCGTCGAGCAGCAGCAACTTGGGGTTGGTGGCAAGCGCGCGGACGATTTCCAGACGACGCTGGGCGCCGTAAGGCAGCGATCCGGCCTGTTCATTTGCCAGGTGCTCCATGTCAAAAATGGACAGCAGCTCCATGGCGCGCTCGTGGGCGGCCTTCTCGTGCTTCCAATACGTCGGCAGGCGCAGCACGCCCTCAAAACCGGAGTAGCGCTCCTGGTTGTGCAGGCCAACCTTAACGTTGTCCTCCACCGTCATGGTGTTGAACAGGCGAATGTTCTGGAACGTACGGGCAATACCCATGCGGTTGACCTGGTAGACCGACTTGCCCGAAGTGTCCTCACCGTCGAGCAGGATGGTGCCGTGCGTAGGCTGGTACACCTTGGTGAGCAGGTTGAAGACCGTGGTCTTGCCGGCACCGTTGGGGCCGATAAGACCGGCGATCTCAGTCTTGCCGATGGTCAGGCTAAAGTCATCGACTGCCTTAAGGCCGCCGAATTCAATGCCCAGGTGGATGCACTCGAGCGCCGGGCGCTGGCCCAGGTCGCGGTCGGGAACGATGGCGCCAGAAGGATACGGGACCATCTTGCCCTTGTTGAACTCAAACTTACTGGGCATCGGCTGCCACCTCCTTCTTGGAAGCAAAACGGTCCTTGACGCGACCGAAGAACGCCTTAAGCTGCGGGTTGTTGGTAAAGATCATGACCAGGATCAGCACGATGGCGTAGATGAGCATGCGGTAGTCCGAGAACTGCCGGAGCAGCTCGGGGAGCACCGTGAGCAGCGCCGCGGCGATAACGGAGCCGCGCATGTTGCCCAGGCCGCCCAGGACCACGAACACCAGAATGAGGATGGACGTATTGAAGTCGAACTTAGTGGCGGAAAGCTGCGAAAAGTTACCGCCGAACAGGGCTCCGGCAGCACCGGCGAGGGCAGCGGAAACCACGAAGGCAATCATGCGGTACTGGGTGACGGAGATGCCCACAGACTCGGCAGCGATCTTGTTGTCACGCACTGCCATGATGGCACGGCCGGTACGGCTGCGAACCAGGTTGAGCACGATCACGAGTGCAACCATAACCAGGATGGCACCGGCGAGGAAGGTCGAATAGGTCGACACGCCCGATGCGCCCTGCGCGCCCTTGATGATGGCGGTGCCGTCCTCGAGCAGGTGCAGGTCGTCGATCGTGGAGTTACCCGTGATGTTAAAGATCACATGCAGGCCGCGGGAGTCGACGCCCACGATAAGGCAGGTGACGATCTCTTTGATGATCTCGCCAAAAGCCAGGGTCACGATGGCCAGGTAGTCACCGCTCAGGCGCAGGACCGGGATGCCAATCAGGAAGCCCAAGATGGCAGCGGCGATAGCGCCGACCACAATGCTGATGATCAGACGCATCGGGTCGGACGGAACGGCGCTCTCGAGCGCGACGGCGGTAACGATGCCCGTGTAGGCACCGACACTCATAAAGCCCGCATGGCCCAGCGACAGGTCGCCCGCGATGCCGACGACGAGGTTGAGGGAAATGGCCATGACGATGTAGGCCGTAATGGGAACCAACTGGCCGGCGATCATGCGCGGGATCATATGGTTGGACTGCATAAAGAACACGATAGCAAATGCCACGATGCACATGGCGTACGTGACAAAGTCGTGACGCGTCTGCTTGTCTTTAAGAAACTTCATAACGCTCACCTACACCTTCTCGGGAACGTACTTGCCCAAGAGGCCGGCAGGCTTGACGAGCAGGACGATGATCAGAACACCAAAGACGATGGAGTTGGCAAGGCTCGTGGAAATGTAGGCCTGCGCCATCGCCTCGATGATGCCGATGAGAATGCCACCGACAAAGGCGCCGGGGATGGAGCCGATACCGCCGAAGACGGCGGCGTCGAAGGCCTTGATGCCAGGCATGGCACCCGTCGTGGGCTGCAGCACCGGCGAGTAGGAGCACAGCAGCACACCGGCGATGGCGGCAAGGGCAGAGCCGATGGCAAACGTCATCGAGATGGTGCGGTTGACGTTGATGCCCATGAGCTGAGCGGCGGCCTTGTCCTCGGACACGGCGCGCATGGCTTTGCCCATCTTGGTCTTACCTGTAAAGAACATCAGGCCGGCCATGATAACCAGACAGGCGACGATGGTGACGAGCGATACGGCGCTCACGTTGAACTTGGCCAAGAACTCCGGCACCGGGAAGGTGACGAGCGAAGTGAAGTTCTTGGGCGTGGCGCCCCACAGAAGCTGCGCGGCATTCTGCAGGAAGTAGGACACGCCGATGGCCGTGATCAAAACGGCCAGCGGGCCTGCTTGGCGCAGCGGCTTATAGGCCAGACCCTCAATGAGAACACCGAGAACCGTGCAGACCGCGCAAGAGAGAATTACAGATGCCCAGCCCGGGAGGCCGAGATACGACGTGGCGCAGAACGAGACATAGGCACCGACCATGATGACGTCGCCGTGAGCGAAGTTCAGCATCTTGGCGATACCATAGACCATGGTGTAGCCCAACGCGATGATGGCGTAGACACTGCCCATGGACAGGCCGTTGACCAGGTATTGAATAAAGACCGTCATGTTCCACATCCCCCTTTCGAATAGGTTTCCAGTTGATGTATGAAACAGGGACGCTACGTTGTCCCTAGATACCAAGCAAGCAGGGAAGGCCAAAACCTCCCCTGCTTGAGACCAAACCCGCTCTATGTAAGGCGGCCAATTAGGCCTGTACGTACTTGCCGTCGGTGATGACGTACGCAGTCGGGTCCTTCTGGACCTGGCCCTTGTCGTTCCAGGAGAGCTTGCCGGTCAGGCCGTCAACGGTAATATTGCACATGGCCTCGGGCAGTTTCTCGGCGACTTCGGTTGGATCAGCGTCGACGCCAAGGCCGGCCTCCTTGAGGGCCTCGGCCACAGCATGCACGCCGTCATAGGCGTCGGCGGCAAACTGGTCGGGAGTATCGCCGTACTTATCCTTGTAGGCGTTGACGAAGTCGGCGTTCTTCTCGTCGTCGGCGGAAAACGGGGTCATGAGCAGCAGGCCCTCGGCAAGAGAGGTGTCGAAGCCCTCCACGCCCAGGATGCCGTCCATGCCGTCGCAGCCCATCATCTTGACGTCATAACCCATATCCTTGGCATTCTTGAGCAGGACGGAGGCCGGAGTGTAGTAGATCGGCGCAAAGATCATGGTAGCGCCGGCCTGCTTGGCCTTGGTGAGCTGGTTGGTAAAGCTCGTGGCGGAGTCGTCCTTAAAGGTCTCCTCGTCAACAATCTCGAGCTTGGATTTAGCGGCCTGAACCTTAAAGGAATCTGCGATGCCCGAAGAATAGGCGTCGCCGGAGTTATAGAACAGTACGAACTTCTCGTCCGCATACTTCTGCGCCAGGAACTTGGCAGCGTTGACGCCCTGGTTGGGATCGGTAAAGCAAACCTGGAAGACGCAATCCTTGCCCTTGGTGACGTCCTCGGAGGACGCGGACGGAGTGATCATGAACGTCTCGGGGTCGTTACCGCACTCGGCGGCAACGGCAACCGACGCACCCGTGGTGGTCGGGCCGACGAGGGCCTGCATGCCCCAGTCGAGCAGGGTGTTAAAGGCGTTGACGGCCTTCTCGCCGTCGGCCTGGTCATCCTCGGCCTTGCTGGCAAGCGGCAGCTCCTTGGTCGAGAAATCCTTGCAGCCAAGCTCGACACCCTGGGTAACGGACTTGCCGTAGGACGCGTTGGCGCCGGTCAGCGGGCCGATGGTGCCGATCTTAAACGAAGCGTCGCCCGAAGCGGAACCGCTGTCGCCGCCGTTGGAGGAGCAGCCAGCTAGAATAGACATCGCCCCCAGACCTGCTGCGCTCGCGATAACGCTCCTGCGATTCATAACAGGGTTCAATGACTTACCGGTGAGGCTCGACATGCGGCTCTCCTCTCAAATCTCGTCGGGTTTCGGTTACCCAACAGGCCATCCTTCGCCGTGTTCGGCGTTCGCAAAATAGTAGACGCTTTAGTTGAGAAAAGTGGCGATTATTTCAACTTTTCTTTTGTTTTGTCCGTTTATCCATAATTATGCGTATTTCTATTGGTTTATGCAGTTTAGCCACTTTATTGTGTGAAAGTAATGTTTCCATTCCGTTACAAGCGTCCCTGCCCTGAATAAAACGGCCTCACCGGTCGCACTTTTGCGCACTTAGGCGGCGATGTACTTGCCGTCCTGGATCACATAGGCTGTGGCGGGCTTCTCGACTTGGCCCTCGTCGTTCCACGTGAGCTCGCCCGTCAGGCCCTCGATCTTGATCTTGCGCATGGCCTTGGCAAGATCGCCGGCAATGTCGGCGCCGTCGGCCGTGATGTCGATGTCTGCCTTATCGATAGCCTCGACAATCGCATGGACGCAGTCATAGGCATCGGCGGCAAACTGGTTAGGCGTCTCGTCGTAGGCGTCCTTATATGCCTTGACGAAGTCGGCGTTCTTCTCATCGTCGGCAGAGAACGGGGTCATGAGCAGCACGCCCTCGGCAAGGGAGGTGTCGAAGCCCTCAACGGAGAGCAGGCCGTCCATGCCGTCGGTACCCATGAGGGTCATGTCGTATCCCATGTCCTTGGCGTTCTTGAGCAAAACGGACGCCGGCGTGTAGTAGATCGGCGCAAAGATGAGCGTGGCGCCGGCCTCCTTGGCCTTGGTGAGCTGGTTGGTAAAGCTCGTGGAGGAGTCGTCCTTAAAGGTCTCGGTATCGACGATATCAAGTTTGGACTCCTTGGCCTGCTCGGCAAAGGCATCGGCAACACCCGAGCTGTACGTATCGCCGGAGTTGTAGAACAGGGCGATCTTGGCGTCTGCATACTTCTCGGCCAAGAACTTCGCGGCGCTGGCACCCATGGTGGGATCGGTGAAGCAAACCTGAAAGACCGTTGTCTTATCCTTGGTCACGTCGAGCGACGAGGCCGAAGGCGTGACCATGAGCATATCGTCGGCGATCTCGCCCGAGACAGCGACGGCGGCACCAGTCGTGACGGGGCCGACGAGCGCCTGCATGCCCCAGTCGCACAGGGTATTGAAGGCGTTGATAGCCTTCTCGCCGTCGGCGACGTCATCCTCGGACTTAAGCGAGAGTTTGAGGTCCTTGGTCGAGAAATCCTTGGCGGCAAGCTTGGCACCCTTCTCGGCCGAAACGCCATAGGTTGCCGCGGCGCCGGTCAGAGGGCCGATGACACCGATCTTGAAGGTCTTGCCGTCATCGGCGGTGCCGCCGTCCGAGCCACCCGACGAGCAACCAGCGAGTGCTGCGGTGCTGCCGAGCGCCGCAGCGCCGGCGAGAAAGTTCCTACGGCTGAGCGTGCTGTTGATGTTGAACATGGTGTCCCCCTTTTTTCGCTGGCCGCGGTGCGGCCGTCTTGCGGTACAGGGCAAACCTTATGGCGCAAACGTTGACAGTTTGTTACGGAAGTCCGTTTGTAGCGAGCGTGTTTCCAATGTTTCCGCAGCGTTTCGGGGGTGCCGTTTTGTGCGGCTCCTGTTGCCTGGCGAGCACGCGCCCCCGGTTCACGCTAGAATGCACTCAACCTTTAAGCGGTTTATCCATCCATAAGATGCACGAAGGAGTTATCTATGAGCGAACCCCTGCGCACCGTGAACGTCGGTCTGATCGGTCTGGGAACCGTCGGCGGCGGCGTGGCCCGTCTGATCAAGAGCCACCACGATGAGTACCTGGCAGCCTACGGCATCGACCTTAAGCTGACCCGCGCCTGCGCGCTTGCTTGGGAGCAGGCCGAGGCGGCAGGCATTGAGCGCGAGGCCTTTACGAGCGACTGGCACGATGTCGTCACCGACCCCGCCGTCGACATCGTCGTCGAGCTGATTGGCGGCGAGCATCCCGCAACCGAGATCTTCACCACTGCCTTCGAGAACGGCAAGCATGTCGTCTCCGCCAACAAGGCCCTGCTGGGCCGCCATGTCGAGACGCTTGCCGAGAAGGCACGTGCGTGCGGCGTGCAGATTAAGTGCGAGGCCAGCTGCGGTGGCGGCATCCCCATTGTCAGCACGCTCGAGCACGACCTGGTGGGTAACAAGATCCTGACCATCGCCGGCATCCTCAACGGCACCACCAACTACATCCTGTCGCGCATGGACGCCGAGGGCGCCGATTACGCTGACGTGCTCGCCGACGCCCAGGCTAAGGGCTATGCCGAGGCCGACCCGTCCGCCGACGTCGACGGCTTCGACGCCGCCAGCAAGACGGCAATCCTCGCTTCCATCGGCTTTGGCACCCGCGTGACCACCGACGATGTCTACCAGCAGGGTATCCGTACCATCGGCGCCGAGGACATCGCCCAGGCCCGCGAGCTCGGCTACACCATCAAGCTGCTGGGCATCGCACGCAACACCGACGCCGGCGTCGACGTCCGCGTGCATCCCACGCTGATCCCCGCCGACCACATGCTCGCCAAGGTCAACGGCGCCATGAACACTGTCTACGTGGTAGGCGACGCCGTGGGCGAGACCATGTTCTACGGTGCCGGCGCAGGCTCCTTCCCCACCGCGAGTGCCGTCGTGGGCGACATCCTGTCGCTCTCCGAGCAGATCAGCCGCGGCGTTGCTCCGCTGCCCGAGATTGAGCCCTATGGTCACAACCTCGCCTTTAAGCCCATGGACGAGCTCCAGACCAAGTACTATGTGCGCCTGAAAGTCGCCGACCGCGTGGGCGCCCTGTCCGAGACGGTCGACATCTTTGCCAAGCACAACATCTCGATCTCGCTCATCAACCAGGTCGAGGACGGCAAATCGGGCGTCAGCGATGCCTGCTCGGTCATCTTCCTAACGCACCGCGCGCTCGAGAAGGACGTCCAGGCTGCCGCCGCCGAGCTTGCCAGCGTCGACTGCGTGGCCGAGGTCGCCAACGTCCTGCGCATCGAGGACGTTGAAGCTTGGACCGAAGGCGTCATGGCGAACTAGCCCAACGCTCGCCTAGCAATACGCGCCTTGAGGGCTCCCGTCCGATGTGGGACGGGAGCCCTTTTGTCACCTGCCCTAAGCACAACGGCAGAGCACATTTGCGCGAGCCGCTCATCGGTAACGCGGGCTACCGTTCACCGATATGCAAACACGGCCGATTCCGGTTACGGCTACGCTGTGTTGCGAATGTCCGCCCGCGATGAGAGGAAGCACCATGTTGCTCGAGGGCAAGAAAGCAATCATCACCGGAGGCACACGCGGTATCGGCTATGCCATCGCCTGCCGTTTTATCGAGGAAGGCGCTGCCGTCACCGTCTTTGGCTCGCGCCAAGAGACTGCCGACACGGCCGTTGAGAAGCTGACAGCCGCCTATCCCGACGCCAAGGTCTGGGGTCGCTCCTGCGATCTCACCTCGCTCGAGGCCGTGACTGAGGCCTTTACGCAGACTGCAGCCGACATGGGCGGCTTGGACACGGTCGTCAACAATGCCGGTATCTCCCAGCGTTCACCCCTCTTGGACTACACGGCCGAGGAGTTCGCAAAGGTCATGGACCTTAACGTCGTCGCCGTCTTTAATGGCCACCAGGCTGCCGCCAAGATCATGACCGAGGCCGGCCACGGCGGCACCATCACTACCACAAGCTCGATGGTCGCCAAGTACGGCCAGCCCTCCGGCGTCGGTTACCCCACGTCCAAGTTTGCCGTCAACGGTATGGTCCAGTCGCTCTCGCGCGAGCTCGCTCCCATGGGCATCCGCGTCAACGCCGTCGCCCCCGGCGTGACTAAGACCGACATGGTCGCCAACCTGCCCGAAGAGGTCATCAAGCCCATCATCGCCACCATTCCGCTGGGTCGCATGGGCGAGCCCGAGGATGTCGCCAACGCCTTTGTTTTCCTGGCGAGCGACATGTCCTCCTACGTCACGGGCGCCGTGCTCCCCGTCGACGGAGCCGCCCGCTCCTAAGGAGCCACAAGCTTTGGCTTCAAGCTTCAACATAGCTCAACCAAAAAGGCGCGCCGTCTGAATCAACTGCAGACAGCGCGCCTTCTCCTGTTATGAAAGGGAAACTATGTCCCAGTATTTCGGATCAGAACGGGGCACGGTTTCCCCCAGGACCTCCTTGCGGAAACTGCATCCCACTCTGAGCGCCCATTCCGGGACACAGCTTCCCGAAGGGCGGCTGAGTCGTGCCATCCTAATCAAAACGCGACCGCATAGCGCCCCTAAGATAACCAGTTCTCATGCTGGAGCAAACGCATCAGGTGGCGTGACCGCTCACCGACATGCAATTTGTTGCACAGTAAAATCGGCTAGTGGCACCCTTATCCTTTATTTAGCGAATAAGTTCAAGGAAGGGAGAATGTCATGCCAAGACGGCAAACACCGCTCGAGGTCATGTTCTCCCTGTTCAAGACTTCATTTACCCTGAGCCATCGCGCATTTGCCGAACTGTTACTATCCGATCTGCCGTTAACAAATGGACAGCCTACCGCCCAAATGGCACAGGACACCAGCTGGCTTTCGCGCACGATTGTGCACTCGCAGCCGGGCTCCCTAGAAGATCGCTACTTTGCCGACTGGTCCTGCGCATCGAATCAAATCCTGCACAAGCTACGGGAAAAAGGGTATTCGAACGCCGACATCTATACCATGATTGCGGCAGCGACTGACACGATGGCTCAAGCGCTCGGTGCCTGTGGGCGTAATGGGCTCCTTTACCGGAACGCCGCCTCGCGCCTCGTCAGCAGCCAGCCAGACAAAGATGACAGGGCTCTTATCTCAATCACGCTCGTTGTTTCGACCGCCTGTTGGTGCGATCCGGCCCGTGCTATCGCGTACATCAGGGACCGCTTTGAATTCGCAGAGAACGTCAGGTCGTTTACCCCCTCAAGTATTTCTTTCTGTCCATGCGATTTAAAACAAACGGGCACCGAACGTGCGATCGGCCTTATCAGGATCGACAACGAACTCGTCGTCGGGGGCCCTTATGTCATTGAGCCTTCTACCATGGGCTCCATCATCGGAGCGCTCGCACTCGAAGACGGCGCTGTCACCGATGTTGGGCTGGATGTCTCCGCCAAGCATCTCCGCATCTTCGCCGAGAACAATGCTTGGTACGCACAAGACCTCGGTTCGACCAACGGCACGCATCTGATTCGAACAGCCGATAACAGCGAACTCGACATCAGCTCCGGCGCACCCGCCCAGCTGTACCCCGGCGACATCCTGCGCCTGGGTCTCAGCACTTCTTTTGCCGTCGTAGCAACGGCGGCTATCTTAGCAAATCCACATCACTAACCATGGAAGCAGGAGGACTATGAGCATCACGGATGTCATCAAATATGAGGGCAATAACCAAACTTTTATCTGGAAACACCCCTCAGAAGACTTCAATACGGGCTCGCAACTCATTGTTCACGAGACCCAAGAAGCAATTTTCTTCCTTAATGGACAGGCCCTGGATTCGTTTGGACCAGGCAGGCATGAACTTGAGACTCAAAATCTACCGTTACTGAACGGCATTTCGAAGATAACGACCGGTGGTGTCAGCCCGTTTCACTCAGAAGTCTACTTTGTTAACCTCATCGAGCAGATGGGCATACGCTGGGGAACCAATTCCAAGATTCAGTTCATGGAACCGACTTATGGATTTCCGCTCTCGCTCGGGGCGTCCGGAGAGATGGCTCTTGCTGTAAAAGAGCCCCGCAGGCTCCTTCTCAAGCTTGTTGGAACCGAAGCTTTGCTCTCCCAGGACAAGCTGATCAGCTATTTCAAAGCTTTCCTGCAAACTCGAGTAAAAACTCATCTGGCACAAGTAATTACCGAACAAAAACTCTCCATTTTCGAACTTGATGCACACCTTGAAGAGTTATCCGACTCGCTTAAGAACAAGCTGCTTCCCGACTTTGCCGCATACGGCCTCTCATTAACGCAAATGCTGGTCACCGCCATCGTCAAACCCGAAGGTGATCCGGTATACGAGAAGTTTAAGGACCTCCATTTCAAGCAATATGCCGACGTACGCGAAGCACAGATAAAACAACAGGTCAGCATTATCGAACAAGAAACTGCGGCGCAGCGCACCGTAATCTCCGCAAAAGCGCGCGCAGAAAAACGGCAAATCGAAGGCTATACCTATCAACAGGAACGCAGCTTCGATGTTGCCGAAAAGATGGCCCAAAACGAAGCGACTGGCGAATACGCAAACATGGGAATTGGTCTGGGCGTAATGGCCGGTGTCGGCGGGACCATGGGGTCAGTTATGACCGATGCACTCTCACAAGCCACCGGCACGTCCGCGACGCAGCCCATCCCTGCGGATACCAATTCGCAGCAAAGTGCTGCAAAGTTCTGTTCCGAATGTGGATATCGCTTCTCTGGAACCGAGAAGTTCTGTCCCGAGTGCGGAGCACGGAGGTCATAATGAAGAACACACAGGCATATATTGCAGCAATCCCCGTAGCCCTCTTCATAGCTATCGAAAGCGTGACAATACTTTTATTTGGACCCTCAACCACTTTTTGGATTGAGAGCGCATTCTCTTTGGTCATGCTCGCCCTGGTGGTTTCAACCTTGTTATTTGGACCCCAAAAGAATCTTAAGATATTTGGTATCTCAAAGATACTTGTTATTGGCGTATCGTTTGCAGTCCAATTGTTGCTAGGCATACTAGGGTCCGCGTTAAAAACAGAGGCACTTCCAGCAATTCCAATTCTCAGTTTTCTGCTAGCAAGCGCTGCGACAGCCACGCTCTTCGCAACAGGCGCTTCCGAATCTCACGCATCTACCATTGAAAACCAAATTTCAAGCAAATCGCAATCCATGCAGAACCTTGAACTTCAGCTAAGACTGCTTCTAGATGAATCACCTTCAGAGTTGCGCGCATCAATGACCAGCTTCTTGGAAACTTCAAGCCTTGCCGACCCCGCCAGTTGTGAAGCAAGCGCTCAAGTTGAAGACGAAATATCGAGCGCACTTCGTGATCTATCGCAATCAATCGAATCAAACGATATCGAAGGCGCGAACTCGAAAATATTGCGCATGACTTCATTGATAAGGCAAAGAGCAGCACTGGTTAAAGCAAGCAAGGACAGCTAATGATCGATAAGGATAAATTAATCTCGCTTCTTATTTCAAAAGAAATTCCAGTAAAAACGACCCGGAGATACAAAACTATTGGCTATCGAATAAAGCTCGAGAGTGGAACAGCCGTATATGTCTACGACAGCGGCGGCTTCTTTTGTCAAGGAAATAACGCTGATCAGGTCCGAAAAGCCATCGAAGATGAAATCATTGATGAACCAAACAACAAAGTTTTCGTTGTTTACGGCCACGATAAAACCGCACGAAACCAACTCCAACGTCTTCTCGAAGAGTTAAATCTCGAGCCTATTTTTCTCGATAATCAGCCTATAGGGGGCCGAACAGTAATCGAACAACTAATGGAATACATCCCTTGCGCTAATTTCGGGATAGTACTTATGACCCCGGACGACATAGGCTATCCAAAGAATAAACAGGATCG
The DNA here is from genome assembly GCA_959604825.1 of uncultured Collinsella sp. Lineage (GTDB taxonomy): Bacteria > Actinomycetota > Coriobacteriia > Coriobacteriales > Coriobacteriaceae > Collinsella. The sequence goes on along the minus strand of CAUHCN010000010.1, from coordinate 53,057 downwards.
ACCGCAGCCAAGAGCTCGCCAGAACGTAGTTTTGGAGCTTGGGATGCTACTGATGAAATTCGGCAGGTCTAGGACCGCGATCCTTCTCAAAGAAGCCGACCCACCAATAGAAAAACCGTCCGATATAAACGGCATCTTATATCTCCCTTACAAGGAAGACGTTTTTGAGATAAAGCAGAAACTAATACGGGAAATGAACAGCAAGGGGTATGAAATGGAGCAATCGAAATGAAAGCGCTACAATGCGAGCTCTGCGGTAGCACAGAGATTATCAAGGATGGAGACTTTTTCGTCTGTCAAAGCTGTGGAATGAAATATACGCTTGAAACCGCAAAGAAAATGATGGTCGAAGGTGTTGTCCAAGTCGAAGGCACAGTGAAAACAGGCCGCACTGAAGATGTCGATCGATATCTCGCCTTGGCCAGAACCGCTCAAAAAGCCGGTAACAACGCTGATGCTGAGAAATATGCCTCCATGGCCCTCGAGATTGATCTTAAGAACGCCGAGGCATGGTCAATAAAGGCAAAAGCGATAGACTGGCAGCTCACGTTTGACAACGATCGCTTGTCGGAATCAAATGCAGCATGCATTAATATGCTAAAGCTGCTAAATCGAGCCCCATCAGATTTTGATGAGATAAACACCGCGCTAAACATAGCGATAGGTTTCATTGAGCATTTGCGAGCTATCGCAAACTCTGAGATAGACTATTTCTGCCAGGAACTTGCAAATCTACCGAATGCGAAGAATCTAGAGTTAATTCAATCGGGGCTCATTCGTCACCTACAGTCGCGTGAACTCCAATGGAAAAATATAGAGGCCGTGTGCGAATTACAAACGGCTGCCGTAAAGAGGCTCAGCAAAGAGCAGGGGGAGAGTGCCAAGATACCCGAGAATATCGAAGATCTCCTCGGCGCCCTTACCGAAGACCTTTCCGGTCTTGCAGCGCGCAACATTTCATCAATGTATTACAATGCTGCAATCACGATCCTAAAGTCTGCGGTCAACGGCTGCTCCACATGGTCGGAACGGTGGAACAAGGTCCGTGTATTTGATTACTACGCGACAGATGATTTCGACTATGACAACGAAAAAGAAGCTTTTGATCTATGCATAGATGCGTACGATAGTTGCATAAAAGCGGCTCGCTTAGCTATCGACCTCTTTGACAATAAAGTCACTAAACAAGGTACTGCCACAGACGAGATGCTCTTAAGATGCTGGGGCATATTGTGCAGTCTCGAGGAGCTATGTATCAAAGTTCGAACAAATCGCCGATACTACGGATACTACGGACACTCCAGCGAACAAATAACAAACGACGGCTTTTTCCTTAGCGATGAGGCAAAGCAGCTTCGGAGAGAACAGTTAGAAAAGGACATGGCAAAGCGTGACGAATACGACCCCGAGAAGAAGAAGGAACGTGAGCGCGCTGAAAAAGAAGCAGAGCTCCAAGCCAAATATTGGTTAGATAATCCTGTTAAAAAGTCGCAAAAACAAGCGCTCGAAGATGAATTTGACCGTTTGGGGAACGAACTTCGAGAGCTTAAGAGCAGACGTTCTTTCTTCAGTCCATTCGAATTCAAAGCGAAACGAGAATGTGACACAAAAATAGAACAGGCCCGCGCGCGCAGGCGGGAAATCAAAGACTCTTTGAAGGCCTTAGACGATGAACTCATGGCGTACGTGTCGAACGAAATTGAATCATAGCTTTCACCGCTTGCCGCAACAGTCCATTGGCGACCTCAAAGGCGCCTCAATGGGATAAGAGCGATTTCACACCATGGAGGAATGGCGGGCAAACGCTCGGAGTGTTCATTTGTCTGATAACCGATGTTCACTCTAGCCCGAGCAGATTAAGTCCCGCCACCGTCATCTTGCACACGAGCGGCCTTGCGGACACCTTTTCTAAATATCCGGCAGCGATTAGGCTCGACAATGACCTACTCGCTGTCGGCTTTGTCACATCGAGATAGCCCGACACACCATCAAGCGTAGATTCACCAAAGGCACCGAAGATATGCATCTGTGCCGCATAAAACAGAATATCTTTTGCCCTTTCGGTAAACGTATCGTCGAGTTCATCGATCGCCCGCTTGAGATCATCGAGTTGTACGCGCTTTTCGGCCAAATCGCTCAGAACGGCATCTTGCGCTTGCTCGACCAAATCAAGCATCATTGCAACAAACGGAGTAGCCTCGCTACCGTTAAGGGGCCTCTCCACCACGTCAAACGCCTTGTAATATGCGGTTTTATTCTCAGCAATCGTCCTAGAGAGCGACAACACCGTAGGCTGCGACAACGTCTCGTTCAGGCTCAACGCGAGAAGATACCTCCCCGTTCTCCCGTTACCGTCATAGAAGGGGTGAATATACTCAAAGAGAAAATGGCAGATTGAGGCTGCATAGAGGCTTGGGACATCTTCGCGATTGCCCAACTCTATCATCTTGCCAAGGAGGTCAATGATTTCGGGCTCCGAGGAAACACCCTGATGGAGAATCTTGCCCCGACTGTTCTCAATCACAACGGGACCCAAACGGAACATCTTGCCATCCGGACGGTCCTTCGGGTCAAGCACGCCCTTAGTGACGGCATCGAAAATCTCGCGAATATCCTCGGGTTTGCCGGGACGACTTGAACCATCCACCAGCTGAAGGTAGAGGCGAGCGAATTCAATAAAAGGAGTGTGCTCCTTTTCGGCGGCACCGCAAAGTTCGGCCGCAGCATCCTCCGCAGACTCCAGCGCCGCTTCAATCTGGCGCCGCGTGCTGTGCACACCCTCCATCTCGTTGCTGAAAACAACCTCCTCAAGCACCAGCGAACGAATCGAGGCCCCCAAAGCCACATAAGGCAAGCTGTTCCACAGGTTGGAAATCTTTCGCTCTTTTCTGAGGATCCGCTCGCTAGCAACGGACAGGTTCAAAGGAACACAAGCGAACAGTTCACCATGCTCAAGGTGAATTCCAGTCCGCACCGTGCCGTCGGCAGTAAGGCGCTCGCGCAGCAGCTCGTCATGGCAAGCATAACGATCGGAGCTTGGATCTGCATAAAAGAGTTTTTCGAGCGTCTTGTACGCCATCGCTTCATCGCTCCTTTGAAATCAAATAGCTTAATCGTCTTTCATTATTTCGAATATATCCGATATTTGCAATTAAGACTCAAGAAATGCATTGTCTAATTTCAGAATTTGAAGTATTGGGAATTAAGGGTTCTTTTTTACATAGCGAGCTAATTTCAAACCTCAGCAGAGCTTTATGCAAGAAGGCACGCTGTCTGCATCAACCGCAGGCAGCGCACCTCCTTCTATTCGAAAAGGAAACTGCGTCCCATAATTCCGGCTCAGAATGGGATGCGCTTTCCCTAACGAGCCTCTCGCGGAAACTGCATCCCACTCTGAGCGCCCATTCCGGGACACAGCTTCCCAACGGCCCCCGTTTCGGAAACCACATCCCGTTCCGAGCCTTCAAAGCGGGACGCGGCTTCCCCGAGAAAGTATCGACTACTTACCGTCGTCGTCTTCGGCTTCTTCGCGCGCATAGAGCTCCAGCATGCGGCGGCGGTATTCGCGCACAGCGAGCTTGGCGCGCTCTAGGCGGCGACGCTCACGCGGGGTGAGCTCGGACGGATCTATCTCGTCGCCATAGGTCTTATCGGCAAGAAGATGCGCCGCGTCCACGATGCGGGCATCGATGTGGCCGCTCGCCGCCTCGGCGGAAAGACGCTCGGCAATCGTATCGAGCGTAGGCAGGCCCTCGAATACGCGACCATGGCCATGCGAGGTCAGCAGCTCGTGCTCTCGTGCGAGCAGACTCGCCAAATCGTGATGGGCACGCAGGATATCGAGTGCCTCGGCAGGATGCTCGGCAACCTCTGCCACGGCGGCGACCGGCGCGGCATCGACCACGCGGTAGAAGAGCTGCGCGAGCAGCGGCATCAAGAACACCGTGATGGCACCGGCGGCAACCATGACCGACGCAATATCTTGCGACAGCGCGCCCGCGTTGACGGCCACGCTCGTCACGGCAACGATGATCGGCAGCGCCGTGGTGCAGTACAGGGCCACGGTAATGCGACCATACGCCGACACATCGCGCGTCGCAGGACAAATGCTCATAGAAATAAGAATGGGTACGGCACGAATAATCAACAACGCCACGATAAAGCCCACGAGCAGCCCGGGGCGCGACACCACGGCCGTCAGATCGATCTTTGCGCCCGACACGGTAAAGAACACCGGGATCAAAAAGCCGTAGGCCAGGCCGTCGAGCTTGGTCTCAAGCGTATGGTTGCCCTCGGGGATGATATAGCGCAGGACGAAGCCGGCGGCAAAAGCGCCCAACACGATATCGAGGCTAAAGATGGCCGAGAACGCCACGAGCGTGACCAAAATAAGCACCGTCAGGCGCACGAAGGTCTGCGACGTGGTATCGGCGCGCTCCTCGACAAACGCAAAGAAGCGGCTGCCGACGCGTTTGGAGCGGCTGGGGACCACGGCAAGCAGCACGCACACCACGGCGAACAGGCCCAAGATCAGCAGCGTCTCGATACCCGTGCGGGCAGACAGCAGCACCGACATGGCGAGCACGGGGCCGAGCTCGCCCCACGTACCATAGGCGAGAATCGAATCACCGACGCGCGTTCCGGCAAGCAACCGCTCGCGCAAGATGGGCATGAGCGCTCCAAGCGCCGTCGAGGTCAAGGCGAGCGTCACGGCGATACCGTCGAAATGGCTGACCGAGAACCACGGGGTAAAGCGCACGGCAAGCCAGGCGATACAAAATGTGACAACCCACGTGGCCATACCGTAGCGCCCCTCGACGCCCGTGATGTTCTTTGGGTCGATCTCAAAGCCGGCAAGCAGGAACAAAAATGCCAGACCGAGCTCTGACACAAGCGAGACCTCGGCATCCACATGGATGACGCCAAGCATATGAGGTCCCAACACCGCGCCGAACACGAGCAAAAAGACCGTTTCGGGAACGGGTTTTCCAGGAATCGCCGAAGCGATGAAGGGGCTTGCAAAGGCCACGAGTGCGATGATGGCGAGCGAAACGAATGCCATGTGATGCCTTTCTCTTGTTTGCGCTTCACTGTAGCACCCTCGCCGTCCTCTACGCGCCGCGAGCTGTCGTATCATAGTGAGGTTTACAAACATGTGGCTCAAGGCGACCGCAGGGCAGGCCCCGCAAACCGACCGCTGCCGCATACCGTACCGTACGCCCAACCGATCAGGAAGGCAGGAACCAATGGTCTCTCGTATCTACGTGGAGAAGAAACCCGGGTTCGACGTCGAGGCTCAGCAGCTCAAGGGCGAGCTGACCGAGATTCTCGGCATCAAGGGCATCGAGGCCCTGAGGATCATCAACCGCTACGACGTCGAGGGCATCGACGAGGAGCTTTTCCGCTCCTGCGTGCCGACCGTCTTTAGCGAGCCCCAGGTCGATGTGACCTACGACGAGCTCCCCGCAAGCGACGGCGCCGTCTTTGCCGTCGAATTCCTGCCTGGCCAGTTTGACCAGCGTGCCGACTCCGCCAGCGAGTGCGTGCAGCTCATCAGCCAGGGCGAGCGCCCCGCCGTGCGCTCCGCCAAGGTCTATATGATCTCGGGCGCCCTGGACGAAGCCGCCATCGAGGCCATCAAGCACTACGTGGTGAACCCCGTCGAGGCGCGCATCGCCTCGCTCGACCTGCCCGAGACGCTGTACATGGAGACCCCCGAGCCTCAGCCCGTCGAAGTGCTCGACGGCTTCCGCGAGCTCGATGAGGCCGGCCTTGCCGCCTTTATTTCCGAGCGCGGTCTTGCCATGGACGAGGCGGACATCGCCTTCTGCCAGCAGTACTTCCGCGATGAGAATCGCGACCCCACCATCACCGAGATCCGCGTGATCGACACGTACTGGTCCGACCATTGCCGCCACACCACCTTCGGCACCGTCCTGGATGACGTGACGATCGACGACGCCGTGGTGCAGCAGGCCTTCGACCGCTACATGGAGATGCGCCACGAGCTCGGTCGCGACGCCAAGCCCGTCTGCCTCATGGACATGGGCACCATCGGCGCCAAGTACCTTAAGAAGACCGGCGTCATGACTGATGTCGATGAGTCCGAGGAGATCAACGCCTGCACCGTCAAGGTGAAGGTCGATGTCGATGGCGAGGACCAGGACTGGCTGTTCCTCTTTAAGAACGAGACCCACAACCACCCGACCGAGATCGAGCCCTTCGGCGGTGCCGCCACCTGCGTGGGCGGCGCTATCCGCGACCCGCTCTCGGGCCGCAGCTATGTCTATCAGGCCATGCGCGTCACCGGCGCCGGCGACCCCACGGTCCCCGTCTCCGAGACGCTCGAGGGCAAGCTTCCGCAGCGCAAGCTCGTGACCACCGCCGCCGCCGGCTACTCCAGCTACGGCAACCAGATCGGCCTTGCCACCGGTCAGGTCAACGAGCTCTATCACCCCGGCTACGTGGCCAAGCGCATGGAGGTCGGCGCCGTCGTGGGCGCTACCCCGGCAAACCACGTGCGTCGCGAGTGCCCCGCCCCCACCGACAAGATCATCCTTTTGGGTGGCCGCACCGGCCGTGACGGCATCGGCGGCGCCACTGGCTCCTCCAAGACCCAGAACACCGAGTCCATCGAGACCTCGGGTGCCGAGGTCCAGAAGGGCAACGCCCCGGTCGAGCGCAAGCTGCAGCGTCTGTTCCGCCGCGGCGACGCCTGCCGCCTGATCAAGCGCTGCAACGACTTTGGCGCCGGCGGCGTCTCGGTCGCCGTGGGCGAGCTTGCCGACGGCCTGTATGTCGACCTGGACACCGTGACCAAGAAGTACGACGGCCTGGACGGCACCGAGCTCGCCATTTCCGAGTCCCAGGAGCGCATGGCCTGCGCCGTCGCCGACGGTGACGTCGAGGAGTTCATGGGCTACGCCGCCGAGGAGAACCTCGAGGCGACCGTTATCGCCGAGGTTACCGCCGAGCCGCGCATGCGCATGGCCTGGAACGGTGTCGCCATCGTCGACCTGTCCCGTGAGTTCCTCAACTCCAACGGCGCGCCCAAGCACCAGGTCGCCCACGTCTGTGCCCGCAGCGTGTGGCAGCCCAGCTGGGCCGGCGCCACGCTTGCCGAGCGCATGACCTCGCTTGTCACCGACCTCAACGTCGCCTCCAACAAGGGCCTTTCCGAGCGCTTCGACTCCACCATCGGCGCCGCGACCGTGCTCATGCCCTTTGGCGGCAAGACGCAGCTCACTCCGAGCTCTGCCATGGTCGCCAAGTTCCCCGTGGACGGCGAGACCACCACGGCGAGCGCTATGGCATGGGGCTTCAACCCCTACCTGATGGAGGCCGACCAGTTTGCCGGCGCCTACCTGTCCGTGGTCGAGTCCATCGCCAAGCTCGTGGCTGCCGGCTTTGAGCACAAGCGCGCCTATCTCTCCTTCCAGGAGTACTTCGAGCGTCTGCGCACCGAGGCCGAGCGCTGGGGCAAGCCTACGGCAGCCGTCCTGGGCGCCCTCATGGCCCAAGTCGACCTGGGTGCCGGCGCCATCGGCGGCAAGGACTCCATGAGCGGCTCCTTTGAGGACGAGGCCGGCGAGCTCAACGTTCCGCCGACTCTGATCAGCTTCGCTGTGGCCGTGGGCCGCGCGGCGCGCGCCGTCTCCCCTGAGTTCAAGGGCCTGACGCATCGCGTCGTACGCATCGCCCCCGCCACCTATGGCGAGGACTACCGCCCCGACGCCCGGCAGCTGCTCGCCGCGTTTGACGCCGTCGAGGCGCTCACCGCCACCGGTGACGCCCTGGCTGTCTCCACGCCCGGCTACGGCTGCGGCGCCGAGAGCCTCTTTAAGATGTGCGTCGGCAACCAGATCGGTTTCGAGCTTGCCGAGGACGTAGACGTGGAGAGCCTCTTCACCCCGCTCTACGGCAGCTTTATCGTCGAGCTCGCCGAGGACGCCGAGCTGCCCGAGGTCGCCGACGGCGTTGTCGTCGAGCCCCTAGGTACCACCGTCGAGGGCTATGTCATCGACACCGGCTCCGAGGTCATCGAGCTCGCCGAGCTCCAGGAAGCCTGGGAGAGCGGCATCGAGGGCGTCTTCGCCTACCGCAGCACCGGCGAGCAGCCCGAGGTCGAGACCATCGACTATCGCACCAAGGATATCCACGTGTACGGCGGCGCCAAGATTGCCCGCCCGCGCGTGATTATCCCGGTGTTCCCCGGCAACAACTGCGAGTACGACAGCGCCCGCGCCTTCCGCGCCGCCGGCGCCGAGGCCGACACCTTCGTGATCAACAACCTCACGCCCGAGGCTGTTGCCGAAAGCACCCACGAGCTTGCCCGCCGCATCCGTGCAAGCCAGATCGTCATGATCCCCGGCGGCTTCTCGGGCGGTGACGAGCCCGACGGCTCCGCCAAGTTCATCACGGCGTTCTTCCGCGCTCCCGAGGTCACCGAGGCAGTTCGCGACCTGCTCAAGGCCCGCGACGGCCTGATGCTGGGCATCTGCAACGGCTTCCAGGCCCTGGTCAAGCTCGGCCTGGTGCCCTACGGCGATATCGTCGACGCCACGCCCGATGCGCCCACGCTGACGTTCAACACCATCGGTCGCCATCAGAGCCGCCTGGTGCGCACCCGCATCTCGTCCAACCTGTCCCCGTGGCTGTCGCAGTGCAGCCTCGACGACCCCTACACCGTCGCCATCAGCCACGGCGAGGGCCGCTTTGTCGCCAACGACGAGGCGCTCGCCCAGCTGATCGCCAACGGCCAGGTCGCTACGCAGTACGTGGGCGAGGACGGCAAGCCGAGCATGGACCTTTCCATCAACCCCAACGGCTCCGCACTTGCCATCGAGGGCATCACGAGCCCCGACGGCCGCGTCCTGGGCAAGATGGGCCATGCCGAGCGTCGCGGCGACAACCTGTACCGCAACGTGCCCGAGCATGTCCCCGGCGATAAGTTCATGCCGATCTTTGAGAGCGGCGTAGCCTACTTCGCTTAAACCTTTCCCATCGGGTACAATCCCTTCGGGTAACAACACCCGCCACCGGCACACCCGGTGGCGGGTTCTTTTTTGCTTCGCGCATGCAGGAAGGACATCATGGAAAGCCGCAAGCCGTATCTCGCCACCCTGCCCGGACTCATCCTGGGCTGTCTTGTTTGCTGTGCACTCTGGGGATCGGCCTTTCCCTGCATCAAGATCGGCTACGCACTCTTTGGTATCTCGGCGCACGATAGCGCCTCGCAGCTGCTCTTTGCGGGCTTGCGCTTCACGCTTGCCGGCGCCCTGGTTATCGTTGGGATGAGTGCGGCCCAACGCCGCCCCCTCATTCCGCAGGCTCGCGACATCAAGCCCATCTTTGTCTTGTCGCTCTTCCAGACTATCGGGCAGTACTTCTTTTTCTATCTGGGCCTCTCGCGCGCCAGCGCCATGTCGAGCTCCATCATCGAGGCCAGCGCCAACTTCCTCGCAATCCTCTTTGCCGCCCTGGCTTTTCACACCGAGAAGCTCAATACGGCCAAGGTGCTTGGCTGTGCGCTGGGCTTTGCCGGCGTCGCGCTCGTCAACCTCTCGGGCGCAGATGGCACCTTTGGCTTCAGGCTCGATGGCGAGGGCTTTATCCTAGCCTCCACTGTCGCGGGTGCTCTTTCGACCTGCCTGATCGGCATCTTCTCGCGCAAGCACGACGGCGTCTTGCTTGCCGGGTGGCAGTTCTTGGTCGGCGGCCTGGTCCTCACCGCCATCGGCTTTTTGATGGGTGGCGCGCTCTCCCCCACAGCGATTGTCCCCGCCATCGTGCTCATCATCTACATGGCGCTTATCTCCGCGGTCGCCTACTCGCTGTGGTCGCGCCTGCTTGCCGTCAACCCCGTCAGCCGCGTCTCGGTCTTTGGATTTATGAACCCGGTCTTTGGCGTACTGCTGAGCGCACTGCTGCTTGGCGAGGGCGCCGGCACGAGCCCCGTTACTGTCATCGTTGCCCTGCTCTTGGTCTGCAGCGGCATCATCATCGTCAACAAACCCAAAAAAGCCTAGAGAGCTCACCTTTTTAGGGAGAACCTTCACACACTTTAGCTTAATGGAATGCACTGGTTCTCGTTGATTTCGCACCGAGTCGCGGCGGCAGACGCCCGTCTTGCCGCACCGCGCCTGGGCATTATGACCGGTGGCCCCCACAAACGCAAAAGGAGCGCACGACCATCGCAACGGTCGTGTGCCCCTTTTCCTAGCGTATCTGAACGCCGGCTTTCTTCTTCTCGCGCTTTACGCGGTAGAGCTCCGCGTCGGCAGCACGAAGCAAGTCTTGCCAGGTATCGACGCCATCACCAACCCGTGCGTAGCCGATGGACATCCGCAACAGATACGGAACCTCGGCGCGCGCGAGCTCATCGTTGATTGTCGCGCACAGATGCATGATATCCTGTTCCGCCACTGCCTTTTGGAGCACCACGAACTCATCGCCACCATAACGTGCGATAAAGCCGCCAGACGCCGAGCAGACTTCTTTGAGCGCAGCGGATATGACCTGAAGAGCGTGGTCGCCCTCCACATGCCCATAGCGATCGTTAATCTGCTTAAAGCCGTCGGCGTCCATCATAAGCAGATATACATCTTCGGCCTGATCCACATTTGAGAAGAGCGACAGCATATAGGTCTCAAAACGGTTGCGATTGTTAAGTCCAGTCAACGGGTCGGTCGAGATGAGCTGCTCCTGGTAGATGATGTAGAGCAGCAACATGCTAATCATTATGCCGACACAAAGGCCGGGCAGCGAGTATACGACCTGAAAGGTACCGCCCACCAGGGCCGGAATGGCGAAAAATGCCAAGGTTCGATAGATGGCCTTCGTCTGCAGGCTCTCGACCCTGCGAGATTGCACAAATGCATGCAGGGACGTATGTATAACGTAACAGTAGCTGACGATGGGCTGGATCATATAGGCAAAGCCGCGACGATACACGCCCTGCGAATCGATATAGAACAGGGCGTGCGTCCAGTAACTGGTAAACGCCAGCACGACCACCAGAGCCGTAGGCAACGCTACAAGCACCACCCTATAGCGCGAGGTCAAAAGGCGAGAGCCCTGCACCGTCTCGGAATAGATAAACCAAATGAGACACGCGATAGCAAAGAGCGAAAACGAAACCGCGTTGGAAATCCAGTTGGCAGCAATGCCCAACGTGCCGTCCACACCGTCCGAAAGCGTCCAGATCATATCGAATAATATGTACGCGGCAGAGGTGTAGCCAAGCATGCTAAACAATAGCTGCTGGGTGCTCGAGAACAAGGAGCGACGACTTCGCACGGCAAGCCCGATAAGAACAATCATGCATAGCACGAATATCTCAATCTTGAGTGCCTTAACCACTAGCGCCATCCCTTCAATACCCAAGTGGTCAGAATCGCCCAATTCGAATCAGGGCAATAAACACCCCTTTACTCCGCAGGGGTAAAGGGGATAATAGCAGAGCGCCCGAACATCACTGCAAAACAGTTTCTGTTCGGGCGCCCATACGGCGCGAATTGCACACGCCGGCATCATTGATGGGTATCGATTGCTACTCGCCATCGATGTCAGTCGCGACAGCCTCCTCGATGGCCTCGACACCGGCGAGCGACAGATCCTCCTTGCCTTGGCAGAACTTCTTGTCGACCCAGCCAGTCAGAATCGGAGCCATGATCGCCGTGATGATAACGGCGGTGGCGATCTGAGCGTACGCGGTGGGCGCAAGCTCGGCGTAGCGCGGTGCGACCTCGGCGAGGGCAACCGGTGTGGTCATAGCCGTGCCGGCAATGGTGGAGCAAGCCACAGCGGCCTTGCCATTGCCGCCGCACAGACGCTCGAACGCAAAGGTGATGGGACCGACGACAAACAGCGTGACAAGGCCCAGCAAGATGCCGGAAATACCGCCGGTGATAAAGCTCGACAGGCTCATGGACGCACCGAGCTGAAATCCGATGACGGCAATCGCGGGATTGGCACCGGGAACCAGCAGGTTCTTGATAAACGGGAACAGGTTGCCCAGAACCATGCCAATAACGAGTGGCAAGATGGAGCCGATAATGGTGCCAATTGGAATGTTGGCGAGGCCGGAAACACCGAGGATGATCATCGTGACGGCGGGGCCAGCCGTAAAGAACAGGATGCCGACGGCGCCCTGCTCGGACTCATCGCCGAACTCGCCCATGATGCCCGTATAGAGCGCCATGTTGCAAAACGTGATGCCGCCGATGATAGACACGGAGCTCAGACCCAGGAAGTTGTCGTTAAAGAAATATGCCACGCCCAGGCCGAGAGCCGCTGCGACGACCAGCTTGGGGATCAGCACGACGATACCGGTCTTGATGGCACCCGGCGTGGACTTAAAGCTGATGCCGGCGCCCACAAACAGCAGGATCGCGGCGACGATGGTATTGGAGCCACCGCGGCAGGCAGCCGTAAAGAAGCCGCCGATCTCAAAAACCTGCGGGCAGAAGGTGTTGAGCAAAAGACCGACGATCATCGGATAGATCATGATGTCGCCCGGGATGCGCGGGACCTTGAATTTCTTTTGCTCGTTGGCGGTTGCTTCCTGTGCCATGAAACCCCCATTTCCGCTGACGGGGTACAAAAGCCCACGTCACGCTTTGCTACAGTAAAGTTTGACCATGGTACCAGAAGAAATAGACCAGCTCGGTGAAAAATCCGACGAGTTGGGATGGAACGAGATTCGGCGCCCGCGACGCCACCCCTATATAAGGCTCAAGACAATATAGAGTACGATGCCCGAGACGCAGCACCACAGCATCGATTTTGTCTTGACCGCCATGACCACGACGCCGGCGGCCGCAATCCAGGGAACCAAGGCAGGCCAGAGTCCCGCGTCGAACGCGCCGGGGCTCACCAAGTCGTTGGCGACCAGCGCGGCAAAGGCGGCGGGCGGGATATAGCCCAGGGCCTCGGTAATGCGGGGCGACAGGGTCCGCCCGCGCAAGGCGAACGCCGGCGCGATGCGAAAGAACGCGATAGCAGCCCACGACGACAGCCACAGAACCAAGAACTCGTTAACGGGCATCGCGGGCACCTCTTCCGTCAAATACAGCATCGCACGCCAACGCAATGGCCATGCCGGCCACGACGCTTGCCGGCACGGCAATATTCGTGAGGCCCAAGAACTTGCATACGGCGACGGACACCGCGCCCGAAACCGCCGCGACAACGTTGCCGCGCGACAGCCGCTGCGAAAAGAGCAGGCAGATAAAGAGCGAGGTGCAGACAAAGGCTGCAATGGCGGTGGGAACATCGACAACGGCGCCGACGATGGCGCCCATCGTACACGAAACGCCCCATGTTGCGATGAGAATCACGTTGAGCACAAAGGACTCGCGCGGGCCCCAATCCTCCCCTTCAACCAACTTGGCAAGCGAGATGCCATATGCCTCCTCGGTAAGTGTCGCGGCAACAGCCAGCGTCTGACGCTTCGAGGCACCCGTCAGATGCGGCGCGATCGATGCCGAGTAAAGCGCAAAGCGCGAGGAGATGGCAGCAACGCTCGCGACGATCGATGCTGCAGGCACGCCCGCCAGCCACAGGTTGCAGATCATAAACTGGCCGCTGCCCGTCACAAACGTGCTGCTCAGGGCAAAGACCATCCAGGGTTCCATTCCCGTCTGCCCCATGATCATTCCGCACGGCGCGCCTATTGCAACATAGGTAAGCATCACCGGCCAGACGGTTTTAAAGATCCTAAGGACCATGCCACCCCCATTCTGGTAAGTCGTCTGCAGCGCACCTCGCAACGCAGCAGAAATATCAACCGGTGGCAATAAAGTTCGCCTACAATTGCCACCGGATCGAAAGACACAACTTTTTAGGAAGTCATTATGACAGCTATCGATCGAGACCGGGCGCGCGCAGCCTTCAAAAGCTACACCGATGCCTACGACGCCACCAACCCACGCATCGCGCTCAAAATCGAGCATACGTACCACGTGGCCGAGGCATGCGATGCCGTAGCGCGCGAGCAGGGCTGGTCGTCAGATGATATTGACTTGGCATGGCTTTGCGGCCTGCTGCACGATATAGGCCGCTTTGAGCAGCTGCGACGCTGGGACACCTTTAAGGACGCCGAGAGCATGGGCCATGCAGCGCTGGGCATCGAGGTCCTCTTTGGCGAGAATCCCGCCGATGCACCCGCCGTGACGAGCGTCCGCGACTTTATCGATGACCCGGCAGAAGATGAGCTCATCCGAGCGAGCATTGCCTATCACAGCGATTTCCGTCTACCCGCGCAGCTCGACGAGCGCACGCGGCGCTTCTGCGATATCGTGCGCGATGGCGACAAGATCGACATTATGCGCACCATCGCCGACAGCACCGTCGACACCATCCTCAAGGTGGATGAGGACACGTTTCTCGCCAGCCACTTCTCGACACCGGCGCTTACCGCCTTTGACGAGCATCGCTGCGTCGCGCGTGACGAGCGCAACGAGCCGGCGGACTACCTGGTGGGGCTCATCTGCTTTATGTTTGAGCTCGTCCATCCGGCAAGCCGTGCACTGGCGCGCGAGCAAGGCGATATCTATCGCCTGCTCGACGCGCCCTTTGGCATTACGCGACCCTTTACCGACCCCGCCGCGCAGGCAACCTGGAGCCGCCTTAAGGACGAGCTGCGCCGCTGGCTGGCAAGCGCTTAGCACTCGAGCTGAGCCAGCAGTTCCTCAACGATCTCAACGGCATCGCCGACGACCTTGTACCGGGCGGCACCGAAGATGGGGGCATCCGGGTCCTCATTGATGGCGACAATGCACTCCGCCCCACCGATGCCGGCGAGATGCTGGATAGCGCCCGAGACACCGATGCTCACGAGGAGCTTGGGCGAGACCGATACACCCGTCTGGCCAATTTGGTGGCGATACTCCAGCCAGCCGGCCTCCACCACGGGGCGCGTGCAGCCAAGCTCGGCACCCAGAGCCTCGGCAAGCTTTCGCATCAGCGGTAGGTTTTTCTTGGAGCCGATGCCGCGGCCCACCACGACTAGACGCTCGGCATCGGCAATTGAGGCCTGCTGTCCCCACTCCTCGGCGGGAATCGAGATCTCGACACGGGCCTTAACGTCATCCGCTAGCACTACCTGGGCAATCGTGCCGGAGCGGCTATAGTCAAACTCGGGCGCCTTAAAGATGCCGGGGCGCACCGTTGCCATCTGAGGACGGTGGTTGGGGCAGATAATGGTGGCCATCAGGTTGCCGCCAAACGCCGGGCGCGTCTGCTGCAGCAGACCCGTCTCCGTATCCATCGAAAGCACCGTGCAATCGGCCGTAAGGCCCGTCTGCAAGCGCACGGCCACACTGGGCGCCAGCTCGCGACCAAAGGCGGTCGCGCCGTACAGAATGGCCTCGGGCTTGCGCTCGGCTACCAAATCGCAGATCAAGCGGGCGTAGACCTCCGCGTCGTTCTGACGCAGGCGCTCGTCACGACAGACCAGAACTTCGTCCGCACCGGCGCAAATCAGATGCTCCAGGTCCCCGAGTGAGCCCTCGGGGCTCATGCCGACCAGTGCCACCAGACGGCAGCCGCGGGCATCGGCAAGCTCGCGCCCCTTGCCCATGAGCTCGAAGGCCACGGATGCAACGGCATCGTGCTCGTCAGTCTGCACGAAGATCCAGATGTCTCGATATGCGTCAAGGTCTGCCGCGCCGGCGGCCTCGTCGCGCTCAATCGAGATGGCGTTGACGGGGCAGGCGTCGACGCACCCACCGCACAGGATACAGCCGTCGGTTACGCGGGCACAGCGATTGGGGCGCTCACCCTCCACCACAATGCCGCCCGAGGCGCAGGCGCGAACGCAGCGACCGCAGCCGATACAGGCTTCGCTATCGATAATCAGCCCGCTCATCTATGCCATCCCCTCGATAATCTTGGCAAGTTTTACCGCCTGCTCGGACGCCGTTCCCTCGACGGCCTCGCACGTTTGGTCACGGTCGGGCACAAACGAGCGCACGACCTGCGTCGGTGATCCGGCAAGGCCGCAACGCGAGGGGTCGGCGTTTACGTCGGCAGCGCTGGCCACGCGCACGTCTGCATCCTCGGCCGCGCGAATACCGGCAATACTCGGCATGCGCAGCTGGCCAATCTCCTTGGCAGTCGTCATCGCACACGGCATCTCCAGGTACACCGTCTCCTCGCCGGCATCGCAGCCGTGAACGAGCGCCAGCGAGCCACACGTCGTAAATCCCGCGCTCTGCACACAGCTCACGTCGGTCACGCAGGGGACCCCAAAGGCGCCGGCCAGCTCGGGGCCGATCTGGGCCGTATCGCCGTCCACCGCCATCTTGCCGCAGATGAGCAGGTCAAAGTCCTCATCGAGTGCCTCGATGCCGCATTTGAGGGCATAGGTGGTGGCTAGGGTATCGGCGCCCGCAAAGGCGCGATCGGTCAGCAGCAGCGCGTCGTCGGCGCCTCGAGCGATGCAGTCGCGCAGCAGCGACTCGGTCGCGGGGATGCCCATCGACACCACCGTCACACGCACGTCCATGCCAAAGCCGATAAAGTCGTCCTTCAGCGCTAGCGCACATTCGAGGGCACTTGCATCGAAGGGATTAATGACCGCCTGCTTGCCATCACGCACGATAGTATTGGTCTTGGGGTCCATCTTGACCTCGGTGCTTCCGGGCACCGCCTTGACGCACACCACCATATGGAAATCACTCATCTTCACGCGCCCCCTTTCTGGACGAGTTCATCCAAGAGCTTCTCCGTAAACAGGTTGCCGCGACCCAACTGGCCGGCAGGATCGAGCTGGAGTTTGAGGCGCGCCGACTCGACCATGGCCTCGTGGCCGTACATCGTCTCCAAGAAGCCCGCCTTGATCTTGCCGACGCCGTGTTCGGCAGAAACGGCACCGCCCATGGCCGTGACCTCGGAAGCCCACTGGGCAAAGAGCTCTCCACCACGACGGTAGTCTTGCGCATCGCGCGGCAGGATGTTCACATGCAGATGGTTGTTCCCGATGTGTCCCCAGGCAGCAGACTCAAGCCCGCTTTCGGCCAGCGTGCGGCGATAGAGGGCCATGACATCGGCAAGGCGTGCATTGGGCACCGACATATCCGATCCCAGCTTGGTAATGGTGGGGTCGGTGCGGCGACGCTCGTCAATGAGCATGTTGACGCTCTCGGGCACCGCGTGGCGGAAGAACCGCTGGCACTCGCGATCGACTTCGGTGCGGGCGACCCATGTCGCATCGTCGCGGCCGCCCGCAAACTCCAGCACCCATCCAAGGTGGTACAGCTCCTCGGTCGCCTGCGCCTCGTCATCGCAGTCGAGCTCCACGTAGACACAGACCTTTGCCTCGTCGTCGAGCGCCGGCAGCGAGGCAAACGCTGTCGACTGCTCGCGCTGGCGACGCAGGATATCCAGGGCGCCAGCATCGAAATACTCAATAGCGGCGGCATGGGACAGCACTGGACGCACGGAATCGGTAAAGGACACGGCCTTGTCTTCGCTATCGAAAAAGCAACTCACACCCCATACGACCGAAGGTGCCGCCTGCAGGGCGATCTCGAGCTCGGTAATGACGCCGAGCGTGCCGCACGCACCGATAAAAAGATCGATGGCGTCCATATCGTCCGCAACAAAATACCCCGAGGCATTTTTGGTCTTGGGCATGGTGTAGTCAGGAAGATCAAGCTCGAATGTATGACCCTCTGCCGTCACGAGCGACAGGTGGCGGCCCTGGGCAAAAGCCTCGCCGCGCTGAAGCTCAAGCAAATCGCCATCAGCCAGCGCGACGTGGAGTCCCGTGATATGCGGGCGCATGGGGCCGTAAGCGTAGCTGCGGGCGCCGGAGGCGTTGCATGCCGCCATGCCACCCAGACAGGCAGATGCCTCGGTGGGATCGGTGGGAAAGAACTGCTCGGGGGACTCTTGGAACTCCTCGTAGGCCTCAAGCGATGCCTGGTCCCAACCAGCGGTCGGCAGTACCTTCTTGCTCAGCTGCTTACGCAGCTCCGAGAGCACAACGCCCGGCTCCACGCGCAGCAGAAATTGGCCTTGTTCATCGCGGCGAAGGCCCAAGTAGCGATTCATACGGGAAGTATTGAGGATATGCCCACCGTGGGGCACGGCACCGGCGGCAAGGCCGGTTCGGGCGCCCTGAACCGTTACCGGGACACGCTCGGCATGGAGCGTTTCCAAAATGGCACGGACCTCGTCTTCCGTTGTCGGAAACGAGATGCTCGATGCTTCGCCCGATGCACGAGATTCATCGCGGCCATACTCTTCGAACTCATCGGTGAAGGGTTTA
Source organism: uncultured Collinsella sp. (assembly GCA_959604825.1). GTDB lineage: Bacteria > Actinomycetota > Coriobacteriia > Coriobacteriales > Coriobacteriaceae > Collinsella. Next base: position 34,780 of record CAUHCN010000010.1, on the reverse strand, counting down.
ATGGTTGCAGACACGCGAACTCCCCCTTTAGCTAACTACAGTGTTTGCAGGGAGATGTTACCGCATCGTTTCGTCGACGTGTTCGAGACCGTCTCCATAATTGGCGATTTTTACGTTTGTGCAATTCGGCGAACGGCAAGGCTTCCTCGGCAGACGATGCTTTTGACACATATCGCCCCGCCGTCGCCGACCGCTCGATTGTCGCTCGAAAAAAGTTGAAGTAATTTTTCCACCTTTTACCTGCGGAGATGTCAATCCGTCAAGCATTTGGTCAGAAATTGGTCAAGTAGCGGCTGATACGGTCGGCGTCGACAGCCAAAACCGATAGAAGTTTTGGCCCCAGAAGCAGGGAGGTTCCCATGGCATATTACTGGCCCCAGTACGGCGTCGCCATCGAGGTCGACGACGATCCCTATCTCCTGCCTTTCGACGAAGAGGCGTTCCCCGATACGGCGGTCTACCACGTCACCACCGATGTTATCTGCGACCCCGAGTCGTTCTCGGCGCTCGCCCACCACATCGCGCGTATCCACGACATCGAGCTCCCTCACGACTTTGACGAGCTCATCTACTCGCGCCGCCTGATGCTTCACATGCTCTTTGGAGCGGACCCGTCCACGTTCGCACGTGTCTACACCACCAAGGACGCCGCATGAGTGCGAAGAAGCCGCCCCGCCTCGCAGGACTGGGGCGTCGCAAGAAACTCGTCGTTGTCTGCCTGGCTATCGCCTGCGCCCTCATCGCCGTAGGGCTATACGCCTGGCAGTCGCAGCCCGTGCCCGAAGCGGGCGCCTCAGTCACGACGGCAGAGGGTAAATCGCGACAAGAAATCCAAGATGAGCTCGATGCCATCGTCCGCGACAACATGATGACGATTTCGGTCGCGCCGGTCGCTCAGCTACAGGAGGACGGCAAGCTGCGCGTCAACGTGCAAAACGTCCAAGGCAATAAATTTCCCCAGCGATTCCGCGTCATCCAAAACGACGAGACCATGTACGAATCCGGTGTGGTCGAGACCGGCAAGACAATCGAGACGTGCCCCGCCGGCGACATCAAAGAAGGCGAGGCATACATCGAGATCCAGGCACTCGATGCCAAGACCCTCGACAGCCACGGCAATCCGACACGTGTCAAGGTACGGGTTGAGCAAGCCGAGAACTAGCTTTTTCGGCCGACGCGACACCGCACGCAATTCACCAGCATTCGTCCAATCATCGCGGGGACGGCCCGCGGCGAATAGAAAGGAACGACCATGGACATCACCAGGAACATGAACGGAGCCAGAGCGCTCATCGTGGGCGCAGGGCTCGCGCTCGCGCTCGCAATGGGCGCCGCCCCGACGCCAGCTCTGGCAGCCGGGCGCGTTGGAACCACGAAAGTAATGGTCAGGACCGAGATCGACAACGTAGAGTTCAAAGTTCCGACGGTTATTCCCTTCGTCGCCAAGGCCGACGGCACGCTTCAGGGCCCCTCAGAAGACGCGACCACCATCGACAATCATTCGGCCTACGGCATCCATGTCACCAACATGAAGATCGACGCCATGAACACCTGGACCATTGCCGCCGACGCCAAGGCCGGAACCGCGCAGAATTCCATCGACTTTAAGGTCGGCCCCGACGGCGCACTCCAGAACGCCAGCGCCGCAATGCAGGAGACGGGCCTCGATCTTTCCAAGAATGCAGCCTTCGACATGGGCTACCAGGGCATTGCCGGCGGCACGGACAAAATTAAACTCAAGACAAGCGGAAACGTCGCCCGCGTCACGCGCGACATCTTCCGCGTAACCGGCGAAGGCGATCAGGTTGCAACGATCACCTGGACGGTCGAGCCCGGTGCGCACACGGCATAAGGCCGTCGCCCTGGCCGCCGTCAGTATCCTAGCGTTTGGGCCAGCCATGGCCTTTGCCCAGCAAGAACAGGCGCAGGCCGCCACGCAAGTGACGGTCGACCTCTCGGAGCTCGACCGCGGCAACTGCAAGGAACCGTTGGCACAGACAGACGACAGACGATGGCTCTTGGCAGCAGGCGCCACGGCAGCAGGTGCGGGAACCGCCGGCCTCGGTCTGCACATCAAACGCAGCCAGAAACGAAACACGGACAGGCCGCACTAAATTAGCTAAGGAGACCCCATGGCATCGAAGAACCTTTTGCCCGTCGTCGCACTCTGCGGCGCGCTCGCAACCGGAACGCCTGTCGCCGCTTGGGCGACTCCCGTCATGGCAGACTCCTTACCAGCAGCCCTAAGCTCCGCACCAAATCCATCGAGCGCCATTGCGTGCAAGCGTTTTTCGTTCGCACAGGCCGCAATCTCAACCTCGGGATGCCTTCGTCGTAATACGGACGGCTCGATAGTCGTGGATATCAATCGTTCGAACAAGGCAAACGGCTCCCAGGCGGGGTGCGCCGTCTGCACATGGCGCTCGATTGTGCTCGATGCAGATGGCGATCCGTGCGATTTGGGGTTGCGCATCGATATCGCTTCGGTCGATGACTCGGCGAACGGAGCGAAGGTCGCCTTCGACGGTGCGTTTTTCGAGAAAGGAGGCGGTATATGTCTGGGCTGCGCCGCCGCGAATGCAGACGATGTGCAGCCCACCCTCTCATTCACGGCATCGCTGCGGCTGACCAAGGCGGGCACCGATGCCATCGCGGCGGGAGAAGCATCCCTGCTGTTCTACGCCGTCAGCACCAAAGACACAGACGCTCATTTCGAGAAGTCAGCCGGATCACTCAGCCTTACACGAGGGATAGAGGCAGGCCCTATTGAAATCGATGCCCACGCGCAAAGCAGGCAACGCATTCTTGCCGACCCGGCGCTTCTCGAAATGGAGTGGAACGGATCCGGAGCCATCGGGATTGTCCCCTCCGCGCTTGACGCCAAGACGCTCCCCTCAAACGACGAACCCATCAACGCAACCATACAAGAAGAGAGCACGGACAAAGAAGCAGGTGCGGGCGACACGCCGTCGCCGACAAACAGCGTCCCAGCTTCTTTCGAAGCACCGAATGGGCCCGCTACCGGTCCAAACGATCCCGAGCTCGCGGACAGTCTGGGACTTGCTGATCCTCAGGAGATCGATGAAGGTAACTGCTGCGTGCTTGCCGCCCTCGACCACACAGAGGTCATCGATGCTGCAAACATCGAAGTTGCCGCCGCCAATCAGCCCGTCCGCAAGTCGGCCATCATCGCATTTCCCGAATCCATCGAAGTCGTCTTTTTGCCATCGGGCGAGGTCGTGGCCCCAACACTGCTCACCTTGTTGGGCGCCAAGAATACTCGAAACGAAATTAAAAAGGTCACGGTTGTCGACCCTGCAACCACCGCTAAACTGCGTCTATACGCCGTTGCCCCAGACGGAGGCAAGACCTTGGAATTCGATGGCGACACACTTCTAGCCTGGCGACGTCTGGACATTATGCAAGACGTCTCGTATCAGATCGAACTCGAAGGGTTTGATCGTGCCCGCGATGCCAATATCATCGCCGCGGCTATTGAATCCCCGCAGCGGCTTATGACACTGCGCTTTGACTACTACCCCTATGTCCCGACAACCACCTGAGGCTTAAATGCTGCGCATCATTCCTAATACCACTTATATAACGTATTAGATGAGTCGCGATGTGCCTCGCATTTCGTTCTGCTACGATTGCCACGTTGGCATCAATACAGGAGGGCTCATGCCGGGCTTGGGAACAATCATCAACGTTGCGCTTTTAGTTGCGGGCGGTCTTTTGGGATTAGCGGGCGGCCGCTTCATTACACCGCGCATCCAAGACACGCTCATGAAAGCATCGGGGCTGTGCGTCCTGTTTATCGGCCTGGGCGGCACCATGCAAAAGATGCTCATCATCGATGGAAAGGCGCTAGCGACCACCGGTACCACCATGCTCATCGTCTCATTTGCGCTCGGTTCGCTCATCGGCGAGGCCATCAACTTGGAGGCCTCCATCGAGAACCTTGGCGAATGGCTCAAGCGCAAGACTGGCAGTGAGGGCGATAACGAGTTCACCAACGCTTTTGTCTCGACTTCACTCACCGTGTGCATCGGCGCCATGGCCATTGTGGGATCGATCCAGGACGGCCTGCTCGGCGACTGGTCAACGCTTGCCCTCAAGGGCGCACTGGACTGCATCATCGTCTGCACCATGACGGCCTCGCTTGGCCGCGGCTGCATCTTCTCCGCCCTGCCCGTCGCCGTGTTCCAGGGGACGATCACGTTGTTTGCCGGCGCGCTCTCCCCCATCATGACCACAGCAGCCCTCAACAGCCTTTCGCTCGTAGGCTCCATGCTCATCTTCTGCGTCGGCGTCAACCTCATCCGTCCTCAGACCTTCCGCACGGCCAATATGCTTCCCTCCGTCGTCATCGCCGTCATATACGCCCTCCTGTTCTAAATCTATCAACGCAGCGGTATCTCGAACATCTGTTTGATGCTGTGCTATGATATGAGGTCACCGTAGCTGCGTTCGAGAGGAGGAGCGGTGGCCGACCAGGACATCAAGATGCTCATCGAGCGCATTATGGCCGAGGCCCGGACCCATCAGTCCGCCCGCTTCTCAAACGAAACCTACGCAGACGAGCCGATTCTCAAAACCGGGCGACAGATGCAGAATTTCCTCCCCGACCAGTACCGTAAAATGCGCGAGATATCGCGCTGGCAGGATGACCCCAAGGGCGGTGCGGGCCGCTGGCTTTCGGAAGCCGAGCTTTTTTACCGCCAGGGCCTGCTGATGGCCGGCTTTGAGGACGACTGTCCCTACAACGGCACCTTTAAGTCGTACTTTCCCACCTACAACGCCATGAGCGACCGGCAACTGCGCGGCTACTTTACCTGGCGTGCCCAAGTGCGCCGCGGAACCGTCGAGGAAACGTCTACGTCCTTTGCCTTTCTGTATCTCTATGAGCTGATCTGCGGCATTGGCGTAGATAATCCACTCGATGGTTTTAACAAGATCAAGGCTTTTTGGGATGTCTATCGCGCCTTCGAGCCCGGCATCGACCGGTTTGCGCGCGTGTGGCTGCAAGATTACGCCGTGTTCCACGGGCTCGACCCCAAGCTGCTTCGCGACTCTAAAACCGTCATGTTCGATAACGCCCTTATCGAACTGCGGCGCGCGGCACGAGACCTTGTACCAGCACCGACGCCGTCGGACCCGGCACCCAAGCGTCGCAAAACCTCCGAGCCCACGCTCCCCCTTCCGCCCGATGAGGTGCGCGAGGAGCGACTCATGGCCGCCATCAACGCCCTCTCCACGTACAACCTAAGTAGCTCGCGGCTCGACCGCAGCCACCACCGCGATCTGCGCCACGTGGCGTGCGCCGTGTATGTCCGCATGGCGCGCTACTATGACACGCACCGAAAGACCGGCATCGTGGCAAGTTTATTTGGGGAGGAGACGGCAATGCCCTACACCATGTTTGCCTCGGCCGTATTCTTTGCGCCCGAGCGCCACGAGAACTGCGAATACCGTCTGGACCCCATCCATATCTACCGTTGCCAAAACGGTTTTTGGGAATGCATGCGGATTCACGGCAGCAGACAAAAGAGCAGCAAACTTGGCGAGATGATGCGCGCCTGCGACCAACGCCTGCGCCTGGCCCTGGACCCTGCCCATCCCCTGAAGGAAGAAAAGGTCCCCAAATATCTGGCCAAGATTATCGATGACGAGATTGTGGCATGGCTTTCGTGGGACGCCGCACACCAGCCCGTCAAGATCGATATCGATTTGAGCCAGCTGGGGCACATTCGGAGCGCTGCCGCACAAACGCGCGAAGCGCTTTTGATCGACGAGGAACGCGAGGACGGCGCGTCCGCAGAAGCCGAGGCAGCGGACTCAGGGCAACCGGAAGCCGAGCCCGTAGCCGACGCGATGGTCGAGGCGGTCGCGGCGGCCGCAGGGCAGGACGAGTCCGACGAGCCGACCATATCCACCGAACAGTTTGGTGTCGTGGCACCGCTTCTCGCGCCGACGCCCGCGTTCGCAGCTGCTACGCCCGCTGACGCCACAAACGAACTCGCGCCCGCCGCAGACGCCTATCTCCGCGCGCTGCTCGAGCACAACGCAGTACAGGCGGAATCGGCGGTAGTGCAATCGGAGCAGAGCGAGGACATGCTCGTCGATACCATCAACGAGGCGCTCTTTGACCTGGTGGGCGACACCGTAATTGAATTTAGCGCGGCAGGGCCGCAGATTATCGAGGACTACGAAGCAGACGTGAGAGGATACCTAGACCATGAGTGATACCGCATCCGCAGCACCTCGCGTGCCCAAGCGCGTCGCTGCCGTCATTCTCAACTCGCTCAAGGGCGGCGTGGTCCCGCGCATCGGCCTTCCTTACATCACCGTAGGGCGCGAGGTCGAGATCCGCGCCCTGCTCACCGATCTGAGTCTCATCGCCGACGGTGGCGCGAGCTTCCGCTTTCTGGTCGGTCGTTACGGCGCCGGCAAGAGCTTTTTGCTCCAGACTATCCGCACGCACGCCATGGGCGAGGGATTCGTCGTCGCTGATGCCGACCTGTCGCCCGAGCGCCGCCTGCAGGGCGGTCAGGGACAGGGTCTTGCCACCTACCGCGAGCTCATCCGCAATATATCGACCAAGACGCGCCCCGAGGGCGGTGCGCTCAACCTTATTCTGGATCGCTGGGTCGCCTCGTGTGCCGACGTCGACGAGTCGGTCGTCAATGCCCAACTGGCCCCGCTCGAGGAGATGGTCCACGGCTTCGACTTCACCCGCATGCTCCGCCGCTATCGCATGGCCGCATCCGGGGGCGACGAAGAGACCATGAGCCGCGTGACCAAATGGATTCGCGGCGAATACCGCACCAAGAGCGAGGCACGCGCCGAGCTGGGCTCCTCGACCATCATCAGCGATGACGACTGGTACGACTACGTCAAACTCATCGCGCGTTTTTTGGTTTGCAGTGGCTACAAGGGCATGCTGGTGCTCATCGACGAGCTCGTGAATCTGTATAAGATTCCCAATGCCATCACGCGCCAGTACAACTACGAGAAGATCCTGACCATGTACAACGACACACTTCAGGGCAAGGCACAGTACCTGGGCATGATCATGGGCGGCACGCCAACCTCCATCGAAGACCGCCGCCGCGGCGTGTTCTCCTACGAGGCTCTGCGCAGCCGACTCGCTCAGGGTCGCTTTGCGCGCGAGGACCTTAAGGACATGCTCGCGCCCATCATCCGCCTGCAGCCGCTCACCTACGAGGAGCTACTGGTGCTCATCGAAAAACTCATGCAAATTCACGCTGGCTACTTTGGCTGGACGCCCACGCTTACCGAGAACGACTTGGTGGACTTCCTCAAGATCGAGTTCGGTCGTGTGGGAGCCGACACGCATCTGACGCCGCGTGAAGTCATTCGTGACTTTATCGAGTTGCTCGACATCCTATGCCAAAACCCCGACGCCAACGTGGCCGAGCTGCTGCAAAGCGTCGGCGGCGACGCGCTGGCGCCGGCAGCCGCAACAGGCGACACCGATACCGCAGGCGGCGACCGTAACTTCGCCGAATTCACCATCTAACCTGCCAAAAAGGGACAGGTTTATTTTGGCAGGCTCTATCTGGGCAAACGTTGAAGCAGTAATGCAGCAAGCCACTGCCCGCCGCGTTGAGAGATTCGCTTTTGAAAGGAGGCCCCGTGAACGCCTTTGACCGCTACGCCCCGTTTATCCAAGACTTCATCTACTCCCACGATTGGGAGAGCCTACGCTCCATCCAGGTTGCAGCAGCTGATGCCATCTTTAACACGCAAGATAATGTGCTCCTGACGGCATCCACGGCTTCCGGCAAAACCGAGGCAGCCTTCTTTCCCATCCTGACCGAGTTTTGGGAGAACCCGCCCGCAAGCGTGGGCGCCCTCTACATTGGCCCCCTCAAGGCGCTCATCAACGACCAATTCGTCCGCCTCAACGACCTGTGCGAAGAAGCCGATATCCCCGTCTGGCACTGGCATGGCGATGTCTCGCAATCACACAAGGCCAAACTCATCAAAAAACCGAGCGGCATCCTACAGATTACGCCCGAGTCGCTCGAGGCGCTCCTGATCCATAAGCACATGGCGATCCCGCGCATGTTTTGCGACCTGCGCTATGTGGTTATCGACGAAGTCCATTCGCTCATGCGCGGCGACCGCGGCGGGCAGACGCTCTGTCTTATCGAGCGCCTCTCGCGCATGGCAGGCGTGCAGCCCCGCCGCATTGGCCTTTCGGCCACCATCGGCGACCCCGAGCGCACGGGCGCCTTTCTCTCGCAGGGAACGGGGCGCGACTGCGTTATCCCCCGCTTTGAGGAACCGCGCCGCGTGTGGCGCATCTCCATGGAGCACTTCTACAACTCGGGCCCCCAGGCTCAGCAACGAGGATTCGTAGGCACAGGTCCACAAGAAGCCGAGGTGCTTGCTTGCGAGCGTATTGAGACGGCGGCGCCCGCGGCGCTGCCCGCATCCGGACAAGACATGTGCCACAGCGGACAGCTTACACAGGAAGAACACCGTCAACGTCGTGAGCAGGCGCGGGGCAAGGCCGCTCCCAAAGACCGTCGCACTTCCTCGGCCCCCGAGGGCGAAGTCGACATCCCACGTGCGACCGAGCAGGCGCTTCTCAACCCCACCGACACGGCGCCCGACAACGCCGACCCCGGCATGGGTTATATCTTTGAGCATACGCGCGGCCGCAAATGCCTGGTCTTTGCCAACTCGCGCGAGGAGGCAGAGGCCGTGTGCTCCATGCTGCGCAGCTACTGCGAGAGCCGGCACGAGCCCGACCGTTTCCTCATCCACCATGGCAATCTTTCGGCATCGCTGCGCGAGACGGCCGAGGAACTCATGCGCGATGAGGAGCAGGCACAGACAACCGTCACCACCTCTACGCTGGAACTCGGCATCGATATCGGCCGTCTGGAGCGCGCGTTCCAGATCGATGCGCCGTTTACCGTCAGCTCCTTTTTGCAGCGTATGGGCCGCACGGGACGCCGCGATCTTCCGCCCGAGATGTGGTTCGTCATGCGCGAGGAAGAACCCGAGCCGCGCACGATGATGCCCGAGACCATTCCCTGGAAGCTCCTCCAGGGCATCGCACTCGTACAACTCTATCGCGAGGAAAAGTGGGTCGAGCCGCCCGAGCTCGATCGACTCCCCTACAGTCTGCTCTATCACCAGACTATGTCGACGCTTGCCAGCACCGGCGAACTCACGCCGGCAGAGCTTGCCCAGCGCGTGCTCACACTCAGCTATTTCCATCGCATCTCGGCCGATGACTATCGCGTGTTGCTGCGTCACCTCATTACCATCGACCATATCCAAGTCACCGAGGGTGGCGGGCTCATCGTGGGTCTCGCGGGCGAGCGCATCATTAACAACTTTAAGTTCTACGCCGTATTCCAGGAAAACGAAGAGTTCACCGTTCGCAGCGAGTCGGCCGAGTTGGGCACGATCGTCAATCCGCCACCGCCCGGTGAGCGCATCGCCATCGCCGGACACTGCTGGATTGTCGAGGAAGTGGACTGGAAGCGTCATACCGTCTTTGCCACGCAGGTCAAGGGCCGGGTGCCGGCCTACTTTGGCGACTGCCCCGGTGACATCAATACACACGTACTCGAGCGCATGCGCAAGGCGCTCAACGAGCACGCGACATATCCGTACCTTATGGGCAACGCGAGAGCCCGCTTGGCGCAGGCTCGTCATACGGCCGATATTTCGGGTGCGGGAACTAAGCCGCTCATCAACCTGGGCGGCGATACCTGGGCACTTTTCCCCTGGCTGGGCAGCTACGCCTTTTTGGCGCTCGAGCGCATGCTCAAAATTAAGTGTGCCGCGGAACTGGGCCTTCGCGGACTTGACCCGTCACGCCCGTACTTTATGCAGTTTAAGATGAAGGCCGACGAGGAGACGTTCTTTGAGGTGCTCGCCGCCGAGGCCGAGAAGGACTTCGATCCCATCGAGCTCGTCTATCCCGGCGAAGTGCCTTACTTTGATCGTTACGATGAGTTCGTTCCCGAAGAGCTCGTGCGTAAGGGCTTTGCCGAAGGCGTGCTCGACATCGAAGGCATGAAGCAGCGCGTTCTCGGCTGGTGCGACCACACATAAAACCAGTCTTTTTGGTACGGGGAGACTTACTTGTCGTGAAGGACGGTGCCGAGGAAGTCGGCGTTAAAAGGCACGGCTTCGGCGAAGACATAGTCGCCGTCGCTGGCGATGAGCAGGTAGTTCTCCTCGCCGCCAAATTCCGCGTCGCCGCAGGGAACCACCCAGGCATGCGCAAACACCTCGAGCGCCGTGGCAACGCAACCGCGCAGGAACGTCACATCGCTCCCCTCGTTCGCACTCACGATATTGGCCGCATAGATACCGCCGGGGTTCAGGCTGCCCCGCACCAAACGCAGCGCCTCAATCGTCGCCAGCTCGCGCACGGGCTCGGCACCGCCAAAGCAATCGCTCACGACCGCATCGTAGCGACGATGCCCCACACTCGTCACGCCCAGATACGAGCGAGCCTCAGCGGTAATCACTCGCAGGCGATCGCCCACCGCGTGCTCCAGCTCGTCTAGGTAGAACCAACGACGCGCCAGACGTGTAATCTCGGCGTCGTACTCAATGACGTCCATGCGCAAACTCTCGTGCGACATCAGCGCGAACTTGGGATAGGCAAACCCTCCGCCGCCCAGCATAAGCATGCGGTCGATGCCATGACCATAAGCATCGCGCATGGCATCCTCGGCCTCAAACACATCGTCAAACGCACGATAGTACGCAAAGACGGGCTCTGCCCAACGCTCGCCAACGTAGGTCGCGCTTTGGTAGACGCTGCCTTGCACCAACACGCGGACTTCCTCACCGCTCTCATCGTGCACGCGCTTCACACGCGCCAACCCATTGCGGGTCCTCGCGACCTGCAGGCAGGCGGCGCGAACAGCGACGGCGGCCGCACCAAGCGCCGCGGCTCCCAGAGCAACGCCGGCAACGACGCCGGCAGAAACACTCGGCTTGTTCATCTAGAGCTCCTTTTGCAGATAGAGTCCATGGTCGTAAAAACCCAAATGGCGATAGTACTCACGCGTGCCGATCGCACTGATCACGTTGATGCGTGCATAACCCGCATCCCGGGCAATCTCGCACGCACGCTCTACGAGCAAACGCCCCAATCCATGGTGCTGGGCTGCCTGGCCTTGATCCCCCACGCGCGCCGCCATGCCATACACGTGTACCTCGCGAATCATCGCCTCGTCCGGCGTCGTCGGCAACTCGTCCGCATGCGCGGCAACAAATGCGCGATCGGGCAGCGACAGCCGCAAAAAGCCCGCAATCTTGCCCTGCGGCGTCACCCACTGCAAAAAGCGCTCGTGCGTCACCGGCGTCTCGTACGTCACTTCTTCGTCAAGGGCCAACTCGTTCAGGTCGGCACCCGCCGTGCTGATCTCGCGATAGCGAATCTCACGCACCGTCGCACCGTCACCCCGAGCAGCCAGGCGGTTCTCAACGAGCTGACGCAGGTTGGGCTTCTTGTTGCCCACCATAATGTCGTCGGAGCTAAAGTCGCGAATCATGCGGCTGATGCGGCAGAACGCCGGCGTCACCACGATGTCATCGGCCAGTACGTCGAGCAGCTCTTCCTCGGTATAGGGGCGCCACTCGCCACGCTCGTAACAGCCCACCAGGCGCGAACCCTCGATGAGCGCACACGGGTAGACCTTGACCTCGTCGGGCATAAAGGCGCCCTCGGTCATAAAGCGCTCGTAGTCGCGCTTGTCACCCTCGGGCGTGGCGCCCAGCAAGTTGAGCATAAAGTGCGCGTGAATCTTAAAGCCAAACAGGCGCGCAAGCGAAAACGCTCGCTCGATCTGTGCCACCGTAATACGGCGCTCGTTGATATCGAGCAGGTGCTGGTCGAGGCTCTGGATACCCATCTGAATCTTGGTGCAGCCCAGGCGGCGGATAAGCGTAAGCGCCTGCGGCGTTACGGCATCGGGGCGCGTCTCGATAACGAGTCCCACCACGCGATGCTTCGCCGTCTCGTTGATGCGCTGCTGTTGCTCAAGCTCCTCCATCGTTGCCGTCTGCCACTCGGCGACTGCGCCCCAAGGCGTGCCGGGGCCGTACAGACGACGCACCGCGCGGTTATAGCCACCCTCGGCAGCATCCACACGCCCTTGCACGCCGGCAACGCCGGCGGCAAGCTCGGCCTCATCGGTCGCAATACCGGCAGCCCTATAGCGCTCGCGACGCTCCGCCACCACCGGCGGCAGGGCATCGGCGGGAGCGTCATCGAGCAGGCGCCCCGCCTCGGCACGGCTGATGCCCGGACGTGCCAGCATGGGGTTAGCCGCCACGCCCGCCACGGCGTCTTCATTGAGCGCACGGAAGAGCTCCGACATAAACCATGCCTGATACCCCTGCGGATAGTCGCTCCAGGTACCACCGAGCACAATGAGCTCGATCTTATCGGTCGCATGCCCCATCTGCGAAAGCGCGGTCAAACGAGCGCTCACCTGCAAATACGGGTCGAAGCAGTTTTGCTCCGCACGGGCGCATGCCGGCTCGGCGTGCAGATAGCTCTTGGGCATGCGCAGGTCGTTGGGGCAAAACAGGCAATCGCCCGAACAGGGCCACGGCTTGGTAATGACGGTAATGGTCGCCACGCCCGAGGCCGTTCGGCGCGGCTTCATACGCAGCACCTGCAGCAGTCGACGTTCCAGCTCGGCATCGACATTCCACCCAGCCCAACGAGCCGGCTCCTCACGCTTCACCCGCTGGTAGAACGGCAGCAGACGGCGCTTGGCCAAATCGCGTTTGTCGGCACCCTCGCGGCGCGCCTCGGCATGTATCAACTTGACGAGCGCCTTGTCGTCCACGGTCTCACCGCGACGCAGAGCCTCGAGTATGTTCAAAATAATCTGTTCCATGCCCCCATTGTAAAGGCAAAGGCGCCGGAGCCCGTCACGGCCCCGGCGCCTCCATCAAAGAGCATGCCTATATGCACCGATCTCCGAAAACCGCATGTCACTCCGGATCAAACGACATGTCGCCCGAACCGACCTCAAAACGATACGTAGCAGACTTATCGCCGTTATCGAATTCAAGATTCAAAATGGTCTCGCCGTCGTAGTCAAGCGGAAGGAAATCGCTCTCGAAGTCGCCGCTGCCCAAGGTGAGGCTCGCCTTAAAGCCCGTCGAGTTCGGAACCGTCATCTCCACATCGCCCGAGCCCACACTCACGTCCATCGACTTCGCGGGGGCCTGGTAAAGCTCGAACGTCACATCGCCCGAACCGACCTCAGCGCTGAGCGCATCAGTCACGCTGCCCGTAAACTCTACATCTCCCGCACCCAGGAAAAGGTCGAAACCATCACAGATGACACCGGCAATCTGCAGATCGCCCGAGCCCACGTGCGCGTTGACTCCCTTCAGATGTTCGGCAACACGGCGCGGCAGCTCGACCGTAACTGAGCGATCGATTGCCTTACCGTCGTCACTTCCAAACTGGGAAACCTTGAGCGTCGAGTCCTCGACGGATGCGATGTTTTGCGTCGCGGCCTTGGAGGCATCCATACCCTCGGCAACGCGCCCCCGCTCGATAACGCGAGCCTTGTTGCCATCAACAACCTTGACGTCCACCGAAGCCGCATTGATATCGAAATCGAGGTAGCGGAACTCATCGGCATCAAAAGTCGTGCTCGAAAGCTGCTGAGGCTGAGCGGAATACTTACCGCCATCGTTCAAAACATCGGCGTCAACCGCATCGTCCCTACCGGACAAGCCGGATGCAATAGTGCCGAGATCCCACGGACCATCAAAATGAATCCATGTCCGCGAAGCGCCAAAGACAAGCCCAACAATAAGCACAAACGCTCCGATGCCAACGCCCAGACGCACCTTCGATTCATGCGAGAGTTTCATTATTCATCACCTTCTTTGGCGCTCGGATCAACGGGGGTCGCGGTAGCCACGTCGGTATCAACCGCAGGGGAATCATCCTGAGCCCTGGATGCCACCGGCGCCGGACCAACCTGAATATTCCCGCGCGCCCAATCGCCGTCGAGCGCACGCGCCACCCAGTGATAGATGGGGATCGTAAAGAAGATCAGTGCGGCAAAGGGGGCACCACCAAACAGGAACATCAGTAAAAAGAACAGCAGCCAGCACACGGCCCAATACGGAAACGACTGGAACGGACCTTTCACTGGAGTCGGATTGACCGCGCCAGCGCTCGTCGCTTGCGCCGTCGCGGCGTTAGCCGCCTGTGCGCTCCAACTTGCAGCTTGCGCCGCCTTGGCCGCAGCATCACTCGCCTGTGTTGCCGCCTCGGTAGCGCGCGCTGCCGCCTCGTGGGTACGGGCGCGCTCGGCCGCCTCGGCCTCGCGCTGGCGAGCACGGTCCTCGTTCTCAAACTCGATATCGTCCTCGATCTCGTCGCTCGGATTGAGTAGCTCGTCCAGACTCACACCATAGAGCTTGGCAAGCGAGATCAGGTTCTCGGTATCAGGCGAGCTCTCCGCGCGCTCCCATTTACTGACCGCCTGGCGCGACAGTCCCAGCTTTCGCGCCAATCCTTCTTGGCTAAAGCCCTTGCTGCGGCGAAGGTCGGCGAGCCGCTGAGCAGTTTCTACATTCATGGTTCCTCCTATGCGATGCCAGCCGTGCCGCCGGACCGTTTTTGTTCTTAAGGCGCCTTGCACAGTTAAAAATCTATCCGCCACCGCCAAAAGCATGCCACCTATTCTAGTGAGATTTTTGACAACCGGAGGTTGCGGGCGCATATGAGCTGCGGAAATGTGTCCAAACAAAGCAATGACCCGCAGCTCGGTTGTCCCCGTTGCGGCGTTAACGGTAGTATGGTCGTACTGTTTATTCCGCACCGCCAACGGAGGGAGTTCCGCGCCGTGAACCGCGATTTCGCATCATCGCTCATCCAGCTCAACAATACGTTCTATCGCGAGCACTCCGCTTCCTTTTCCGATACGCGCCAGGCCCCGTGGCCCGGCTGGGTGCGCACCATGGACATCGCGCTTGATCAGCTCGATGTGGCCACGATCGAGCATCCCGTCCGCGTCTTCGACCTTGCCTGCGGCAATATGCGATTCGAGAACTTTGCCGCCGGCGGGGCACTTGCCGCCAAGGGCGTCGACGGCGCAAACCCCTCGGCAGATGCCAGCTGCCCGTTTGAGTTCTATGGTGTCGACTCGTGCCAAGATCTGGCAATAGACGCCCACGGCCACGCCCTGCGCATTCCCAACCTGCACTTCCAGGAACTCGACGTGCTCGACGCCCTCATGAAGCTCAACCCCGCCGAGACACCCGACGTGCTTTTCGACGCCCCGCTCGCCGACATCTCGGTCTGCTTTGGCTTTATGCACCACGTGCCGTCATGCGAGTACCGCGTACGCGTGCTCGACGCCCTGGTGCGCCAGACGCACCCGGGCGGCATCATCGCCATCAGCTTTTGGGAGTTTATGAATGACGAGCGCATGGCGCGCAAGGCCGTTCGAGCCGAAGCCCGCGCCGAGCTCACCCCGCCGTTTGAGGGTTACGATTCCGCGCAGTTTGAAGCCGGCGACCACCTCATTGGCTGGCAAAACGACCGCCACGCCTACCGCTATTGCCATCACTTTGACGATCAGCAGATCACCGACTTGGTGCGCGGCGTCCGTACGTTCTACAAGAGCGGCGAGGTTCCCGTACGCGAGCTCGAGCGTTTCCACGCCGACGGTCGCAGCGGCGAGCTCAACCGCTATGTGATTCTCAAGCGTCTGTAGGCACCGACGACTCGCCGCCGAGCCGCACCGCAGCGTTCGGGCAAATCGCCCCCTTCTAACCCATCGCCGGAACGCGCAGCCATGCGTTCCATACTTATGACCAAGGAGCCTCATGGGAGCCGTCCACGCTCGCACCCCTAAGAACTTTGTGCTCGAGGAGCGCTTGGAGCGCTATGCCGATGCGATTGAGACGAACCCCGAGGCCTATGCCGGAGATTGGCGCAAGGCCTGTGCGCCCGCAGGCAGCAAGCCTTTCGAACACCTTCACCTGGACCTTGGCTGTGGCAAGGGAACGTACCTTGTAGAGCGCGCGGCCCACGAGCCCGACACGCTCTTTATCGGTATGGACCAGGAGCCCATCTGCATCGCCTATGCCGCACAGAAAATCTGCGAGCAGGGGCTGTCCAACGCACTCGTCCTGCCCCGAGGTGCCGCATCGCTGTCGCAGCTATTTGCCGCAGGCGAGCTCGATGCCATCACCATCAACTTTCCCACGCCGCAGCCCAAGGCCAAGTACGCCAAAAAGCGACTCGTCCATGTCGACCACCTAATGCTGTACCGTCCGCTCTTTTCAGCCGGTGCCACCGTCACACTGCGAACCGACAGTAAGCCATTGCGCGACTACGCCTTGGGGCAGTTTGCTGCGGCAGGCTACGACACGCTTTGGGTAAGCGACGACGTCCGCCGCGACCATCCCGAGCACCCCGAGACCGAATACGAGCGCCGCACGCGCGAGATGGGTGCCGTCGTCTATGGCATTTGCGCCACACCCGGCGCACATCCCAGTGACGATGTGCTCACGGCGGGTCACATGCAGGAGCAAAGTCTTGCCTGCTACCTGCCCGATAACCTCGATGAGCTCACCTATGTGCCTCTGGGCATGGAAGAAGCCGTCGAGAACTTTAGAAACCGCGCCCGCAAGGGCAAGAAGCGCTTACCGCAGGAGTCCTAGGGGCTTCTGATGGTCGCGGCATCGGCAAACAAGCGCAAATAAGCGCCAGCGAACGGTCCTCAAACCTAAGTGAGTAGACTATTTAGCAATAGCCAAGCACAACCCGCATAGCGAAAACTAAAACCGCAGGTAGAGCCCTTGCGCAAAAGCCATGTGCTCGCGATATCGCAAAAAGTCTACTCACTTAGCTGGCTACTGCACCAAACGGCTGGGCAGAACGCCCATTTCCTGCATTTTCTCGCGCGCTGGCACCCCGCGCCGCCGCTACGCCATAATAGTTGGCGGACAATCGCGAGAGAAAGCAACCACACATGGCACAGACCACGACAGATACCGCCGCCAGCACCGTCTCGGGCGCCGGCGCCGCCAGCTCATTCTCGGGCGGCACGGGAACCGAGGCCGAGTTCGGCTCGCTCGGCGCGCTCTCCCCCACCTGGTGGGAGCCCGAAGACGGCAGTGAGCCCGAACCGTGGCTCACGGCCGATCAGGCCTTCGAACGCTTCTTTGAATGGACGAGCGACCGCGGCATCGAGCTGTGGGATCACCAAGAAGAGGCCCTCATGGACCTGGCTGCCGGCGATCACGTCATTTTGGGCACACCGACCGGATCGGGCAAATCGCTCGTCGCGCTGGGCATGCTCTTTATGGGCATGGCGCAGGGCAAGCGCTGCTATTACACGGCCCCCATCAAAGCCTTGGTCAGCGAAAAGTTCTTCGACCTGGTACAGGTGCTCGGCCGCGATAACGTCGGTATGATCACCGGCGACACGCATATCAATACTAAAGCGCCCGTCATCTGCTGCACGGCAGAGATCCTTGCTAACGACGCACTGCGCGAGGGCGAAGATGCCGATGTGGGCTGCGTCGCCATGGACGAGTTCCACTACTTTGCCGACCCCGATCGCGGTTGGGCCTGGCAGGTACCGCTGCTCACCCTGCCTCACACACAATTCATGCTCATGAGCGCCACGCTCGGCGATGTCACCGCGATCGCCGCCTCACTCGAGGAGCACACCGGCGCCGCGTGCGATCTGGTCGTCGATGCCCCACGCCCCGTGCCGCTGAGCTACGACTACGTGACGACCTCCCTCGAGGGCACGGTCGAGCTCGCAATGCGCCGCGGCGAGGCCCCGCTCTACATCGTGCACTTTAGCCAGGACGCCGCACTTGCGACGGCGCAATCCCTCGCCAACTTTGGTATTGCCAGCAAGGAGCAGCGTGGGGCCATCAAGGAGGCGGCCAAGGGCACGAGCTTCTCGACGGCCTTTGGCAAGATTCTTAAGCGCTTGCTCGGATGCGGCGTCGGCGTGCACCATGCTGGCATGTTGCCGCGCTATCGTCTGCTGGTCGAGCGCTTGGCACAACAGGGCCTGTTGCCCGTCATCTGCGGCACCGATACGCTCGGCGTCGGTATCAACGTGCCCATCCATACCGTGGTGCTCACCGCGCTCACCAAGTTCGACGGCTACAAGATGCGTCGTCTGCGCGCCCGCGAGTTTCATCAGATTGCCGGTCGCGCCGGCCGCTCGGGCTTCGATACCGAGGGCATGGTGATTGCCGAGGCACCCGAGCACGAGATCGAGAACGCCAAGCTCATGGCCAAGGCGGGCGACGACCCCAAGAAGCTCCGCAAGATTAAAAAGAAGAAGGCCCCCGAGGGCTTTGTCACCTGGAACAAGCAGACCTTTGAGCGCCTGATCGAGACGCAGCCCGAAACGCTCAAGCCGCGCCTTCGCATCACACACTCCATGGTGATTAGCGTGGTCGAGCAGGGCGGCGACGCCCGCGCCCGCGTACACGACCTCATCGAGACGAGCCTGCAGACTCCCGAAGAAAAGGCTAAGCTCGAGGTTCGCGCCGACGAAATCTTCGCCACGCTCATCGACTCCGGCGTCGTCGTGCGCACCGAGGTACCGCCCGCACCCGACGCTCCGGCTGATGCCGCGCCGGACATCGACTACGCGCTGACGGTCGACCTGCCCGAGGACTTTGCGCTCGACCAGCCGCTCTCACCGTTTTTGCTTGCCGCGCTGGAGCTGCTCGATCCCGAGAGCGAGACCTATACCATGGATCTGATCTCGATGGTCGAGGCCACGCTCGAGGACCCCAAACAGGTGCTGCGCGCACAGGAGCGTGCCGCGCGCGATCGCGCTATGGCCGAGATGAAGGCCGACGGCATCGAGTATGAGGAGCGCCTGGAGCGTATTCAGGACGTCACGTACGAAAAGCCGCTTGAGGACCTGCTCGACGCCGCCTTTGACAAGTACTGCCAGGAAGTACCCTGGGCAAACGACTACCAACTCTCTCCCAAGAGCGTTCTGCGCGATATGCTGGAGAGCGCGAGCGATTTTAAGGGCTACATTCAAAAGCTCGGCATCGCCCGCTCCGAGGGCATTTTGCTGCGCTACCTGGCAGAGGCTTACCGTTCGCTCGACCGCACCGTACCCATCGAGAAGCGCGACGAGCGCCTGCGCGACATTATCTCGTGGCTGGGCTTTGTGGTGCGCTCGGTCGACTCGAGCTTGGTAGACGAGTGGGAGAACGCTGGCAACCCGGCAGCCCTCGACGCCACGCCGCCGCAGGGCATCGACGAGGTCGTGGCGGACCGTCGCGGCTGCAC
Organism: uncultured Collinsella sp.; assembly: GCA_959604825.1. GTDB lineage: Bacteria > Actinomycetota > Coriobacteriia > Coriobacteriales > Coriobacteriaceae > Collinsella. The sequence continues at coordinate 15,441 of CAUHCN010000010.1, read as the reverse complement.
GCTGTTGGTGCGCAACGCGCTCTTCCGCCGCGTGACTCTTGCCGCCCGCGAGCATGTGCGCGACCTGGGCGAACTCGACGACGACTGGGGCATGAGCGAGATCCGCTGGCAAAAAGCACTCGACGCTTACCACGAGCAGCACGAGGAGATTCTCACCGACGGCGACGCGCGCTCCTCTGCTATGTTCTCGATCGACGAGTCCGACGAGAAGGCGCTCCACGTGTGGCACGTGCACCAGATTTTTGCCGACGAGGACGGCGACCACGACTTTGGCATCATGGGCGATGTCGATCTGGACGCCACGCAAGACGGTGGCGAGGTCATCTTCAAGAACTACCGCGTCGGTTTTATCGAGGATTTGCTCGAGGATTAGCCAAGCATATTGGGACGAAACGAAGCGGGGCTGTTGGCAACATCGCCAGCAGCCCCGCTTTTTCACTATCCGCTATGCCTTACTCGGCATCCTCGACCTCATACGAATCCGCCTCGGCTGGCTCCTCGTTTGTCTCTGGCGCAGCCTCGCGCGCCTCGTCAAACGCTGCCTTCATGGTCTTGTTGCCCCATGTGAGCTTGCGAATGGTAAGCTCATCGGCCTTGTTGTGGGCCAAGCGTAGGTTCTCGGTGCTGCGGCGCAAGTCGTCCTTGGTCTTCTCGAGCTGCTTAATGGCGGCATCGATCTCCTTGATTGCCGTCTCGAATTGCTTGCTCGCCAGGTTGTAGTTGCGCGAGAAGCCATCCTTGAACTTCTCCATCTTGGCTTCGAAGTTCGTGACATCGATATTCTGCTGTTTGTACTCCGCCAGTTCCTGCTTATAGCGAAGCGAACCCATAGCGGCGTTGCGAAGGAGCGTAATCATGGGGATGAAGAACTGCGGGCGGATCACGTACATCTTCTCATAGCGGTAACTCACGTCGACGATACCCGCGTTATAGAGGTCACTCTCGGGCTCCAGCAGGGTGCAGAGCACCGCATACTCGCAGCCTTTCTGGCGGCGATCGTGATCGAGTTTCTTAAAGAAATCCTCGTTCTTGTGTTTGGTCGCGGTCTCGTCGTTCTCGTTTTTCATCTCGAACATGATCGAAATGATCTCGTTGCCGCTCGCGTCGCACTCGCGGAAGATAAAGTCGCCCTTGGTGCCCTCGGACGCATCGTTATCTTTCTCGAAGTACGCGTTGGGAAACGCCGTCATGCGCAGACGATTAAACTCGGTCTCGCAGTGCTGCTCGAGCGACTCGCCCACCATCTTGGTGGACAGGCGGACCTTCATGTCCTTAAGGCGCTCAATCTCTTCATCCTTGTAGCGAATCAGTTCCTCGTTCGCGCGCTTGGTCTGCGCAAGTTCGAGCTCGTGTGCCGCCTTGGCCTGCTCCTCGCGTGAATCGCGCACCGCCAGCTCACTCGTGAGCTTGGCGCGGGCCTCGTCACGCTCACGCTCCGCCGCGGCGACCGCCTCCGATAGGTTCATCTTGGCCGTCAGTTCCTGTTCGCGCAGCTGAGCACGCAGACCCTCGGCCTCCTGCTCGGACTGAGCCTTTGCGACGGAAAACTTCTCCTGAACCTTCGCGCGATAGTCAGCAAGCGTACGTTCGGCCTCGCTGCGAGCGGCCTCGAGCTCACGCTGCGATTCGGCCGCAGCAGCAGCAAGCGCCATCTCCTGGGCCTTGTCCGCCGCGGCGAGCCTGGCTTGCAGCTCGGCAATCTGGGCATCACGTGCGGACAGGTCGTTTTGAGCAGCATTGCGTGCCGCTGCCTCGGCAAGCTTGGCTTCATCATCTTTGCGCCCCAACTGCGCACGCAGGTTGTCGATCTCGCGCTGCAGTTCGGCATTCTCCTTTTGAGCATCGGCGCGGGCCTCAACCGCCGCGCGCTGGCTTGCACTCTCGCGCTCTGCAGTAGCGCCTTCGAGCTTGGCGCGCAGCTCGGCAAGCTCGGCATCGCGCTTGGCGACTTCTTGCGCCAGCTGTTGAGCCGCAGCGTTCTTCTGCTCTACGAGCTCAGCGTCGCGCTGAGACTCTGCCTTTTGCAAGGCAGCCGTCGAACGCGAACGCTCAAGCTCCAGCGCCTGCTCGCCCTCGCGCTGGACCGCCTTCACACGCTCATCAAGATCGCGCGAGAACTCGGCATCGCGCACCTGTTTGACGATATCTGCATAGCCGGACGCATCGCCCTTAAACACTTCGCCGCAATGCGGGCACTTGATCTCGTTCATGGCAGCTCCTCGATGGACGCAAATTTCAACCGCCTACACTCTACCGCGCCGCACGGACAAAAAAGACGCCGCCGCCATAATGGCAACGGCGCCAGAACCACCACAAAGGCGACTGTCCCCTTTGTGGTGACTTGGGTCCTTACAGGTCGCGGTAGTCGATCAGGCGAAGATCAGGTTGAGACTCAAGCCAAGTGCGAAGCTCGGGGTCGATCAGCGCATCGACTTCCTTGGTGCGGTCGGTCGTGAGCGAGCTGTTCTCCAGGATAAAACGATCGAGATAGCCCGGATGGCACACAAAGACGACCGTCTCGCCGTCCACCATCTCGCGAACCGTCTGCATGATTGCCTCTTTGGGCTCGTAGCCCGGCTCCATCGAGCGCATCACCATGCGCAGATCAGTATCTCCGCAATGCACCACAGCCGCGGGGTCGAAGCTCGCCTTTTGCTCCTTAAGGCCCAGCTCCTGAGCAACCGCCGAGATCGCTCGGTTAAGGTTTTTGCTCATGACGGCATGGGCCTCAAAGTAATCGGGCTCGCGGCCCACGATCTCGACAAAGCGGTCATGCTGCGCGCGGATCTCGATGCAGGCCTCGTCGAAGTCTATCAACTCCTCGCCGCGCTTAAAATGATCGCGGAAGGTACGGCTGCTATGGAACTCGCCGTTCTCGTTGAGCATGCTCGGAATGAGCGCCGGGTCGGCACACGGCTTGCCCAGGCACACGTTGGTGTGCTGACCCACCGCAATGCCGACATCCGCCACGAGCGACCAGCCACGCTCGGCCTCGGGCATATTGGGCATAAGTCCCGCCGAGCGCACCAGGCCCTCATTGATACTGCGGGCAATCCCCAGGTTAACGGCATACGAATAACCGATATCGTCGGCACGAATGAGCAATTGCTTCATATTGACCCCCATCTACGGAAAGGGACACTTGAAGCGCAGCCAAGTGCCCCAGATAATTGTCCTACCGAACGGATGCTTTAGGCTTTGGCGGCAGCAGCGTCTTCGTCGAGCTGCTCCTTGGTAAAGCCAAAGAAGTAGGCGATGGCAGCGGCGGCAACAAATGCAGTGCCCGATGCAACGCAGCCCCATACGAGATTAGCAGTTCCGCCTGCAACATAACCTGTAATACCAAGGATATTAGTTGCGCCCAAAACATACGTGGTCACATTAGTGAGAGCCGCGATCAGGCCGCCGATAGCGCCGCCCGCGACCATGGCACCCAGGCAGCGAGTATACTTAAAGCCGCAGCCATACAGCGCGGGCTCCGTCACGCCACCGACAATGCCGGAGAGCGAGAAACCAAGCATAGCGCCCTTTTCGTCGACCTCCTTAAGGCGCAGGAAGGCACCGAAGGCCATGCCCCACGTGGCGAACTGAGCGATAGCACCCGCGACCATAACGCAGGAGTCAGACCCTGAGGTGAGCACCTGCACAATGCCGAGGGCAATCAGAACCTGGTGCATACCGGTCATAACCAGGAACTCCCAAAGCGCAGCAATGGCGACGAGGGAGAGGATCGTGACGATGCCGCCAGCGTTTCCGAGGCCGAACATAAAGTTGCCGACCAGGTCGCCCAGAATGGAACCAATCGGAGCTAGGGCGCACAGGGAAACGGGGGTCATCACAGCCATGGTGCACACGGGCACAAACACCGTGGAGAGCATGTCGGGGATGATCTTCTTCATGAACTTCTCGACGACCATCAGCACCGGCATAGACAGCAGCATGGGGAGCACGGTCGCAGAATAGTTGTTCAGCTGAGCCGGGAGCACGCCGTAAACCATCGTGGTCGTAGCACCAGAATCCGCAGCGGCGTTGACCAACGTCATGAACTCGGGGGCAATGAGCACGCCGCCGAGCATCATGCCGAGCGGCTGGCTGCAGCCGAGCTGCTTTGCGGCAGCCCAACCCAGATAGACAGGGAGGAAATAATAGCCGGCGTTGTAAATCCAGTTGTAGAAGAAGTTGTAGATGTCAGAATCGGCAGACCAGATACCGAGCATGCCGTCGCCGCAAAGTACGGCAAGTGTGCGGAACATGGCGGCGCCCATGATAATGGGGATCGTCATGCACATTGTCTTGGACAGGTAGTTAAGGGCCTTCTTGCCCGCAGTCTTGACCGTCAGTGGCTCCTTGGTGCCGTCATCGAGGTTCTCGTCAATGGAGCCTTCGCCCTTGACGCCCAGCGCAATGGCGGCGTCATAGACCTTCGGCACGTTCTGGCCAATGATGACCTGATACTGGCCGCCAGACCACTGTGCGCCCAGCACACCCTTGATCTTCTTAACTTCATTATCATTGGGAATGGACTGATCTTTGAGGTTCAGACGCAAGCGGGTCATGCAGTGCGTCGCGTTCGTCACATTGGAGGCGCCGCCGACGGCAGCGAGCACGTCCTCGGCAATCTTCTTGTTATCGACAGCCATGTCGAATCCCTTCTCTTCCAACTAAAGGCCGTGGGACTTCACGGCACCAAGACGCACGATTCCGCTCGCGCCTGCGCAGCGCGCGATACCAGTTGGCAAGAGATTGATTTGCATGTGATTCCCGGGTGGATCGACATGAAAAAAGCCCCGCGCACAACCGACAGAGACCCAATTATGGTCTCGGCAGAATCGGTAGTGCCTCTCGGAGCTGCGCCGTGAGTAACACCCAACACACGGCGAGTATATGCGGCAGATGCGTTCGTTGCGGCTCAGATTACCGACGAACGGTAGCAAACGACCCGCGAACGGTCGCCATGACGGAAAGGAAATACCAGAGAGCCTATTTATCCGAGTGGACAGAAGCCACGCGATTCACATGCATGATCAGATAGACGAGCTCCTCTTGGGCCAATGGCTCGCCAAAGGTCTCTTGAATCAGATCGTCGACACGGTGAGCGCAACGCGATGCCGCCGGATACTGCTCCACGAGCACGTCGTAAAGACCGGAGTTCTCGGTATCGATCGGCTCTTTCTTTGCCACGCGGTCGAGCAGATAGCGCACATGAGTGGCAAAGCGGGCAAAGGCGAACGACGAGCGATCGACCGTCACACCCAACTCTTCTTGAATAATCGCGACCGTCATATCGAGCAGTCGCTCCTCGTGCTGCTCGGCAAGCACGCGCCGCTCGCTCGGCTTAACCGATGCGTTGACAATCGACATGGCAATGCCCGCGGCCTCGCTTCGGGGCATACGCACACGGAAGCTTTTCTGGATGCCGCGAACAGCCAGCTCGCCCAAGCGGTATTCGATGGGATGCAGCTGCTCCAGATCGCGCTCGAGCGGCAACGACACCACCATGTGTTCGCGGGCGCGCTTAATGGCAAACTGGATATGGTCCGCCAGTGTAATGGGGAGGTTAGGGCTCAATTCGTACGAAAGCTGTCCGGTTGCGATATCAGCCAGCTGAGCAGAAAACTCCAGCACCTCGGGGTCGACCTCATCAATAAACGCCAGGTACTTTGAATCAATGCCGTAAAAGGTACGCGTGATGACATCCAGGTCGACCTCATGCGGCATATCGCCAAAGCCGATATCGCGACCCAGCGCGATAAGCTGACGCCCCGCGCCGTCTTCGCAGATGGCAGCGTTATGGTTAATGCGCTGGATAGCCCTCATGGATTCATCGCTCCTACTGAAACGCGCCGCACAGACCATCCGCGCGGCGCGTTCATTCTACCTGCACTTACAGCTACAGTCCAAAGAAGCCTAGGATTTGGTCACGGCTTACGGGCTTGTAGTTGTTGGCATCGAGGCCAACGTCGTAGCGCAGAACCGGGCGCTCGCGATCGCGGTTGCGCGCGTTGGTGCGGTCTCCCCTGCTGTGGATATGCCCGTGCAACATGATGGCGCCACGCGCCTTGCCGTTCCAGCTGAGCATGGGGTAATGGCTCATTACCAGGCGATGGCCCTTCGCGTAACCGGGGGCGACCTCCAGATAATCGCGCACCTCATCCCAAATGTGCGGCGCGTCTGGATCTTCCCAGTCGCCGTCATGGTTACCGCGGATGAGCGTTACGTTCTGACATTCGATGCGCTCGCGCAGGCGCACCGCCTCCGCCAGGGGCAAACGATAGGTAAAGTCTCCCAAGATATAGAGGCGGTCGTCCACAGCCACGCACTCATTGATGGCATCGATGACCTTGCGGTTCATCTCCTCGACCGAATCAAACGGTCGATCCATGTCGTGCAAGATATTCGTATCGCCCAGGTGCAGGTCGGCGGTAAACCACATCATCGTCTCTGTCCTCATTTCGCAACGCGTATAAGACCTGTTTAGTATACAGACGCGGCGATGAGACAGTCACCCAAAGAGCCCGCCGAACAGACCTCGGCGACGCTTGTCCTGCTTTTTCGAAGCGTCATCCCGCGTCTTCTTGCCCTGCCGCTTCTTACGGTCCTGCTCCAACTCATCGTCATCGAGTAGCATATCCCACTCAAACGGATCGTCTGTCAGATCGAACAGGTCATCGTCATCAAACACGTGCGCCTCCATTACCGATTAGCGAGCATCCACAACGTAGTTGAGAAGTCTACGGGCCCGTGCGGACACAAATTCATCCTGTCTGCGTCTTTCAATCGTTTGCCGCAACGCTTGCGCAACGGAACGCTTGCAGATAAGATGGGAACACGGATGGCACCCGTGGCAGCGGGTCTTGCCAACTCCGATACACGTTTTCATCGTGAGAAATGGCCGTCTTCGCTTACGCGGGGGCGGCCACTTTGTTTATCCCTATGTCATCTGATTCTAATGCACAAACATGCGCACGAACTTGCGCTTCCAGCTTGCGTAAGGGGCATAGCGGAACGGCACGTCCAGCCACGTTGCCTTGTTCACGATGCTCTTCTTGTGGCTAAACGTATCGAAGCTCTCGCGTCCATGGTACTGTCCCATACCGCTCGCCCCCATGCCGCCAAAGCCCATATGGCTCGTGGCCAAATGCATAATGGTGTCATTAACACAGCCACCACCAAAGGGCACGTAACGCACAAAGCGCTGCTGAACCTCACGGTCTTGGCTAAAGATATACAGGGCCAGCGGCGTCGGACGATCCGTAATAAACGTCTCGGCCTCGTCTAGGCTCTCAAACGACAGCACCGGCAAGATGGGGCCGAAAATCTCCTCTTGCATCACGGCGTCATCGGGGGACACGCCGTCCAAAATCGTCGGCTCGATCTTGAGCGAAGCCTCGCGCGCGGCGCCTCCAAGCACGACCTTATCGGGATCGATCAGCCCGCGCACGCGCGCAAAATGCTTGGCGTTGACGATATGCCCGTAATCCTCGTTATCGAGCGGATGCTCTCCAAACATACGGCGGGCCTCCTCCTTGATGAGACCCAGCAGCTCGTCGTGCACGCGCGTATCGACCAGCAGGTAGTCGGGCGCCACGCAGGTCTGCCCCACGTTGAGCCATTTACCAAAGGCGATACGGCGTGCCGCGACCTTCAAGTTAGCCGTCGCATCCACGATGCAGGGACTCTTTCCGCCCAGCTCAAGCGTCACGGGCGTAAGGTTTTTACTTGCACGCTCCATAACGAGCTTGCCGACCGGAACGCTACCGGTAAAGAAAATCTTGTCCCAGCACTCGTCGAGCAGCGCTTCGTTCTCGGCGCGCCCGCCTTCGACAACTGCCACCAGGCGCGAATCAAACGCTTCTTCGCAGATTTGCTTGAGCACTGCGCTCGATGCCGGAGCATAGGCACTCGGCTTGATGACCACGGTGTTGCCCGCGGCAAGAGCGCCAGCGAGCGGCTCGAGCGTCAGCAAAAACGGGTAGTTCCACGGAGCCATGATGAGTGTGACGCCATAGGGCACGGACTGCATCTTGCACACACTAATAGCATTGGCGAGGTCGCACGGGCGCAAGTGGGCACGGCTCCATCGGGCCACATGCGCAATCTGATGTCGAATCTCGGAAAGCGAGGTGCCGATCTCGCACATATACGCCTCGTCATGTGACTTACCCAAATCGGTCTTGAGCGCATGGGCAATATCGGCCTCGTGGGCCCGCACCGCATCGCGTAAACTCACGAGCGCACGACGTCGAGCATCGACATCAAACGTGGCGTGCGTCTTAAAGTAGGCGCGCTGATCGGCAACGATGCGCGCGATTTCCTCGGTGTTCATGGGCCCTCCTAGTTCTCGTCTTCAAACATACCACCCGCAACGACCTCGTACATATGCTCGAGCTCCAAACGGTCCATTAAAAGCGGAACGGGGTACAGGGGATTGGCCTCGGCATCGGCATGCGCCGCCATCTCAGGAATGTCGGAGCGGCGAATGCCCGTCACATATTTGGGTATGCCCAAGGCGGCGTTCATGCGGTCGACCCAATCGATAAAGGCCTCAGCAGCCACGTTGTCCAGCGCATTAGCCGGCGCAATGCCGGCCATGCGGGCGAGATCGGCGAGCTTGGGAGCAGCAGCTTCGCCATAGGCGCGAAGCATGTGCGGCAGGATGATGGCGTTGGCCAAGCCGTGGGGAATCCCGTAACGCCCGCCCAGGCTGTGCGCGATGGCATGGACGTATCCAACATAAGAGCGCGTAAAGGCAACGCCCGCTTTATACGCCGCCGAAAGCATATTGCGGCGCGCACGCATGTTGCCACCGCACTCATAGGCCTCGAGCAAATTGTCGTGGATGAGCTGCACCGCCTGGCGCGCCATCTTGCGCGTATAGGGCGTGGTGCTGCGCCCGATAAAGGCCTCGACGGCATGCGTCAGGGCGTCCATGCCCGTTTGCCCCGTAATGGAGGCGGGCAGGCCGCGCGTAAACTCGGGGTCGTGCACCGCAAAGCGCGGGATCAGCACAAAGTCGTTAATGGGATACTTGTAGTGCGTCTCGTCGTCGGTAATTACCGCTGCAAGCGTGACCTCGCTTCCCGTGCCCGCCGTGGTGGGAACGGCGATGAGCAGCGGCAGGCGACGATGGATACGCAACAGGCCGCGCATCTTGTTGATGGGCTTCTTTGGCTGCGCGATGCGCGCGCCCACGCCCTTGGCGCAGTCCATGGCCGAACCGCCGCCAAAGCCGATAATGGCCTGGCAGGCGCTCTCTCGATACAGAGATGCCGCTTCCTCCACGTTTGAGACCGTGGGGTTCGCACGCGTTTCGGCATAGACCGCAGCGCTAATTCCCTTGGACGCGAGCGCTGTCTCGAGCGGTGCCGTGAGCCCCAGACGGGCAATGCCGGGATCTGTCACGATAAGAACATGGTGTATTGAACGCTTTTGAAGCACTGCGGGCACTTCCTCAGCGTGCTCTAAAATGCGTGGCTCGGTATAGGGCAGCACCGGCAATGCGATGCGAAAAACCGTTTGATACGTTCGGCACCAGGCGCGGCGGGCTAGATGCATAAAGGAAGCACCTTCATTTGTTGATTGGTCAACATTTGCTCGACCGATTGTACTCATCGGAGGTCGCACGAGGTCTAGCAATCGTTAATCAATCAACATCTACACATGCTTAAATTGTTTTATTAAAAATCATTCCTAATAGGCTTCACATTCGGTCTCATTTATGGATAATAGAACTCGTCAAGACGCACGTCCGGAGAGGGCCCTTACGGGACCGGACGAGCGCACCATCGCCATCGATCGAAAGGATCGAATCATGAAGTTTGTTTGCCCCGTTTGCGGTTATGTGGAAGAGTTCGACGGCGACCAGCTGCCCGAGGATTTCAAGTGCCCCCAGTGCGGCGTTCCCGGCTCTCGCTTCCTGAAGCAGGAGGAGGGCCAGCTCGAGTGGGCTGCCGAGCACGTCGTGGGCGTCGCCAAGATGGAGGGCGTCTCCGAGGACATCGTTGCCGATCTGCGCGCCAACTTTGAGGGCGAGTGCTCCGAGGTCGGTATGTACCTGGCCATGGCTCGCGTTGCTCATCGCGAGGGTTATCCCGAGATCGGCCTGTACTGGGAGAAGGCTGCCCACGAGGAGGCCGAGCATGCCGCCAAGTTCGCCGAGCTCCTGGGCGAGGTCGTGACCGATTCCACCAAGAAGAACCTCGAGATGCGCGTTGAGGCCGAGAATGGCGCCACCGCCGGCAAGACCGATCTTGCCAAGCGCGCCAAGGCCGCTGGCCTCGATGCCATCCACGACACCGTGCACGAGATGGCTCGCGACGAGGCCCGCCACGGCAAGGCTTTCGCTGGCCTGCTCAAGCGCTACTTTGGCTAAGCCAACTGCCTGAGACATAACCTCTAGCTCGAAGAAGGCCCGGACCGTATTGGTTCGGGCCTTTTTGTGTCTCGAGGACTCGTTAACGCCCTGAAATAGAGCTATCTTCGGCATCGGTCTCTCGTCAAAAACTAAGTGAGTAGACTTTTCGAAACTTGCCGAGCAGACCATCCGTATTGCTTTATAAAGTCGCAGGTAAATGACTTGTTTCAAAACGGCCTGGTCGCCAAAGTGCCAAAAGCCTACTCACTTAGAACCGCAGCCGTCCACGATCGAGCTGTTTTGCGTCTAACGGGCATCTTTCCGTCGATTACTCCCAATTTTGTCCAGTCAACGAATAGTTCAGACCGGAGTAATGTCTCAGCCCTTTGCTCATCTGAGCTTTTATCACGATATTCAGCATCGAGCATCCTGCATATGGCCTTAACGATCGCGCGGAATCTATCCTCATCGGATATCTGTCTGTGTGTCAGGAGAAGTACATCGTAGCCCATGGCCTGAAGGGCCGTCATGCGGTCAGCGTCACGCAAGCCATCCCCTGCGCGTCCGTGCGAGGCCTTTCCCTGACATTCAATGGCCACCTGTCGCCTGCCGTCCGGCGAAGAAAGAAGTAGGTCGATATATACACGGGACTTTCCCACAATCGCTCGAGCACTTGTGCTTAGCATCACTTCAACATTAAGCTCTATGCCGCAAAAACCTTCGCCTCCCAGGGATCGCGGCAGTGCAAGTAGCAAATACGCCTCGACCTCAAAAGGCGACGCGGCGCCCAATGGAACGAGTTGCGATACCGCTATAAATCTATTGCCGTAACGCATCCCGCAAACATCTGAACAAAAACGGTCAAGGTCTCCGCCCAAAACCAAAGCGTCTCGACGCCATAAAATTGAGGCGGTGCCGTCCTCGGACGGGCAGCGCACCCAACCGAACGTTGTCGAAATCGCGCCCGAATCAATTGCACGCGAAAGCTCCGCCTCAAGTGCCGCCGGCAGGGCACACACCGCAAACAAGCCACACATCTCCGCCAATACCAAAAGAAGCTGAAGATCCGTCAGATGCCGCAACATGATGAATGCCGTCAGTAGAGGAGACGTAATCAAAACCCCATGCTCCGTTCCCAGCACGGATTCCCTGGGAAGCTCACCAAGAAACAGCCGCTGCCTAATGCTGGCAGGACAAGTCCGTTTGTTTCTCGACCGAACCAATGTATACAACGGAAAACCGAGCGCGACCGCAGCCGTCGGGTTGCGGGCGAGATCATATCGCTGCCGGTCTTCTTCCGGTCGTGGAAGCGGCGGACACAAAGCGCGGACTTGAGGAGGCAAACGCCAGTACCTAAAAGCTGATATGTCACAAAGTAGATCCTTCATAGGCACAGGAAAACACGAATTTCAACCCAGTCAGTCACGCATTGGCGCGAACGCACCAAAAATGGCGCCGAACGGACTGCCAAGTTTTCAACAGCCCTCCCCAACTGGCCAAAAGCTTGCCGAGAGCTGGACGAAGCCCTGTTGAAAACCCCATTTTTTCTCATGCAGGAGCTTTGCGCGGCAAGTGAGTAGACTTTTTTGAACATCCCGAGCAGGCCGGTCATCCTGCTTTTCAAAACCGCAGGTAGATAGCTTGTTACAAAACTGCCTGGTCGCCAAAGTGCTAAAAGTCTACTCACTTAGGTTGCAGAGTGCCCCCCCATTAGCTGCAATTCCAAGGTAGTTAGTACTTTTGGACTCAGATCGTCATACTGAACAAGAATTTGAGTTGAGTTTTCAGGGACAGATGCGCCATCGGCACACCAAAAACAGTCACCGATATCGATAAAAGGGATGCTCGAGCGCGTGAGGGCCCGTGCAAAAGAGCTTCCGCCCGCGTCACACTCCACGGCCACGACGCAGTAAAGGCCGGCGTCCGCGTACTCGATCGAGACTTCCCCTGCCGGAAACGTTTTCCGTACAAGCGCCGCCAGGCCATCACGCGCCCCACGAGCACGAACGCGCACGCGGTTCACATGTCGCTCGTAATCACCCGATTCCAGCAAACGCGCCAAGGCAACCTGATCAACAGAACTTACCGACGAGGCGTAGAAACCAAGGTTGCGTTTAAACCTCTCCATTAGTTCATCGGGCAGCACCATGTACGCCAAACGTAACGCCGATGAAAGGCTCTTCGAAAACGTGTTGGTGTAGATAACCGACTGGGCGGCATCGATCGACGCGAGCGCGGGAATCGGCTTGCCGGCAAGGCGAAACTCACAATCAAAGTCGTCTTCGATGAGATACCGACCTGGCCGCTCGGCGGCCCAGCTCAGCAACGCATAGCGACGTGCAATGCTCGTCACAAGACCGGTCGGATACTGATGAGACGGCATCAGGTGAAGGACATCGGTCCCGGTTTTCTGCAGCGCGCTCAAGTCCACGCCCTCACCGTCCAACGGGATATGCCGCACTTCGCAACCCATGGCCTGATAGATGCGCGTCAGGCGCAGATAGCCCGGATCCTCAACGGCATACACCTTGTCGGCTCCAAGCAACTGAACCAACATGGTATCGAGCAACTGGGCGCCCGCACCGATAACGATGTTGTCGGGGTCGACATTCATGCCCCTTGTCCCACGCAAATGGTGAGCGATAGCGCGTCGTAGCCGAGCGGTGCCCTGTGCCGGCGCGGTCGAAAAGATTTCACGTTCATCTTCGGATGTCAGCGTCGCCCGTAGCGCGCTTTGCCAAAGCCGCGCCGCCTCCAAGGCGGAAGGAGAAAGTGCGTCGAATCGCTCGACTTGTCCGTTGACATCATGCGCGCTGGGGCCCACGGAGGCGTCATCTCGGTCGATGCCCTCCGCAGCCGAAGCCAAAACCGGTGCATCGGGAAGCTCGCACGCGTAGTAACCACGGCGCGGCTTTGAGCAAATATAGCCCTCGGCAAGCAACTGGCTATATGCATTTTCGATTGTAATGACACTAATTCCCAGATGACTGGCAAAGGCTCGCTTAGACGGCAGATGTTCCCCCGCCGCAATGCGTCCAGCTACGATATCATCTCGAATTTGCTGGTAAACATACTCATAGAGCGATGCTTCGCCGCGTTTTTCCAAATTGTAGTCAAGCACGAGCCTATCACCTGACCTTATCGAATCATTCAATCTGGTATTAGTCTGGTCTTGTTATTATCTCGAAAACTGAGTATTTCGCCATACCCAGCTCCCCGATAGGATGTTCCGTCAAGCAATGCACATGCCAACCAAGGGAGCAACAATGGCAGAACAGACCAGCAAGGCCGATCGCGTCAAACTCAATCGCGAGCTCGCGCAGATGCTCAAGGGCGGCGTCATCATGGACGTCACCACGCCCGAGCAGGCACGTATCGCCGAGGAGGCAGGCGCCTGCGCCGTCATGGCTCTCGAGCGCATCCCGGCCGACATCCGCGCCGCCGGCGGCGTGTCGCGCATGAGTGACCCCAAGATGATCAAGGGCATTCAAGAGGCCGTCTCCATCCCCGTCATGGCCAAGTGCCGCATCGGTCACATCGTCGAGGCGCAGGTCCTTCAGGCCATCGAGATCGACTACATCGATGAGTCCGAGGTTCTCTCCCCCGCCGACGATGTCTACCACATCGATAAGACCCAGTTTGACGTCCCGTTTGTCTGCGGTGCCCGCGATCTGGGCGAAGCGTTGCGCCGTGTTGCCGAGGGCGCCACAATGATTCGCACCAAGGGCGAGCCGGGCACGGGCGACGTCGTCCAAGCCGTGCGCCACATGCGCAAGATTCAAAAGCAAATCCGCGACGTTGCTGCTCTGCGCGATGACGAGCTCTTTGAGGCAGCTAAGCAACTGCAAGTTCCAGTCGAGCTTGTGCGCGAGGTCCATGCCACGGGCAAGCTTCCCGTGGTGAACTTTGCCGCCGGCGGTGTAGCAACCCCCGCGGACGCCGCGCTGATGATGCAGCTGGGTGCCGAGGGCGTCTTTGTCGGCTCGGGCATCTTTAAGAGCGGCAACCCCGCCAAACGCGCCGCCGCCATCGTTAAGGCTGTGGCAAACTTCACCGACGCCAAGCTCATTGCCGAGCTTTCTGAGGACCTGGGCGAGGCCATGGTCGGTATCAACGCTGACGAGATCGAGATCATCATGGAGGAGCGCGGACGCTAGTCCAGCAGAAAGGATCGCACATGAGCGATTATGCAGGCCAGACGGTCGCCGTGCTGGCGGTCCAAGGCGCTTTTGCCGAGCACGAGACAAGACTATCCGAGCTGGGCGCACGTTGTATTGAGCTGAGGCAGGCGGCTGATTTGATGCAGGACTTTGACCGTCTGGTACTTCCCGGCGGCGAGTCCACCGTTCAAGGGAAGCTGCTTGATGAGCTGGGCATGCTCGAGGAGCTTCGCGCCCGTATCGCTGAAGGCATGCCCGTCCTGGGCACCTGCGCCGGCTTGATTCTACTGGCTCACGACCTTGCCGCCCATGACGATAAAGGCACGCCGCGTTTGGCAACCATGGATGTACTTGTCGAGCGCAATGCCTACGGCAGGCAGCTCGGCAGCTTTCGAACCAAGGGGCAAGTAGCCGGCATCGACGGCGAAGCGCCGCTGACGTTTATCCGCGCGCCCCGCATCGTCGAAGTGCACGGCGACACTGAGGCCCTAGCCGAAGTCGACGGTCGCATCGTCGCCGCCCGCCAAGGCAACCAGCTCGGCGTCACCTTCCACCCCGAGCTCGACGAAGACACCCGCCTCCACGAACTGTTCCTGCAAATGTAGGCAGAATTTAAACGAGCGTGGATTTTCGGACATACAACAAATGAGAGTGGATAATCTCCCACTTTGAGCTTGAATGCAGGCTCAAACGGGAGATTATCCACTCTCATGCTATGTAGTCGTTGGGGACGTTCTTAAACGACTAGTCAAACAAGAACGTCCCCAACGACCATATTGCGATAGACGACCACGTTTGCCCAGATAAAACCGACCAAAATAAACCTGTCCCTTTTTGGTAGGTTTGGATCAAGGCAACGCCGATGCTTTGGTACCGACAGACACTATGACCCAATCCGAGGGCACTAAAAAGATAGGAGCCCCCGCT
>CAUHCN010000009.1 GCA_959604825.1 uncultured Collinsella sp. | reverse complement strand
GAAGAGCACATTAAGTGCTCTTCGGCTCGTGCGGAATCTACGAAAACCTTGCGCCTGGCCTTCGGCGGCGCGGCCTGCGGTGACTTTGGGGCAGCCCGGTTTCCCGCTGGCCGGCGCCCCCACTCATAAGCCTTAAGTCGGTGGGCTGATATGTTGCGTCCCTGATGGCTACAAGGTTGAAAGGAAGGTGGACAGGCGGCGGAGGCCTTCGTCCAGGTCTTTATCGGAAACGCAATAGCTGAGGCGGACGTGGCCTTCGGTGCCGAAGCAGTCGCCCGGGACTAGGGCTACGTTTGCCTCTTCGATGGCTTTGATGCAGAAGTCTTCGCTGGTTAGGCCGAACTTTTTGATGCTCGGGAAAGTGTAGAAGGCTCCTGCGGGCTCTACTACGTCGAGGCCCATGGCGTTTAAGGCTGCGAGTACGCGTTCGCGGCGGGCTCGGTAGACTTTGAGCATGGGGGTTGGGTCGACGGTCAGGGCTCGGGCTGCGGCGTCCATCTCAAAGGAGACGGCGCTCGATACTAGGTATTGGTGGGCTTTTGCGATCTCGGCGATGACGGGGGCTGCGGCTGCAAGCCAGCCCAAGCGCCAGCCGGTCATGGCCCAAGGTTTGGAGAAGCTCTCAATGATCACCGTCTGCTCGCGCAGCTCCGGGTGTCGCTGGGCGAAGCGCTCGTAGCCGTCCACATAGACGAGGCGGTTGTATACGTCGTCGCAGACTACGTAGATGCCCGCCTGCTCTGCCACGCGCGCCACGACGTCGAGCGATGCCGCGTTGAGAATGCAGCCCGTGGGATTGTTGGGCGAGCAGATAACGATGGCCTTGGTCGCCGGGGTCACACAGGCGCGAAGCGCATCCTCGTCAATCTGAAATTGCGCAGGCTCTGTATCCAAAAAGACCGCCTTGGCGTGATTGGCTACGACGATGCTCTCGTACAGGCCAAAAGCCGGCGTGGGGATAATGACCTCGTCGCCGGGGTTGAGCATGGCCATGAATGTTGCCGACAGGGCCTCGGTCGCGCCGTCGGTCAGGATGACCTCATCGGCGGAAAACTCCAGACCCGCGTCACCCATATATTCGGACAGTGCCTCGCGCAGGGCGGGGCGACCGTTGTTGGGCGGATAGTGCGTGTCGCCGCGGTCCAACGAAGCAGTCACCTCGGCGCTAACCACATCGGGCGTGGGAAAATCGGGCTCACCGAGCGCAAGCGCAATGCATCCCGGATGCTGCGCGGCGAGTGCGTTAATCCGACGGATGCCGGAGGGCTTGAGCGTGGCAAGCGAGGTGTTCATGGGCAGACGCATGACGTTCCTTTCGTAAGGGTTGCACTAGGATAGCGCGGCGGAACGCCGCCGGACGGTGTAACCTAAACGGAAACCAACCGGAAAGGAGGCGGCATGGAGACGACCGCACGCGGCGATGTACCAAAAACGCTGCAAACCATTGCGTATATCAGTATTCCCAAGAGCGCCGATCTTGAGTTTTTGCTCTGGGACCTGCAGGATGCCATCGCCGCCTATGCACAGATTTCCGGCACCGCACTCCCCCATCCAGTCGACTTGGAGGCGGATGATGCCGGCAGCGTTGCCGGTACCGCCGATGGCATTGTGTTCGCCGTTGAAGATGCACCCAATGATGAAGCGATGGCGCCCATTGAGCAGGTGCTCGACCGCTTTGGCGGCGCAGGGACGCGTGCCTACGTTGTTGTCCAGGCCGACATCGGCGGCCTGGAGCGAGCACACGGGCTCGTCGTGCGTCTGCGAGCGGCGTGCGACCTTCGTGGGCTGTCATGGTGCGGCGGCGTTGTCGCCTGTACCGGCAGCGGCTTCGCGGCGCTTCGTCACTCACCGCGCATGGGACTCTTGCGGCGACCGTTTTCGGAAGCGATGGACAAGCTCGTAGGCGCCGTTCGTATGGGCTGTTCGGTTGAGCATGCGCAGCGACTTGGTGGTGGTAATGCCGAGGACGTCGACGCCGACGGCATGGCTTGCGCCGAGCCAGCCGTGCCCGTGCCGATCTGGCGAGGCGTTCTGAAACACCTCGGCGCCCGCACTCAATCAATAATCTAAATTAATGAGCTGCCCAGTCAACGGCTTCACTCCAACGCTCGACAAGCCGCTCCAAACGCCACGCCGCGTTGGCAGGACTCGTCGACGGCAGCACGATGGCGGGTAGCCCCGTCCGCTCTTGTAGATAGCGTTTGTAGAGCCGTCCGGCCGTGCCGCCGTTGCAAACAACGATCTCGATCGGCGTGGCATCCACAATGCGTTCAATATGTGCCGGCACAACGTTTTTGATGCTAGCGTCACTCGAGCCCTTAATGTCGCAGCTCTCGATCACGTCCCACAGGGCCACACCGCCGTTGAGCAGCATAGCCCGCTTGGCAGCAATCGAGGCGGCGAGCGTCGCGGGCTCGCCGCTCGCCAAAGAGTCTCCCTCGTTGGGCGGCACGGGCGCACCAAGGCACGCGGCCATCACACGCCAAAAGCGGTTCTGCGGATTGCCATAGTAGAAGGCATTGGCACGCGAGAGCACCGAGGGAAACGACCCCAGCACCAAAACGCGCGAGCGCCGGTCGAACACGGGCTCAAACCCATGCTCAATATGCTGATAGCCCTCGTCAGACACAGGCATGGGCTAGGCCCTCAGCAGATAGCGCACCTCATAGGGTGCAAGCTCGAGGGTACCCGTAAGCTCGACCGTGGGCGCATCGTCGGCAAGCAGGTCGACAAAGGAGCCGTTGAGCTCGCCGGCTCCAAAGGTATAGGGCTCGTTCACGGCATTGACCGCCACGAGCACCGTCGCGCCGTCACAGGCGCGCTCGAACAGCAGCTGCTTGTTCTGGATCACCACGTTGCGATAGGCACCGTAGTTGAGAGCACGGGCCGCCGCGTCGTCGGCCGAGCGAAGGTGCGCGAGCTGCTTGATGAAGGCCGTCAGCTCGTTGGGCGCAGGCTCATCGAGCGCAGGTCGCAGCGCCCAGTCGCCATCGGGGCCACCCTTTTCACCGGCAATTCCCCACTCGCTGCCATAGTAGACGCACGGGATGCCCGGCATGCCAAAGAGCATGCCATAGGCGGGACGCAGGCACGACTTGTCGGTGAGGATACTTGCCAGGCGCGGCACGTCGTGGTTGTCGACAAACGACAGCAGGTGCTTGCCGCGGTAGATGCACCAGGGGTCGCCGCCAAACTGGCGGTGCAGCGAGTGCGCGATCTCGAACATATTGACCGAGTTAAAGCTGGAGTACAGGCCCTTGTAGCACTCGTAGTTGGTGCAGGAGTCGAGCATCTCGTCGTTGACGATCTGGTTGTAGTCGCCGTGGAGCGTCTCGCCGATCAGCACAAAGTCAGGCTTGAGCTCACGGGCAAAGGCGTGCAGGCGGCGCATAAAGTCGCGGTCGAGCATATAGGCAACGTCCAGGCGCAGGCCGTCGACGCCAAAGACGTCGGCCCAACGGCGCACGGACTCGAGCAGGTAATCAACCACGGCGGGGTTTTGCAGGTTGAGCTTCACGAGCTCAAAATAGCCTTCCCAGCCCTCGTACCAAAAGCCATCGCCATAGCAGGAGTCGCCGTCAAAGCTGATGTGGAACCAATCCTTGTAGGGCGAGTCCCACTTGCGCTCCTGCACATCGCGGAAGGCCCAAAAGCCACGGCCCACATGGTTGAAGACCGCATCGAGCACCACGCGGATGCCATGGGCGTGCAGCGTCTCGCACACGGCGGCAAAATCGGCATCCCCACCCAGGCGACGGTCGATATGGCGCAGGCTGCGCGTGTCGTAGCCATGGCTGTCGGATTCGAGCGGCGGGTTAATGAGCACAGCACCGATGCCGAGCTCTTGCAGGTAGTCGGCCCATTGGGCGATCTTCATGATGGGCGCATCGGGGTTGGGCGCTGCGTTGGCAGCCTGGGCGAGCTCATCTTCGGCAACGGGCGCGGCGTTTTCGCGCGGAGCTCCGCAAAAGCCCAGCGGATAGATCTGGTAGAACGTCGTCTCGTATGCCCACATAGCAACCTCCCGGTAATCTTTCACGCAACGCCATCCATTGTATGCCCGCCGCGCATCCCCTCCCCCAAAATAAGTTGCGGTGAAATAGGGACTGTTGAGACCAATAAACCGGGCAAACAGTCTCTATTCCACCGCAACTGATGAGGGAACGTGATTAGGCGACGGGCTTTGCGCGGCGTATGGCCGGGAACAGCACCGTAATGGCGAGGATGACGCCCACGACGGTAATCGCCCCGCCCGCGAAGCCGATCCAGGTGATACCGGGACCCGAAACCACGGCGCCGCCGATCGCGGTGCCCGTGCCGATGCCGAGGTTAAACAGGCCCGAGAAGATCGACATGGCGACAGCCGACGAGTCCGCCGGCGTGTACTTGATGAGCTCGGCCTGGAACGCCATGTTAAAGGCCGTGGAGCAGCAGCCCCATAGCGCGCAAACAGCGAGAACGACAACGAGCGACGGTGCAACCGGACCCATGAGCAGCAGAGCCACCGGCACGCCGGAGAGTGTGATAGCCAAGAACGGAAAGCGATGCCCATCGAACAGTCGGCCGAACAGCCAGCTTCCGAGCAGACCGGAGCAGCCAAACGCCGTCAGCGTCATGGTGATGGCGCTTGCGTTGACATGGGCGACCTGCGCCAGGAAGGGCTCGATATAGCTGTAACCCGCGTAGTAGCCGGTCGCCATAAAGACCGTGACCGCGTAGAGCGCAATCAGGAACGGGTTCTTGAGCAGCTCGGGCAGCTGTTTGACGGTAAAGCGCTCGCCCGCCGGCATGACCGGGAACACCGCTGCCTGGTACACCACCGCGGCGGCAGAGAAGGCTCCAACCACGGCAAACGTCATGCGCCAGCCCACGGCCAGGCCGATGGCGCGGCCGATCGGCAGGCCGAAGATCTGCGCGATGGACGAGCCCGTGGCGATCATGCTGATGGCGAGCGCCCCATGACGCGTATCGACCAGGCGCGAGGCTATGATCGAAGCGACCGACCAGAACACGGCGTGCGCGCAGGCGACCACCAGGCGTGCGCAGACCAAGATGGGATAGGTCGGCGCCACGGCGGACAGGAACTGGCCCAGCGAGAACACGGCAAGCACGCCGAGCAGCATACGCCTGAACTCGAAGCGCGAGGCAAACACCATAAGCGGCAACGACAGCAACATGACGCCCCAGGCATAGACCGAAATCATGATGCCTGCCTGGGCCTCGGTGAGCGAGAACGACGCGGCAATATCAGTCAGAAGGCCAATGGGCATGAACTCCGACGTGTTGAATACGAACGCGCAGCAGGCGAGCCCGATAAGCGGGAGCCACTGCTTAAGCGTGATGCCATCTTGTCTTGCCTGAGTCATGTAGGAAACCTCTCCGATTATCTTGAGCGGTGGGGGATTATATAGCAACGGCCCCGCATCCGTCAGTACAGATGCGGGGCCGCAATCAACTCAATACACAGAGGTGGCGACGTCAATTAATAGCTAAGCCAACCCCAGCAATATGCCCGCCGAATGCACGACAAACGCCACGATCCAGGCGACCGTCACCTGAAACGCGAATACGGCCACGGCATAGCGCCCGCCCAACTCGCTCTTGACGGCGCCGATTGCCGCCACGCAGGGCGGGTACAGCAGCGTAAAGACCAGGAACACGTAAGCGGTAAACGGCGAAAACATGGTCGACAGCGCCGCGGGTGACGTTGCACCCAAAAGTACGGTGAGGGTCGAGATGACGCTCTCCTTGGCGATAAGTCCGGTGACGAGCGCCGTGGATGCACGCCAGTCGCCAAAGCCAAGCGGCGCCAGCGCCGGCGCGATAATGCTACCCAGACCGGCAAGTAGGCTCTGCGACTGATCGGCGACCACATTAAAGCGAATGTCGAACGTCTGCAGGAACCAGATGACCACCGTAGCGGCAAAGATAATGGTAAAGGCCTTGGTAATAAAGTCTTTGGCCTTATCCCATGCCAGCATCACCGTCGTCTTGGCGCTCGGCAGACGGTAATTGGGGAGCTCCATGATAAACGGTACCGGGTCGCCCTTAAATGCCGTGCGGTTGAGCACCAAAGCCGCGATGCAACCGACCGCAATGCCAATCAGATAGAGCGAGACCATGGCGGGAACTGTCGCCTGCGGGAAAAACGCCCCGCACAGCAGACCGTAGACCGGCAACTTGGCCGAACAGCTCATGAACGGCGTGAGCATGACCGTCATCTTGCGGTCGTGCTCGGATGGGAGCGTACGAGTCGACATGATAGCCGGCACGGTGCAGCCAAAACCGACGAGCATAGGCACGAAGCTGCGGCCCGACAGGCCAAAGCGACGCAGCACTTTATCCATGACAAAGGCCACGCGCGCCATGTAGCCGGAGTCTTCCAGAATGGAGAGGAACAAAAAGAGCACGACGATAATCGGCAGGAAGGTCAGCACGCTGCCCACGCCCGTAAGCACGCCGTCGACAGCCAGCGAGCGCACCACGTCGTTGGTGCCGAACGCCTTGAGGCCCGCATCGGCCGAGGTGATGATGGCAGCGATGCCGTCCTCCATAAGTCCCTGCAACGCCGCGCCGATCACGCCAAACGTCAGCCAAAAGACGAGACCCATGATCACCAGGAACGCTGGAATGGCCGTGTAGCGACCCGTCAGGATGCGGTCGATCTTGACGGAACGCACGTGCTCGCGGCTCTCGTGCGGCTTGACGACGCAGCGCCCACACACGTCGCCGATAAAGCCGAAGCGCATGTCAGCCAGTGCAGATAGACGGTCGGTACCGGCCTCACCCTCCATCTGGGTAACGATGTGCTCGATGGCGTCAAGTTCGTTACGGTCCAGATGAAGCGCCTCGGTCACCAGCTCGTCGCCCTCAACCAGCTTGGTCGCCGCAAAACGCACCGGGATATGCGCCGTCGCGGCATGGTCCTCGATCAGGTTGGCAATGCCGTGGATGCAGCGATGCAGCGCGCCGCCGTCTGGACCATCGGGCGCGCAGAAGTCCAGGCGACCGGGGCGCTCGCGGAACCGCGCCACGTGCAAGGCATGATCCACCAACTCGCCAATGCCCTCGTTGCGGGCAGCGCTAATGGGAACAACAGGCACGCCCAGCAGGCTCTCGAGCAGGTTGACGTCTACGGCACCACCATTGGCGGTCACCTCGTCCATCATGTTGAGCGCGATGACCATGGGGCGGTCGAGCTCCATGAGCTGCAGTGTCAGGTACAGGTTACGTTCGATGTTGGTGGCGTCGATGATGTCGATGATGGCGTCGGGGTCTTCGTCCAAGATGAATTGGCGGCTGACGATTTCTTCGCCCGTGTACGGCGACAACGAGTAAATACCGGGCAAGTCGGTAACGCTCGCCTCGGGGTGGTTACGGATAGTGCCGTCCTTGCGGTCGACCGTCACGCCGGGAAAGTTACCGACGTGCTGGTTGGAGCCCGTAAGCTGGTTGAACAGCGTGGTCTTACCGCAGTTTTGGTTGCCGGCGAGGGCAAAGTGCAGCGGTGCGTCCTCGGGCACGGCCGTTTTTGCCGCACGGGGCGAATACGTCCCCTCGCCGAGTGCCGGATGCTCCGTCGTGCCGATTGCAGCGTTAGCGCGCGGACCCATATCGGTATCGTGAATGCCCACGAGCTCAATGCGGGCGGCATCGTCCTTGCGCAGTGTCAACTCGTAGCCACGCAGACGGATCTCGAGCGGATCTCCCATAGGGGCGTATTTCATCATGGTGACTTCGGTGCCCGGCGTTAGGCCCATGTCCAAAATATGCTGTCGGAGCGCCTGATCATCGGATGTCACCGATGCGACAACGGCGTCCTTTCCAATCTCGAGTGTATCGAGCTTCACGCGCTCATCCTTTCGTTAGACGCGGTTAACCGTTTACCGGGGCTAACCAACTCGTAACGACAAATGATAGCGCTCTGAACTATTTTATAAAGTCAAATACCGATGTTTACCTGCGCAAACTTTATGCGGTGCGCCCCGAAAGCTCTTTGCGCATACCGCTCAGCGAGATCGAAACGGAACCCGACCGCGCGGTAGCAGTGAGTCGATCACCCTCGACTGACCCCGTGCATGTAAAGGGCGCCTTGCCCATCAAGACGTGGGAGATAGTACCCGAGAGCTCAAAGAAATCGCCCTCAGCGCGGGCACTCGAGAGAGCGATATTGAGACCCCTGACGTTTAGTACTGCCCTGAGCGCGCCGTTCACCCCATGTGAAAACGTCACCTCGCCGCGTTTACTCCCCACCAGCGTCTGGGCCGAAACCACATACGTACCCTCAAGCATGGCTCCTCCTCTAAGCAGACTTTTTGAAACGGGCAAGTAGTCTACTTTTACATATGGCGCTCCAGGAAACGGAAGGCCAGGCGGATCCAAGGACGGACCGCCACCTGCTTGTCCTCGTTATCGACCGCGGTGTTGGCGTTGCCGAGCGAAAGCCCGTGACCACCTTGGTCAAAGACGTGCATCTCGCAAGCGACGCCCTCCTCGGCCATGCGCTGCGCAAACGGATAGACCTGCGCGATCGGCGCCGTCTTGTCGTCGGACACGCCCCACACAAAGGTCGGCGGCATCTGACGCGAAACATGCGTGGTGGGGCAGATATCGGTCAGGTGCTCATCGGTCGCCTCACCGCCCGTCACCATCGACAGATAGTCGTTGAGCAAATCGCGCCCCGTCTTGCCACCCGTCTTGGGAACGCGCAGGTCGATGCGCGGGTCGCGCGTCTGCATGTCGCGCACATAGGCAAAGTCGAGCAGCGGATAGCCCAGCACCACGGCATCGGGACGAATGTCGTCCGGACGCGACCCGGCAAGCGCCGCGAAGGGACCAGTCTTCCATTGCGTTGCCAGCGAAGCGCAGATCATGCCGCCTGCCGAGAAGCCCACGACGCACACGCGCTTGGGATCGACATGCCACTCGTCGGCGTTGGCGCGAACCGTGGCGACCATCTTGGCAAGGTCTGCCTGCGGGTGAGGAAAGCTCACGTCGCCCGTGCCACTTGTCACATAGTTGAGCACAAAGGCCTGGTAGCCGCGGTCCAAAAACGCAAACGCCACGGGATCCTGCTCATGCGGAGCGATATGCGTAAACGCACCTCCGCCGCAGATAATCACGGCAGGGCGGCGGCCATTCGGCTTACCGGGCAGCGGCTCGGCACCCAAATACGTAAACGTCGCCGGATACTCCTCGGTCGGCTCCTCGCCCCACAGCGCATGGTTCTCAATAATCATAGGTGCTCCCTCCGTGCGATTCGTGCGCACTCGTTTTTCGCACCTTAGCGTACCCCACTTGAGCCCGCGGCGCAGAAACACCCCCGCAATAAGTTGGCCTTCAACTGATATATCACAAAATCGCTGTTCAGAGGTATCGTTGGACAGCGTAAAATAGGAGCGCTGACCGTGCTGGGAAACACGTACGAAACGTTTCCGGCAAACCACACGCGTGCAACATGCGCGCCTGATACGTTGGAGGCATCTATGGGTCTGCTCGATTCGCTCAAGTCCACGTTCACTTCGTCGGGCGAGGCGTCCGTTCCGCCCGCAGCAAGCTTCGCCACCCGCGAAGGCGTCATCTACGCTCCTGTCAACGGCGTGCTCGTCAATCTGAGTGAGGTTCCCGACGAGACCATCGCCTCGGGCATGCTCGGCCAGGGCTACGGCATCGAGCCCATTACCGGCACCATTTACGCCCCCGCTAACGGCCGTATCGGCGCCACCACCGTCACCAACCACTCCATCGGCATGATCACCGAGGACGGTCTTCGCGTGTTCATCCATGTTGGCCTGGGCACCGTGGAAATGAACGGCAAGGGTTTTGCCCGCTTTGTCGAGATGGGCGACACGGTCAAGGCCGGCCAGCCGCTCATCAGCTTCGACCGCGACGCTATTAAGGCCGCCGGTCACGAGGACATTGTGACCGTCATCATCTCTGAGCTCGACCGCCTCAAGAGCATCGACCACGTCGGCGAGTCTGGCACGCTTATCGGCGGCAATCCGCTCGTCAAGCTTGGCGATCCGCTGCTGGTTGCCAAGACCAAGTAGCCAGGCCCCGCGCCACACAGCCAAAAGGCACCTCGTCAAGCGCCCGCGACCATTTGGCCGCGGGCGCTTTTCGTTTGAAAAACCATCCCGCCAATGCCTTATCTGTATAGCCCAAATGAGCCGAGCTGCTAGAATATCGAACTGTATGGATAACTATCATTCAACCGTTATGGGAGGATACGTGAACCGCACCAAAATCGCGCAGCTCTATGCCGATGCCGAGTCGCTCGGCGGCCAGACCGTCACCGTCGCCGGCTGGGTCAAGTCCGTCCGCGACATGAAGAACTTTGGCTTTGTCACGCTCAACGACGGCAGCTGCTTCCGCGACCTGCAAGTCGTCATGAACCGCGAGGCACTCGACAACTACGACGAGATCGCCCATCAAAACGTCTCGGCCGCACTCATTTGCACCGGCACCGTCAAGCTGACCCCCGATGCGCCCCAGCCTTTCGAGCTTTCTGCCACCTCCATCGAGGTCGAGGGCGTCAGCGCCCCGGATTACCCGCTGCAGAAGAAGCGCGCAACCGTCGAGTTCCTGCGCACCCAACAGCACCTGCGTCCGCGCACCAACCTGTTCCGCGCCGTGTTCCGCATCCGCTCTGTCGCGGCTGCCGCCATCCACCGCTTCTTCCAGGAGCAGGGCTTTGTCTACGTCAACACCCCCATCATCACCACGAGTGACTGCGAGGGCGCCGGCGAGATGTTCCGCGTGACCACGCTCGACCCCAAAAATCCGCCCCTCACCGAGTCCGGCGAGGTCGACTGGAGCCAGGACTTCTTTGGCAAGCATGCGAGCCTCACCGTGTCCGGCCAACTCAATGCCGAGAACTTTGCCATGGCCTTTGGCGACGTGTACACCTTTGGCCCCACCTTCCGCGCCGAAAACTCCAACACCACGCGCCACGCCGCCGAGTTTTGGATGATCGAGCCCGAGATGGCCTTTGCCGACCTGAACGACTACATGGATAACGCCGAGGCCATGCTCAAGTACGTCCTTAAGGACGTTATGGCTACCTGCCCCGACGAGCTCAACATGCTCAACAAGTTTGTGGACAAGGGCCTGATCGAGCGCCTGGACCACGTGGCAAACTCCGACTTTGCCCGCGTTACCTACACCGAGGCCGTCGAGATCCTGGAGCAGGCAGTCGCCGCCGGTCACAAGTTTGACTATCCCGTGAGCTGGGGCATCGACCTGCAGACCGAGCACGAGCGCTTCCTGACCGAGGAGCACTTTAAGCGCCCGACCTTCGTAACCGACTACCCGGCCGAGATCAAGGCCTTCTACATGCGCATGAACGACGACGGCAAGACCGTCGCCGCCGCCGACTGCCTGGTGCCGGGCATCGGCGAGATCATCGGTGGCTCCCAGCGCGAGGAGCGCCTGGACCTGCTCGAGGCCCGCATCAAGGACCTGGGTATGAATCCCGAGCAGTACAAGTACTATCTGGACCTGCGCCGCTATGGTTCCTGCAAGCACGCCGGCTACGGCTTGGGCTTCGAGCGCCTGGTCATGTACCTGACCGGCGTGGGCAACATCCGCGACGTCCTGCCGCACCCGCGCACCGTGGGCAACGCCGACTTCTAATCGTCGGACGCTAGCTCGCGTCGCCACACGCCAACGCTCATCGCGCAAGCGTCTCTCGACATCGGTCGAGAGACGCTTTTTTCAACGGTATCCGTCAAGCTTTTGGCAAGGTTTTGGTCAGTTAGGTAGGGTTGTTGAAAACTCGACCCGCCGTTTGCCGACGACTACCGACCGCCCAGAGCGCCCTGCGCCCCTGGGAAAACCCCACGCCCTAGGCTCCATACCGTCGCCACCCAAAACGGAAAGGACGTGGGCACCATGACCGAAGCCGCTGTTGAAACCTACGAGACCACGACGAGGGGCGCCGCCTCGATGGCAGCCTATCGCGCCGTTCGCATCCTGCAACTATTAAGCGAAAACACCGGCGAGGACAAGGCCATGCTTTCCGATGAGTTGATCCGGCGCCTCGCCCATCCCGACGACCCCGCCCGCATGCCCATCTCGGCGGCGCGGCGCAGCATCTACACCGCCATCTCCGCACTTCGCCATGCCGGATACGAAATTGAGTACAAGCGCGGCGTGGGCTATCGACTCTTGACCCGTCCGCTCACCGACGAAGAGATCATCCGGCTCCACGGCATGGTCATGCGCAACCGCTCCACGCCCATCGCCATTCGAAAGAGCATGGCGCAGCACCTGGTCGCCATGGCGAGTGCCGACGTTCGCGGCTACCTCGATGCACCCGAGCCTGCTCCAAGCGCAGGCGACAAATCCACCAAGGCCACACGCACGCCCGTCAAGCGCATCGATGCCTGCGAGCTCATCGAGCAGGCCATCGACCACGGAACCACGGTGAGTTTTGATATTTCGAGTGTCACGGCACGCGGAGAGGTCGAAGTGGCACGGATGACACTCCGGCCCTTTGCCATCAAGCAACGAGACGGCATCTCGTATTTGCTGGGAACGGTCTATGACGCGCGAGGCGCCGATGACACGTTGCGTACCGTTGAGATCGGCCGCATGAGAAACGTCACCACACGTCTCCTCGACGGCAAGAAGCTCTTCGCCGCCCTGGACGAGGACGACGCCGCCTCCGCCGCATAAGACCCTCCGCCGCCCATTCGACTACCCGTACCGCCCATCCGATTCTGTATTAAAAAACCCGCCAGGCTGTTGTAAAAATGGACATCAGCGCTACTATAGTCCCACTTGCACTTTGTCCCAGTGCAGTGTTTCCAGCCATTTTTATACTGGGGGTAATGATATGAAGGACATCACCATCAGCCGCAGGAGCCTTCTGGTCTCCGCCGGCCTGCTCGCGCTCGCCCCGCTCGCCGGATGCGGCGGCAACTCTGGTTCCGGCTCTGCTGCCGCCGGTTCCGACTACACCATCGGCGTTCTGCAGCTCACCGAGCACTCCGCACTCGACGCCGCCAACGATGGCTTTGTCAAGGCCATCAAGGAGAGCGGCCTTAAGGTCAAGATCGACCAGAAGAACGCTCAGAACGACCAGTCCACGTGTAAGTCCATTGCCGACAAGTTTGTGGGCGACAACGTCAGCCTGATTTATGCCATCGCCACGCCCGCCGCGCAGGCTGCCGCCGGCGCCACGGCCGATATCCCCATCGTGGGCTGTGCCATCACCGACTACGCCGCCTCCGGCCTGGTCCAGGACAACGACAAGCCCGGCACCAACGTCACGGGCGCTTCCGACCTCACCCCGGTCGCCGAGCAGCTCGAGATGATGCAGAAGGTCCTGCCCGACGTTAAAAAGGTCGGCCTGCTCTACTGCACCGCCGAGTCCAACTCCGACGTCCAGATCAAGGCCGCCAAGAAGGAGCTCGACAAGCTGGGCCTTGAGTACACCGACTTCACCGTCTCGAGCTCCAACGAGATTCAGTCCGTCGTCGAGTCTGCCGTGGGCAAGGTCGACGCGCTGTACTCCCCCACTGACAACACCATCGCCGCGGGCGCTTCGCAGGTCGGCCAGATCTGCAAGGAGAATAAGCTCCCCTTCGTGACCGGCGAGGAGGGTATGTGCATGGCCGGCGGCCTGTTCACCCTCTCCATCAACTATAAGGACCTGGGCTACGCCGCGGGCGAGATGGCCGTTAAGATCCTGAAGGGCGAGGCCAAGCCCGAGGATATGCCGATCAAGCACCTCTCGAGCAAGGACCTGGTCGTCGTCAAGAACGACGAGATGGCCGAGGCCCTAGGCATCGACCTTTCCGCTCTGGACGAGTAGCGCCATGCGCGGTAACGCGTCTAGGGCCCGCACGCGCGCCACAGCCGCGTTATTCAATATCTGAGTCCTTGGGGCGAACGCTAAAGACCGGCGTTCGCCCTGCTTGTTTCGGATGAGACAAAACATCCGTCCGCAGCTCTTTTATGCATTGGTACCGCTATTATGGAAAATCACGTGTCCACCCTATCCTAGGAGGTATGAAGCATGCTCATTGCATTGCAGGGCGCCGTTTCGCAGGGCGTCCTCTGGGGCATTATGGTGCTTGGCGTGTTTATCACGTTCCGCCTGCTCGACATCCCCGATATGACCTGCGACGGCAGCTTTGCCCTCGGCGGCTGTGTCTGCGCCGTACTCATCGTCAACAATAACGTCGACCCCTTGCTCGCCGTGCTGGCCGGCATGTGCGCCGGCGCCATCGCGGGCGCCGTCACGGGCATCTTGACCACCGTCTTTGAGATTCCCGCAATCCTCGCCGGAATCCTTACGCAGATCAGTCTGTGGTCCATCAACCTGCGCATCATGGGCAAGTCCAACACGCCCATCCTTGCCAAGGGCACTATCTTCTCATCCGTCAGCAACATGACGGGCCTGCCGCAGTCCACCGTTGCCATCATCCTGGGCATTGTGCTGGCCGTGGCCATCGTCGCCATCCTGTACTGGTTCTTTGGCACCGAGATCGGCTCGGCGCTGCGTGCCACCGGCAACAACGAGTACATGATCCGCGCCCTGGGCGTCAACACCAACTCCACCAAGATGATCGCCCTCGTGCTCTCCAACGCCCTTATCGGCCTTTCGGGTGCGCTCATCTGCCAGAGCCAGAAGTACGCTGACATTGGCATGGGCACCGGCGCCATCGTTATCGGTCTTGCCGCCATCGTCATCGGCGAGGTGCTCGGCCGCCTGCTGCCCGGCGGTCTGACGCAGTTTAGCGTCCGTCTTGCCTCTGCCGTCTTTGGCTCCGTGGTGTACTTCCTCATCCGCGCTATCGTGCTGCAGCTGGGCATGGACGCCAACGACATGAAGCTGCTCTCTGCCGTGATCGTCGCCGTTGCCCTGTGCGTACCTGTGGTTTGGGAGCGCTATAAGCTCCGCAGCTCCTACACGAAGGGGGATGAGGCAGATGCTTAAGCTCTCGCACGTCAAAAAGACCTTTAACAAGGGCACCGTCACCGAGAAGCGCGCGCTCACCGGTGTCGACCTCACCCTTAACGACGGCGACTTTGTAACCGTGATTGGCGGCAACGGCGCCGGCAAGTCCACGCTGCTCAACATGATCGCCGGCGTGTATCCGCTCGATTCGGGCGTTATTGAGCTCGACGGCAACGATATCTCGCGTCTGAGTGAGTCGCAGCGCGCCAAGTACCTGGGCCGTGTGTTCCAGGACCCCATGCGCGGCACCGCAGCCGACATGCAGATCGCCGAGAACCTGGCCCTCGCCAAGCGCCGTGGCCAGCGTCGCGGCCTTTCGTGGGGCGTCACCAAGGCCGAGAAGGACGAGTACGTTGAGCTGCTCAAGCGTCTGGACCTTGGTCTGGATACGCGCCTTAACGCCAAGGTCGGCCTGCTCTCGGGCGGCCAGCGCCAGGCACTCACCCTGCTGATGGCCACGCTCACCAAGCCGCGCCTGCTGCTGCTCGACGAGCACACGGCGGCCCTCGACCCCAAGACAGCATCAAAGGTGCTCAACCTGACCGAGGAGATCGTCGACGAGAACCACCTGACCACGCTCATGGTCACGCACAACATGAACGACGCCATCCGTCTGGGCAACCGCCTGATCATGATGCACGAGGGCCACGTGATCTACGACGTGGCGGGCGACGAGAAGAAGTCGCTCACCGTCGCCGACCTGCTGCAGAAGTTCGAGGAAGTCTCGGGCGGCGAGCTCGCCAACGACCGCATGCTGCTGAGCTAAAACCTGCCAATAAGGGACAGGTTTATTTTGGCAGGTTTTATCTGCGCAAACGTCAAAACCGCCGCAAAGAAACAGATACCTTTGCGACGGTTTTCGCATATCATGTCGATAATCCAGCGTCAGCAGGAACCACTGGTTAAGAACTAAGGAAACTGCCATGAGAAGACTCCTTCCCCGTCTTGCTTGACCGCCGCACTCCTTGCCGGCGTGCTCGCCGGCGGCCCAGCTTACGCCACCGCGGCCACCCCATCTCAAGTTATCGGCCCGTCCGATGTGATCGGACGGGCTTTTTGGTGGGTATCATGGTTGAATGATCATTAGGAGGTTTTCCCTACATGGAATTGTTTGAACCGATTCTTCATTTCTTTGAGCAGCGCTGGGTCCACAACATCATCTGGGCCGTCATCTTGGTAATAGTCACCGCCATCGCCGCCAAGGTGGCATCCAAGACCCTGCGCCACCTACTCAACCGAGACGACAACCCGCTTCCCGCATCGAGCATCTTCATCAACATCGCGCGTGCCGTCATTTGGATGATCGGCGGCAGCTTTATCCTCGACAACTGCTTTGGCATTAACGCAAACGCGCTCGTCGCCGCTCTTGGCGTCGGCGGCATCGCCATCTCGCTCGGCTTTCAGGACACGCTATCAAACCTTATCGGCGGCATGCAAGTGACCTTTATGGGCATCATCAAGCCCGGCGACAATATCGAGGTCGGCGGCGTGTCGGGCGTGGTCCAGGACATCACTTGGCGCCACACGACCATCGAGGACGCCTGCGGACAGACCATCATCGTCCCCAACTCCAACATCTCCAAGAACACACTCGTGCACCTCATGCCCTTTGGACGCGTTGTCGTTCCCGTCGCGGTGAAGGACACGTCAAAGTGGGACTCGCTCGATGCGCTGGCAGACGAGCTCGCCTGTGCCACCAAGGTCGCCGTTTCACCCATCTCGGGCTTTGACAAGGAACCCTACGTGCTCTTTAGCGAGATCGGCGACTTTGGCATTAAGGGTAAGATCATCTTTATCGTCAGTGACGACAGCACCACCTTTACGGCAGCCGACGCCTGCATCCGCGCCATCGCCCCCATCATCGCCTAAAACCACCGCAAAGGGGACAGGCACCTTTGTGGTGGTTTCGCATCGTGGTACCATGGTTCATATCGTTGTTTAAACGACTAAGGGAGTAGACACCATGGAAGAGGCCTATCGTCAAGCGCGCAAGCGCGGCGAACAGGGACGCCGTCGCGCCATCAGCCAAAGCGAGCATCCATATCTTACGGACCTCGACAGCTTGGTCGCCCAGCTTCCCTGCGGGCAGCGCGAGAACATCGGCCTGCGGGACATTCCGCTCGAAATGGTCGTCGGCACGGTTACCAAAGGTCGCCAGTCCGCCTTTTCGTGTAACTTTATGCCGCTGCTCCCCTGGAATACCGAATTCGCCCGCAAATGGTCCAACCTCTACGATATCCAAATCTCCGAGGGCTACCGCGACCCCATCATCGTCACCGAGTTCATGCACCGCTTTTACGTCCAAGAGGGCAACAAGCGCGTCAGTGTCCTCAAATTCCTGGACGCTCCAACGGTTTCGGCTAAAGTCACCCGTCTCTACCCCGGCAAATGGGATTCCGTCGAAAGCCGCCTGTACGGTGAGTTCTGCGCGTTTTGGCGCGTCTGCCCCCTATACGAGATCGAGTTCTCGCGTGAGGGAAGCTACGAAACGCTCGCCAAGATGCTCGGTCAGAACCTTATCGAAAAATGGCCGCAGAAAAAGATCGACTACCTGCGCCATACCTTCCTGCTCTTTAAGCGCGCCTACCTGCGCGCCGGCGGCGACCATCTGGACATTACGCCCGCCGACGCCATGCTCGTCTACCTCAACGTGTACAACCAAGACCGCCTGCTGGACACACCGACGGACATCGTCGTAAACCGTCTGTGTAAGATTTGGCGCGAGTTGGTCATTACCGGCAAAAGTGATGAGGAGAAGGTCGATCTTGTCGAGGCACCGAGTGTCGATGAGGAAGAGGCGCCCGCCAAGTCCACCTCCGGCGTGCTCAACTTCTTTATGGGCAAGACCGTCTACTCGGCGGCCAACCCCCTGCGCATCGCCTTTATCCATGAGTTCCCCTGTGCGACGTCGAGCTGGGACAGCCTGCACGACCAAGGGCGTCAGTATCTCGATGAGCACTTTGGCGGTATCGTGCACACCGAGGCGTTCGAGGACTGTCACAATCCGGACGTGTTCTACGCCGCCGTGGAAACGGCTGTCAAACATGGAGCTAACGTCGTCTTCTCGACCTCGCACCGCCTGATGGAATACACGCTCAGAGCTGCCGTTGAGTATCCCCAGGTGCGGTTCCTTAACTGCTCTATCGGCCTTCCCCACCAAAGCGTCCGTTCGTACTTTGGCAAGATGTACGAGGCCAAGTTCCTCCTGGGCGCCCTTGCCGCCAGTATGGCGGACAACCACCGTATCGGCTACCACGCGTCGGTCTTCGCCTCGGGCGCGCTTAGCGAGATCAACGCCTTTGCCATCGGCGCCTCGCTGCTCGACCCCCGTGCGCAAATTATCCTGACCTGGGGCGATGTGCCCGCCGGAGGCCTTGCCGAGGCCATGTGCCGCGAAGGCGTGAGCGTCATGACCGGCGCTGACATGTCAAAGTCGCTCGTAGACCCTACGGCCTACGGACTCCACCGCCTGGTCGATGGCAAGGTCGTCGGCATCGCCATGCCGGTCTGGAACTGGGGCCGATACTACGAGCTTATCGTGCGAAGCCTGCTGCATGGCACCTGGGATGAGACCAGTGACGACAGCCAGGTTCGCGCCGTCAACTACTGGTATGGCATGAGCTCGGGCGTCATCGACATTCGCTACGCTCCGGGCCTGCCCTATCAGACGCGCAAACTGGTGCAGCTGCTCCGCAATGGCATCGTCGAGGGCTCCATCAATCCATTTGGCGGCGAGCTTCATAGCCAAGACGGCGTGGTGCAGATCGAGGGCTTTCCCCCACTGCCGAGCGCGCAGATTGTCGAGATGAATTGGCTGGCGGACAACGTGGTAGGCACCATTCCGCAGCTCGACGATGAGCCGGGAGTTACCGCCCTATGAAGATCCTTGCCATAGCAGATACCGAAGAACGATGCCTTTGGGAGTGCTTTCGCAAGGAGCGTTTTGAGGGTGTCGACCTGATTCTGTCTGCCGGCGATCTGGACCCGGACTATCTTGAGTTTTTGGTCACCGTCATCAACAAACCGCTCATCTACGTTCGCGGCAACCACGACGACCGCTACGCACGTCATGCACCGGGCGGATGTATCTGCGTGGAAGACAGCGTGTACACGTACCGGGGGATTCGCATTGCGGGCCTTGGCGGGTCCATGCGTTATCGCGACGGCGCCAACATGTACACCGAACGCGAGATGTCCAAGCGCATGCGTAAGCTGTCGCGTAAGGTTAGGATGGTCGGCGGGTGCGACATTCTGCTTACCCATGCACCCGCCGCCGGTATGGGTGATCTGGACGATCTGCCGCATCGAGGGTTTGAGTGCTTTAACACAGCGCTTGAGTCCTGGGGGGCCGACTACATGGTGCACGGGCATGTGCACCAATGCTATGGTCGCGACTTTCAGCGTGAGCGCCAGCATGCATGCGGGACAACAATCATCAACGCGTGCGGCTATACGCAGTTTGAGCTGGATGAAGCGCGCTACCCCATCCGTGGCTGGCAGGCAGCCTGGCTCAACTCGCAAACCATGCGCCGCGAGCTCAAACGCCACGAAGCAATCGAGTCTTCAACCGCCAGAACCCCCTGGTAACTGCCAACAACCACCACGAAGGGGATAGGCACCTTTATGGTGGTTTTGCTGACTCGTCCGACCTGTCCATCACGGTGCTTGTGTAATTAACGAGAACACTCATTGTTTTGTAAGGACGGCGCTCACATGCCGTCTTTTTTTGTCAACTTATGCAGTCTCGACCGTGTTGTATGTAGAGGGACCTCGCGAGACGCCTTCCCTATATCCACCACGACCAATTGGAGGTGACACTATGCCTGCACGCCGTAACCGCAATAGCACGCTCCGATGCGATGCCGATCAGATCGAGCGGGAAGCAAAGCGCTTGGTCGACACGTATTCCGACCTCATCCTTCGATTGTGCTATTCGGCCCTTGGATCCGCTGACGACGCTCAAGACATCTGCCAGGACACGCTGATCAAGATTCTCCAACGCACTCAACCGTTCGACTCGCTCGAACACGAACGTGCTTGGGTGATCCGAGTCGCACTGAACGCATGTCGCGATATCGGCCGTACGCACGCGAATCACCCGGTTGTCGACCTCGATTCGCTCCCCGATTTCTGCGCACCCGTAACACATACCGAGCAAGAATTCGCGCAACGCGACTGCGCCATTCTTTCCGCTGTCACGGCCCTGCCTCAAGCACAGCGCATCGCCATCTTTTTGCACTACTACGCAGGCATGAGCATCAGGGAAATCGCAGACGCCGTTCACGCGACGCCAGCTGCAACCGCCCAGCACCTTAGCCGCGGACGTGCGTCACTTCGGCTTTCCTTGAAAGGAGACCACAATGACTACGAATTCGAATGACTATCGCCACGCCCTGGAGCACATTTCGTTTACCGATAATGCGAAGCAGCACATGGCAAACTCGATTGCTCAGTCCGTCGCCTCAAGCGATGCGGCGACCGCTCAAAGCAACTTTAATGGCACGCGACGCAAGCCGCGCATCGCCCGCCATCCCGTAAGAACAGTCGCTCGCATTGCCGCTGTAACGGCAGTCCTCGCTATCGTCATTGGAGGCGCTGGCACGGCTATGGCAACAGGCGTCCTGCCGCTTCCTTCTGACATGCTTTCCGACATCTTTGACGGACCTGCTTCTCAAACCGAGATCATCGACCGTATTGGCCGGCCCGTCGGTGCTAGCTGCTCCAACAACGGAGTCACCGTGACCGCCGACGCCATCATGGGCGACAAGGATATGGTTACCATCGCCTATACGCTTACGTTCGACGATCCCGCTGCCCTGAAAAAGCTTTCCGAGCCGGGCGAGAACGGAACTATCGCCGGAAGTGTCGATGGAAACGTATACGTTGATGGCGAGCATGGCGGCCAAGGCCAATCATGGCTCATTGACAAGAACCCCAATGACTCCAGCATTCAATACTTTGCACAGTTCAACGTTGAATCACCCGGCCTTATGGGCAGGACCGTCCGCACGCATATCAACTCTCTCGTTGTGCCACGTGCTGGCAAAGAGCTTCCCGAGTATAAGAAAATACTTACGGGCCCATGGGATCTTAAGTTCCAGCTGAATTACGAAGATACATCCGTTACGATTCCCGCGCCCAAATCGGTCAACTTTAACGGCACCAAGGCGACGATTCAAGAGGCCACCGTATCCTGCGTTGGCGTTTCAGTCCGCTACAACATAGATCGTTCCATCGAACACGACAACAACAGCGGCAAGATGTCTCAAAACATGGAGGAGTCTATGGATGCCGTTGGCAACATACCCCTCATCGTGACGTTCAAAGACGGTCATGTTGAGGACGCAACCAGCCACAGCGGCTATTTCGCAAATAAACTGGATAACGGCACCACTGATGTCCACAAGACCTGGCCGTTCTCGCAAGTTTGTGACACAGACAAGATTGCAAGCGTACAAATTGGCGATACGGTCATTCCCATGAATTCGTAACGCTACGCGGCTCGTATATGCACCCGGTTCCGCACTTCGCGTCTAAAGATGCGCTGTCATCGAGCAGCGTGAGCGCAAGGCCGCCCGTATGGTCGGCTGGGAACACCTCGTTGCGCTAAAAACCACCACGAAGGGGACCGGCACCTTTGTGGTGGTTTTGCTGACTCGTCCGACCTGTCCCAACGGTTTGTCTCAATCTGTAACAGGTAGGGCCCAAATAATCGGTTAGCTGTTACAGATCGAGACAGACCACGGATGCTCAGCCGAAAATCTCAATCTGTAACAGGTAGGAACGATTTTGCCCCTTAGATGTTACAGATTGAGATATTTGACAGCTTGAATCGGCATCGCCTACAGCGCGGCGACGACCTTGTCGCCCATCGTCGTGGTGCCGAGGATCTTATCTGCCGGGGTGTTGGCATCGGCGATGTCACGGGTGCGCCAGCCCTCGTCGAGCACGCGCGCCACGGCGCTCTCGATCCACGCGGCTTGCTCGCCCATGTCGAGCGCGTAGGTCAGCAGCATCGCCACCGACAAGATTTGAGCCAGCGGATTGGCCACGCCGAGCCCCGCGATGTCAGGAGCGCTGCCAGCGCTCGGCCCAAACAGCGATACGCCATCATCCAGCGAGGCAGAGGCAAGCATACCGAGCGATCCGGTAATCTGAGCCGCCTCATCGGACAGGATGTCGCCGAACATGTTCTCCGTCACCACGACGTCAAAGTCTGCCGGTCGACTGATGAGCTGCATGGCGGCGTTGTCGACGAGCAGGTCCTCAAGCTCCACGTCGGAGTACTCCTCGTCTTGCACGCGATGCACGATCTCGCGCCACATGCGGCTCGTCTCCAGCACGTTGCGCTTATCAATGCTCGTCACCTTGCCGCGACGTTTGCGCGCCGCCTCAAATGCCTGGCGCGCAATGCGCTCAATCTCGTACTCGCGATACTCCATCACGTCGACCGCACGCTGACCGGCCGCACCCGCAGCGCCCGCGCAGGTCACGGATGCGGGCGCCAAAGTCCCACGGCATGTTGTAGCCCATCGTATCGGGGATGTTCACGACCGTGGCACCGGCCTTTACGGCCGCCTCGATAATGCGCACCAGAAACTCCTGATCGGAGCGGCCGGCATCCTCGGCATAAAACTCAACATCGTCAACGAACTTGCGAGCATGTTTGACGGCATGGATCGCTCACTCAATTGCCCTTTCCTCAGTCATATGGAGCTTGTCGCGCAGGTGACTGGTGCTCACACCCAGCCCTGTATGGATACGGGGCCTCTGGGCCGTTTTGAGCGCCTCTGCAGCCACTTCGATATCCCTGTCGACAGCGCGCGTCAGGCCGCATACCGTGCATCGGTCGCCCGCAATCTTGCCAATCTCCTGTACGGAGCGAAAGTCACCAGGACTCGAGATGGGAAAGCCCGCCTCGATAACGTCCACGTTCATGCGCACCAGCTGGCGGGCGATGAAGAGCTTTTCCTCGGTATTCATGCTGGCGCCCGGCGACTGCTCACCGTCGCACAGGGTGGCGTCAAAGATTGTGATTTTGCGGCTTATATGTTCCTCCTGATTGACCGTTTTATGACAGATGGCTTTCAGGAGAGAGAGAAGGCCTAGAGATAGAAAAATACCCGTGTCGCTCATCACGCCTGAAAGCGGCAGACGATAGCGCACCCGGGTACAACAAATCGTTATAGCGAGATTACAACCCTAGCGCGCTATCCAATCTAGTAGCGCTAGGCCTAGGAGCTGTTGCGTGTTCTTAAACATGTTGGGCTCCCTTCGGCCTCGGGTAGTACTACATCGCGCTAAAGTACAACACAAGTAAAACCACCACAAGGGTGCCTGTCCCCTTCGTGGTGGTTTCGTTGACTCAAAAGCAAGAGACCCGGTCCTGCACGAGGCAGAACCGGGTCTCTTTAGCAATGCTTGCTTTGCTCAGGCAGTAACTGTTAGTTACTCAGCCAGGAAGTCGCGCTGGATAGCGGGATCGACCTTGACGCCAGGGCCCATGGTGGAAGACACGGAGATGGACTTGACGTACTTGCCCTTAGCAGAAGAGGGCTTGACGCGCAGGATCTCGGTGTACAGGGCAGCGTAGTTCTCGACGAGCTGCTGCTCAGAGAAGGACTTCTTGCCCAGGGGAACGTGGCAGATGCCGTAGCGGTCGGCGCGGTACTCAACGCGGCCAGCCTTGAGCTCGGAGACCATCTTGGCGACGTCCATGGTCACGGTGCCGAGCTTGGGGTTCGGCATGAGGCCACGGGGACCAAGGATCTTACCGATGCGGCCAACCTTGGCCATCATGTTCGGCGTAGCGATAGCGGCGTCGAAGTTGATCTCGCCCTTCTGAATCTGGGCGACAAGCTCGTCGGAACCGATGATGTCGGCGCCGGCAGCCTCAGCCTCGCGGGCCTTCTCGCCCTCGGCGAAGACGGCAACACGAACGGTCTTGCCGGTGCCGTGGGGCAGGGAGATGGAACCACGGATGTTCTGGTCAGCCTTACGAGTATCGATGCCCAGACGGAAGTGGGCCTCGACGGTCTCGTCGAACTTGGCGGTGTCGAGCTCCTTGATGAGCTTGGCAGCCTGAAGGGGGGTGTAGAGCGTGGCGCGGTCGATCTTCTCGGCAGCGGCGTTATAGCTCTTACCATGCTTAGCCATGTGCATTACCTCCTGTGGTTAAACGGGCGTGAGCCCTCCCACATCGTATCGTGTGCCCTATTGCACACATATAACGGGCGCCCCGGTCGGAGCACCCGTCATTACCTAAAGAAATCGCTACTCAGCGATGGTGACGCCCATGGAGCGGGCGGTACCGGCGATGATCTTCTTGGCGGCGTCAATGTCGTTGGCATTGAGGTCCGGCATCTTGATCTCGGCGATCTTGGTGAGCTGCTCCTGGGAGAGCTGACCAACCTTGTCGGCCTGGGGCTTAGCGGAACCAGACTTGAGGTTCAGCTCCTTCTTGATGAGGTGAGCCGCCGGCGGGGTCTTGGTGATGAAGGAGAAGGACTTGTCCTCGTAGACAGAGATCTCAACGGGGATGATGTCACCCTTCTTGTCCTGCGTCTCGGCGTTAAAGGCCTGGCAGAACTGCATGATGTTCACGCCAGCGGCGCCCAGGGCGGGGCCGACGGGAGGAGCGGGGTTAGCTGCACCAGCAGGAATCTGGAGCTTAATGACGTTGGCAACCTTCTTCTCAGCCATGGTCATTCCTTTCGAATCACGAGTGTGAAGTACTTGCTATATCGTAAGCACGCACGTGTTAGAAGCACTCCTGAGATGAGCAGTCACAGAAGAAGCACGCTCGCGCGAACGGACAAAAACTTAAGCGATGACAGCGACCTGGTTAAAGTCGAGCTCGACCGGCGTCTCGCGGCCAAAGATCATCAGCGTGACCTTGAGCTTGCCAGCCTCGGTGTTAACCTCGGAGACCTTGCCATCAAAGTCGGTAAGCGGGCCATCGGTGACGCGGACGGACGTGCCGACCTGAATATCAACCGAGGTGCGCTTGGGCGAATCGCCCTTACCGGGACGACGAGTCATCTTATTGTACTCGTCACGGGAAAGCGGAGCGGGCTTGCCGTTACCGCCCAGGAAACCGGTGACGCCAGGCGTGTTACGAACGCACGTCCAAGCGTCGTCATCCATTTCCATGCGAACCAGGACATAACCCGGGAAGATCTTAGAATCCTTGGTCTCACGCTTGCCACCCTCTTTAATCTCGGTGACGCGCTCCATAGGAATCTCGATATCAAAGATACGGTCCTGCATGCCCATAGTCTCGATGCGATGCTCGAGATCGGACTTAACGCGGTTCTCGTATCCAGAGTAAGTGTGAACGACGTACCAACGCTTAGACATGGTTTAGCCCCTCAATCCAGAGAACAGAGCAAGAGCCTCGCCAAAGCCAGCATCGAGCAGAGCGATGACGACGCCGACGACGATCAGAGAAGCGCAAACGACGACCGAGTAGTTCACGAGCTCCTTCTTATCGGGCCACGTGACACGCTTCATCTCGGACTTCACCGAAGCGAAATACTTCTTGGTGCGGGCGAAGAAACCAGGCTTCTCGTTCTTCTTAGACTTCGCAGCCTTCTCGCTCTTCTTGGCAACGGCCTTCTTGGCCTCAACCTTGGAGTTGGCGGCAGCGTTGTTGGCAGGTGCCGGCTGCTGTGCCTTCTTCTTGTTCTTCTTGTTGGCCATTTGGGTTACCTCCGCGCAATGCGCTTATACATG
The DNA here is from genome assembly GCA_959604825.1 of uncultured Collinsella sp. Classification (GTDB taxonomy): domain Bacteria; phylum Actinomycetota; class Coriobacteriia; order Coriobacteriales; family Coriobacteriaceae; genus Collinsella. The sequence continues at coordinate 40,964 of CAUHCN010000009.1, read as the reverse complement.
AGTAAACCGTAAGCCCCCAAGTGGGAGCTTACGGAATAATGACTGGCACGCCAGGAAGGACTCGAACCCTCAACACTCGGTTTTGGAGACCGATGCTCTACCAATTGAACTACTGGCGTATATGACTAGAGACTAGCGAGTCTCTTTGTGCAGCGTGTGGTGACGGCACCAGGGGCAATACTTCTTGATCTCCATACGATCAGGCATGGTCGACTTGTTCTTGGTGGTCGTATAGTTGCGGCGCTTGCACTCAGTGCACGCAAGAGTAACTAGAGTACGCATGTATCCTGAACCTTTCATTTCCGCCCCGTACGGGCACGAGTTGTTACTTTATCAGCTCCACGTAAGTGCTGTCAATGAAAACCTCGAGTCAATTGGTTCTCGGTGGATCCATTCATATTTGGAACACATCAATGAAGCCATCGAGATCTAATCGACGGTGCATCCAGGACCATTATCGATCCTCTCGACACCAGCAACGGCTCAACATCCATTGCAGAAAAGAACCCGGCACCCATATAAGTGCCGGGTTCTCTAAGTCAGCTATATCAAAGAGCTAATTTACTCAATGATCGTGGAGACGATGCCCGAACCGACGGTGTGGCCACCCTCGCGGATAGCGAAGCGCAGGCCCTCCTCCATGGCGATCGGGTGGATGAGGTCGCCCTCGATGGTGATGTGGTCACCAGGCATAGCCATCTCGGTGCCCTCGGGGAGCTTGACCGTACCGGTAACGTCGGTGGTACGGAAGTAGAACTGAGGACGATAACCATCGAAGAACGGGGTGTGACGGCCGCCCTCCTCCTTGGTCAGAACGTAGATCTCACCGGTGAACTTGGTGTGCGGGGTAACCGAACCGGGCTTGCAGAGAACCTGGCCGCGCTCGATGTCCTCGCGCTTGATGCCGCGGAGCAGCAGACCGACGTTGTCGCCAGCCTCGCAGAAGTCCATGGACTTACGGAACATCTCGATACCGGTAACGACGGTGTTCTGGGTATCCTTGATGCCGACGATCTCGACGGGCTCGTTGAGCTTGAGCTCACCGCGCTCGACACGACCGGTAGCAACGGTACCACGGCCGGAGATGGTCATAACGTCCTCAACGGCCATCAGGAACGGGAGGTCGTTGTTACGAGCAGGCGTCGGGATGTACTCGTCGACGGCGTTCATGAGCTCGCGGATAGCGTCCATCCACTTGGCGTCGCCCTCGAGAGCGCCCAGAGCGGAACCACGGATGACGGGGATGTCGTCGCCGGGGAAATCGTACTCGGAGAGGAGCTCACGGGTCTCCATCTCGACGAGGTCGATGAGCTCGTCATCGTCGACCATGTCGCACTTGTTCAGGAAGACGACGATGTAGGGAACGCCGACCTGACGGGCGAGCAGAATGTGCTCGCGGGTCTGAGCCATGGGGCCGTCGGTGGCGGCGATGACCAGGATAGCGCCGTCCATCTGAGCAGCACCGGAGATCATGTTCTTGACGTAGTCAGCGTGGCCCGGGCAGTCAACGTGAGCGTAGTGACGGGCAGCAGTCTCGTACTCGACGTGGGAGACGGAGATCGTAATGCCGCGCTCGCGCTCCTCGGGAGCCTTGTCGATGTTCTCGAACGCAGTGAAGTCAGCCTTGCAGCCCTCGGTCTCGGAGAGAACCTTGGTGATGGCAGCGGTCAGCGTGGTCTTGCCGTGGTCGACGTGACCAATGGTGCCGATGTTAACATGCGGCTTAGTGCGCTCAAACTTCTCTTTGGCCATAAAGCCCTCCTCTAAACAGGTCGTCCCCGGACGGGACTTTGCCTTTATACCATAGTGGCCTCTCAACATACTATTGAGAAGCCACCGTGTTACCTATGGTAGCGGTGACTGGATTCGAACCAGTGACGCCACGGGTATGAACCGTGTGCTCTAACCAACTGAGCTACACCGCCGGATGGAGCCTGCAACCAGACTTGAACTGGTGACCTCTTCGTTACCAACGAAGTGCTCTACCGACTGAGCTATACAGGCACTTGACGGGTGGGAGCTATAGGATTCGAACCTATGTAGGCAGAGCCAACGGGTTTACAGCCCGTCCCCATTAACCACTCGGGCAAACTCCCAATCGTTCAAGTATCCGCAGGTCCTTTGGTCTTTTGGACCGCCGCCCCCGCGAACGAAAAAGATAATACGATGCAACCTTGGGGGCTGTCAACGAAAACCTCTAGATACACGGTTCCGGGCGTATCTATATAGCCGTGACCTGCGGTTTTATTGAGTTTGGATATGAAGGACGGTGGTTTTGGATACAGAGGTGACGTTTCCCAAGGTAACACTTTGGTGTAGTGGAGTACACCTTCAGGATCGAACTTCGATAACGGCTTATTTGCACCTATATATAGGTCGAGATCGGGCTTCCGCGGCAGATTCGAGCGTGGATTTTCTTCCGTTTGAAATCGAGCGTGGATAATCTCCCGCTTTTGACGTGCCATCGAGTCCAATGTGGGAGATTATCCACGATCATTCACTAAGCGGGAGATTTTCCACGCTCGTACGTCCGATAATCCACGCTCAGGGGGGGCAGCCGAGCTCGACACGGCTTTTGTCTCGATCTGTAACATATAGAGAACATTTTCTCCCCTATCTGTTACAGGTCGAGATATTACGCAGAGACCTCCGCTTACGTCTCATTCTGTAACAGTAAGAACGGTTTTCAGCTTCTTCGTGTTACAGATCGAGACAAACCTAAAGCCTGGTGGGAGTCAAACCCGCTGACATGTCAACATAAATAGAAACGGGCCCTGTCCCATATAGAGACAGAGCCCGAAACTCTCATGGAGCCAGTGACAGGAATCGAACCTGCAACCCACTGATTACAAATCAGTTGCGCTACCGTTGCGCCACACTGGCACACTTGGCGCTTTCGCGCGAAGCCAATTAAGAATAAAGGAATTGCTGACAAGGCGCAACAGACCCTTTGACCGACCACATCTCAAAACTATTCGTCAGAACGAATAGTTTTATCCGTTCGCCAAAACAAAAAACTATTCGTTTTGGCGACGGCAACCCACAGTCCATTGATTACAAATCAACGGGCCGGCCAATTGGAAAACGGGTCTCTACAGATACTCCCCTACCGTCCACGAAGGGCCTTAAGCTTGGCCAGGGCATCGGGGCTCAGGCGACTGCCCAGAGTCATCTTGATCTGCGGGGCTTCCTCTGCCTCGTGAACGTCGTTATCGATCTGCTTGATCTCGTCCACCAGCATGCGGCTCGAGATGCGCGTAACGCCCTTGCCCATGACGACGGCCTGGATCGTGCCGTCGCTCGACACCACGGAGCACGCGCGGCCTTCCTCGCGCGCCTCGATGCAGAGCTTCTGCACCACGGTATCGGCAGAGACGCCCGTCGGCGAAAACTCAATGCGCACGCCGCGGGCCGGTAGGTTGGGGCGCTCGCTGGAGATGTTGCCCGCGCCGTCGAACACGATCACGGCCTCGTAACGGCCCTGGGCAAACGCCGCGACATCGTTGATGAGCGCAGTACGAGCCATATCGTGGACGTCGCTGGAATACGGATCGTCGGAATGGTCGTACACGAGCTTTTCGTAGCGCGGCGTGCAGTGAATCACGTTGTAGCCGTCGACCACCAGCAGCTCGGGCTTATTGGAGTGCACCGTCGAGACCGGATCGGCGATAGCCTGCGCAAACGCATTGCCGCCCACGCCATAGGTCGCGGCCGAAACAATTGGCTTGGCCGAGCCCTCGCCAAAGCGCTTGGCCTTGGACTTGGCGCGGTTCTTCTTGGACATGCGCTACTCCTCCCCCATGAGCTCGCCGGCATTGCGGCGCAGCCACTCAAAGCACAGCGCGGTGGTCGCCTGGGCCACATTGAGACTCTCGGTCATGCCGCGCTGGGGAAGCTTGGTCAAAAAGTCGCATTTCTCGAGCACCAGGCGCGAGATGCCGTCGCCCTCGGAGCCCATGACGAGCGCAACGCGGCCCTCGAAGGGAGCATCCCAGCAGCTGCCCTCGGCGTGCTCGGAAGCACCGCCCACCCAAAAGCCGGCGGCCTTGAGGTCGTCAAGCGCTCGGGCGACATTGGGAACCTGCGCGATGGGCAGGTGCATGACGGCACCAGCAGAGGTTTTGTAGCTGCCCACGGTCACACCGGCGGCGCGCTTGTTTGCAATGATGACGCCCGCCGCGCCCACGACCTCGGCGGAGCGCACGATCGCACCAAAGTTGCCATCGTCGGTCACATGGTCGAGCACGACGACGAGCGCCGGTCCGTCACCCGCGCGATCGAGGATATCGGCGACATCAGCATAGGGGAAATTACCCACCTCGAGCGCAATGCCCTGGTGAGCGCCATGGCTCGACAGCGCATCGAGCTGCGCGCGCGGCACATACTTAATGCGGACACCCGCGGCGTTGAGGTCGTCGACCAGGCGCGACAAGGCGGCATCGCGCTCCCCGCCCTCGGCAATGAGCGCGCACTTGATGGGAAAACCAGTGCGCAGCGCCTCGGCGGCTGCACGACGACCTTCGATAAACTCGCCCTTGGGGACCTGAATGTTGTCGCGGTTGCGATCTCGCTGCGAACGCGCAGCCTGGGCTTGGGAGCGCTCGCGCTGGCCCTTGGAAGCGGCAGCGCGGTCATTGCGGCGAATCGGGCGCGAGCCAGAAGCAGCCTGTTTGCCACCACGAGGCGCACGCTTGCGATTGTCGGCCATAAGACGGCCTCCTTAAATAGAAAACGAACAAGAATCGACCGTCCGAGCCACGGCACCTTGCCTTTCAATCGTCGGGCATGACCACCAGGTCTATGCCCTCCTCTTTCAAGGCAATCTGCCGCACCTCGAACGGTCGACAAATACTAGAGACTCTTAATACGAGTACCGGCGGCAGTATCTTCGATCGTCAGGCCCAGGTCCTTGAGCTGGTCGCGGATGGCGTCGGCCAGATCCCAGTTCTTGGCGGCACGGGCATCGGCGCGGGCCTCGAGAATCTTGGCAGCGGCCTCGTCCACGTCGTCGCCCGTGTAGGCGACCAGGCCGGCGGCAACGCCCAGCAGACCCAGCGGCAGCTCGACCTTGGGCTCGGGGAGCTCAACGCCAAACGTATCGAGCAGCTCGGCCAGCGTATCGGCGGCAGCCAGGACTGCGGCCTTGTCGGCAGCATCGCCCGCCTGCTCCAGGTACTGGTTGCACTCGGTGACAAAGCCAAAGACAGCACCCATGGCACCGGCGGTGTTAAAGTCGTCGTCCATGCACTCCTTAAAGGTGACACGGGTCTCGGCGGCCTTGGCGGCAAACGCCTCGGATGCTGCCTCATCGGCATCGGCCGTCGCATGGTTCGCAGCCCAGCGCAGGTTCTCGACCGTACCGGCAATACGCGTGAGCGAGTTCTCGGCACCCTCCAGGCGCTCCCAAGAAAAGTCGAGCGGCGAGCGATAGCTCGTCTGCAGCATCAACAGGCGCAGGGCGGCAGCGGAGTGCTGCTCGAGGACCTCGGCCAGCGTAAAGAAGTTGCCGAGCGACTTGGACATCTTTTCACCATCGACCAGCAGCATGCCCGTGTGCATCCAGGTGTTGGAGAAGCCCTGGTGCCAGGCGCAGGTGGCCTGAGCGCACTCGTTCTCGTGATGCGGGAAGGCAAGGTCGGAGCCGCCGCCGTGGATGTCGATCGGGGTGCCCAGGTAGCGATGCACCATGGCGGCGCACTCGGTGTGCCAACCGGGACGGCCCTCGCCCCAGGGGCTCGGCCAGCTGGGCTCGCCGGGCTTGGCGGCCTTCCACAGGGCAAAGTCGAGCGGGTCGTTCTTGTCCTCGTTCTCCTCGATGCGCGCGCCAACCATAAGGTCGTCGATGTTGCGGCCCGAGACCTGACCATAGTTGGGATCGCTGCGCACGGCAAAGTACACGTCGCCGTTATCGGCGGCGTAAGCGTGACCCTGCTCGATAAGCGTCTTGATCATAGCGATCATGGGGCCGATCTCCTTGGTGGCGCGGGGGCGCACATCGGGATCGAGCACGTTGGCGGCGCGCATGACGCCGATGAACTTGTCGGAGAACTCCGTCGCGACCTCGGCGGCCGTTCGGCCCTGCTCGTTGGCGCGCTTGATGATCTTGTCATCGACATCGGTGAGGTTCTGGGCGAACGTGACCTCGTAGCCGCTCGCGATGAGCCAGCGGCGAATCACATCGAAGCTGATGAACGTGCGGGCGTTGCCGATGTGGATGTTGTCGTAGACCGTGGGGCCGCACACGTACATGCGGACCTTGCCGGACTCGATGGGCTGGAACTCTTCCTTTTTATGGGTAGCGCTGTTGTAGATACGCATTCGTTACTCCTTAACGGTTTTCTGTAGCAGGCAGACGGCCCAGGCGCCAATTCCCTCGCCTTGGCCTTCCCAGCCGAGCTTTTCGGTCGTAGTGGCGGCAACGCCCACGTTTTCGACGTCAACGCCCAGGGCATGGGCAAGGTTGGCGCGCATGGCATCGCGGTGCGGGGTGATCTTAGGCTGCTGGCAGGCAATGGTGCAGTCGGCATCGACAAACTCAAAGCCCAGCTCGCGCGCATAGTCCATCACGCGAGCGAGCAGCACCATCGAATCGGCACCCTCGTAGGCAGGGTCGGTATCGGGGAATAGCTTGCCGATATCTCCCCCGCGGCAGGCGCCCAGAATGGCGTCGGCCAAGGCGTGCGCGAGCACATCGGCATCCGAGTGGCCCAGCAGGCCGCGCTCGTAGGGAATGTCGACACCGCCGATGATACATCGACGCCCCTCCACCAGACGGTGAACGTCGTAGCCATGGCCAATGCGCAGGTTACTGAACATGGGGAAGGTCCTCTCCCTCGGCCATGCGGCCAAGCAGAATCGCGGTTACGGGACGCAGGTCCTCGGGTACCGTCACCTTAAGGTTATCGCGCGGGCTCTGGACACAGCGGACGCGCCCACCCATGCGCTCGACCAGTGACGAATCGTCCGTGCCGATAAAGCCCTCGGCAATCGCCGCGGCATGGGCGCGCTTCATGGCGTCGACACTAAAAATCTGCGGCGTCTGCGCGGCCCAGTACAGCTCGCGCGGCGGCGTCTCAACGATGTTGTCGCCATCGACGATTTTGAGTGTGTCGATGGCAGGCTGGCCGCACACGACACCGTCGAGGGCACGGTCGCTCACGAGCACGTCGATAGCGTGGTCGATAGCCTCGGTCGTAATGAGCGGACGGGCGCCATCGTGGATGGCGACATATTCGAAACCCGCCGGCACCGCGTGCACGCCGGCGCGGGTGGAATCCTGGCGGGTCTCGCCGGCATCGGCAAAGCTGATGGGCGTGCTATACGAATACGGGCTGATGGCCAGGCGGCGCATCTCGGCACGACGCTCGGCAGGGCAAACCACGACGATATGGCCGACCTTATTGCTACGGTCAAATGCGCGGATGGACCAGCTCATAAGCGGACGGCCCGCTACATTGACGAGCTGCTTACCACCGGGGTTACCAAAGCGCTGGCCGCTGCCACCGGCAACGACCACGGCGCATACGGGCGCCATTATGCGTTCCCCTGTTTGGTGCCCTTCATGCGGTACAGGGAGTCCGCAAGAATGGCAGGGTTGTTGACGCCAAAGTCGCCCAGGCGCTCCGGATCTTCGCTGATGTCGTCCATGAGCTCCTGCAGCGATCCATACTCGTCGACGATCTTCTCGGCCACGCCGTCGCGCACGACGGACACGCGCGAAAGCGTGCGCAGGCCCAGCGGTGTCATGACGGAGTCCTCGTCCAGGTCGTCGTAACCCAGAACCGCCGCCACATGCTGCGGGTCGGACAAGTCCTTGGGCGTCATACGGCTCAGGTTGGCGCGGATCTTTTCGGCATTGGCCTCGGAGGAATCGCTCGCATAGTCGCGAATCATCAGGTCGTACTCGGTATCCATGCTGGAGCCGGCGAGCTGCTCGAGCTGCATCTGCACGAGCTTGCCCTGGTTGCCCAGCTTGACAATGCAATCCTTAAGTTCGGTCTTTGCCTGCTGCATGATCTCGAAGCTCGAGAAAATCCCGGTAATGTCGGCGAGCGTAACGTAGTCGTCGAGCTCGAGGGCCGTCAGGCGCAGCAGGGAGCGGTCGAGCGACTGACGGGTAGTCTGGAGCGTGGCGACGAGCTGGTTGACCGAGCTCATGATGGTGGTGACGGGCTGGATCTCGTAGCTCTTGCCGTGAACGTACACGTTGACGACGGCACGACGGGCCGAGACCGAGATCACGATGGCATCCGTGAGCACCGACATGCGGGCGGCGGTGCGGTGACGCATGCCCGTCTCACTCGTGGCAAGCGAGGGATCGGGATTGAGGTGGAAGTTGGCGCGCAGGATCTGGGTGAGGTCGCCGTCGATGACGATGGCGCCGTCCATCTTGGAAAGCTCGAACAGGCGGTTCGAGGTAAACGAAATGTTGAGCGGGAAGCCGTCGTTACCAGCAGCGAGCACGTTTTCGGTGTCGCCTACGCAAATAAGAGCGCCCAGGTGACCAGCAATGATCATGTCGAGGGCGGTGCGGATCGGCTGGCCAGGTGCCGTCAGGCGGATGGCCTGTTCCATACGCTTTTGCAGCTCGTTCTTATCCAAGGCATCGCTCCCATCGTATACGCTCCATAAACGTCAATAAGTTTCTCACGGTTTGCCTCTGTGACGCCCGCAAAATCCGATGCTTACAGAATGAGCGAACACCGCTGGGGTAGTCAAAAGAGCCCCAACCCAAATGAGCTGCTTATGTGGTAGCATCGGGATTCACATGAATGAGGGAGTAGTCGCGTGACCGGGTTCGCCTCCGGTGGCGCGGTAAGTCAACACACTGGCCGATGCGGCCTGGCTTGCCTTAATGAACGAGACTCGTGGCTGTGCGCGCAACGCGTACGCCACGGGTCTTTTTTGTTACTCCCCCAAGAGGTACACGCGGGCCCGCCCGCAGAGAGGGATCAGACTATGGGACTCGCAGAGCTCGTGCTGCTCGCCGTTGGCCTTTCGATGGACGCCTTTGCCGTATCCATCTGCAAGGGCCTTGGCATGAAGAAGATCAACCTTAAAGTCGCCGCGGTGCTCGGCCTGTTCTTTGGCGGCTTTCAGGCCGGCATGCCCGTAATCGGATGGGCGCTTGGCAGTCAATTCATGGGCATCATCGGACCCATCGACCATTGGATCGCCTTTATCCTTTTGGCCTTTATCGGCGGCAAAATGCTGTGGGAAGCCTTTACCGAGGACGAGAATGAAGGCGACGGCAAGGATGCCGAAAAGATTGACCTGGGCGAGTACCTGATCCTCGCCATCGCCACCTCAATCGACGCCCTAGCCGTAGGCATCTCATTTGCGGCGCTCTCGGTTGACATCGTTCCCGCTGTATCGCTTATCGGCGTCACAACGTTTATCTTCTCCGTCGCCGGCGTAGCGATCGGCCACACCTTTGGCGCGCGCTACGAAAAACCTGCCACCATCGTGGGCGGCATCGTGCTCATCCTCATCGGGTTTAAGATCATGCTTGAGCATCTGGGGATTTTGGCGCTGTAACGCCAAACACAATCGCTCAAAACTCAACGCCAGTACAAGGCCTCATGCAAAGTTTTGCATGAGGCCTTTTCGTGCAGACTTTTGCATGTCATACTGATATGCAAAAGTCTGCATGTTGGAGATCGCCATGGATACCCTTCCCATCACCACACCACGCCAAGCTGGCATCTATGTGCGTCAGGCACGCGAGTCGCAGGAAATCACCCGTGCGGCCCTCGCTAAAAAAGCCGGCGTTTCGGAGCGCCTGCTCGCATCGCTCGAGCTAGGAGACGCCACGGGCATTCGGCTCGACAAGTTACTGACCGTCTTTAACGCACTCGGCATAGGTCTCTTTGCGCAAAGCGATAACGACTCCATCGCATCGCCCTCCGAACATCCGACGACGATAGCGGACTTCCCTATCGCGAACTCGAATGCCCTGCCAAAGCCAAGCGTAGGCAGACGACCCGCCCGACAAGGAACGCCATCTTCCTATGGTGCCCTGCTGGCCCAAATCGCAGCCGAGCAAGGCCTTTCCGACACTTCAGACCTCTCCTTTTGCTGTAAGGTTGTGAAATAAATGGCAGAGATGGAGCTTGCGACCCTCATTTGTGGCGAAATCGCAGGCACTCTCCGGCAAGACGAGCATGGACTCTGCAGCTTTGTATACGCCCCAACCTATCGCGGAGCACCACTATCGCTTACAATGCCGCTTTCCAATCGCACGTATGGCCATAACATCGTCCGCCCGTTCCTATTTGGCCTTTTGCCCGACAGCCAAGAGCAGCGTCGCGCTATTGCCGCCGAGCATGACGTTGCATCCAACAACCCCGTCGCCCTCTTGTGCCATATCGGTCTTGACTGCGCGGGGGCCGTTCAGTTTTGTCGAACCGATCAATTAGGCGCCGCCCGCGGCAGGGTCTCGGCATACCGCCCGCTCACCAATTCTCAAATCGCTCACAAGCTCAAAGCAATTCGCGATGACGAAAGAGAGACATGGATGGGCTCCAACGAAAGCTGGTCCCTGGGCGGCAACCAAGGCAAATTTGCACTAGCTTGGCATAATGGCCAATGGTGCGAATGTCTAGGGTCATCCCCCACTACCCATATCTTCAAAAATGGTGTCGTTGGGTTCAAACATCAGGCCTTAAACGAATTCGTCTGCATGAAAACGGCTCGGCGTGTTGGCATTCCAACTGCCAACGTCTCCTATTGCACATTTGAAGACGAAGCCGCGCTCGTCGTTGAACGGTACGACAGAATGGTCAATAGCAGCGGAAATATCGAAAGGCTGCATCAGGAGGACTTTTGCCAGGCGCTCGGTGTATTGCCAAGCCAGAAATACACCGCCGACGGAGGACCAACCACACGAGACATCCAAGAACGACTGATTAACACAGTCCCCCACCACATGAATCTTGTGCTTTTTACCTATATGTTGTTCTATAACGCCATTATCGGAGCGCCTGACGCACACGCTAAAAACTACTCGCTCATCCTAGGCAAAGGCACAAACGCAGCGCTCGCACCCATGTACGATGTCGCATCGGGCTTGGCGTACGAGCGTATGCGCCGCCGGGCGCGCCTTGCCATGAGCGTTGGCGGCGAAAATCGAGTGGGGCGCATCGGTCCAGGCGCTATCCGCCGATACCACGGTATGGGCGACCCCGCGCTGGAGGCGGCGCTCACCGATGCCGGGCTATCCGAGAAGTTTTGCTTTGCGACCATGATGGACCTCGCCTACGAGGTGCCCATTTGCATGGAAGAGATCATGGACGAATACGCCGACCTGCCCGGCATGGCGGACCTGCGCGAGCACATGCTCGGCCCCGTCCGCGAAAACTGCCAGCGCACCCTCGACCTCATCAAGGCGGATATGGGCTAGGCGCCAATCAATCCACATTTCTTAAAAGAAGAGGGGGCACCCGTCGCAAAAGTTCGGATGCCCCCTCTCGTAATGTCATTTGCAATCCGCTAGCACGTGGCTCGAACTGCTGCTAGCGCGACCTTTACGCAGCGAGGCGCTTGAGGACGTCGATGAGCAGCTCGTAGAAGCGCTCGGCAGAAGCGAGCTCCATGCTCTCGTCCGGGGTGTGGACATCGGAGAGCGTCGGGCCCACGGCGATGGCGTCCAGGCCGTGCAGGGCCTCAGCAAACAGGCCGCACTCAAGGCCGGCGTGAATGGACTCGATGCGCAGCTCGGAGCCAAAGAGCTCGCGATAGCTCTCGACAAAAACGTCGCGGACCGGCGAATGCTCGGCATAGCTCCAGCCGGGATACTCGAACTCGAACTTGGCGTCGAAGCCCAGGACATCGGCCAGCGTCTGGAGGCGGTCCTTGAACTCGTTCTGCAGCGAGGTGATCGAGGAGCGCGGGGACAGCATGATCTTGACCTCGTCGTCAGAAGTGGCAACCACACCGATGTTGGAGGAAACCTCGACGGAGCCGTCGGTGGCGACGTTGCGGCGAATCACACCATTGGGGGCAAGACGCAGAGCGCGAATGAGGGCAAGTGCGGACTTCTCGTCCATGGCCTCGACCTCGGCGTCGTCGGCAATCTCGACGGTGCAGGTAAAGCCGGGGTCGAAGACCTCGAGCTCGGCAGTGACGTCGGCGATGATGTCCTTTGCGATCTGGGCCGCGGCCTCGGCGGCAGCGTGGTCAGCGTAAACCAGCTCGGCCTTGCACTCACGGTTGATGGCGTTGTCCTTAGTGCCGCCGTTAAAGCTAACGATGGCGGGCTCGCCGGCGACCATCAGGCGGTCGATGATGCGGGCCATGATGAGGTTGCCGTTGCCGCGCTCCAGGTTGATATCGTTGCCGGAATGACCACCCAGTAGGCCGGAGATGTCGAGCGTGAGGGTGCTGCCGGTCTTGTGCTCGCGCACGATGGGGCAGGTGTAGGTAACAACGACGCCGCCGGCGCAGCTGACGGTGGCAACGCCCTCTTCCTCGGAGTCAAGGTTAATCATGGTGCGGGCGCTAATCTGGGACTTGTCGAGCGTCTCGGCGCCGACCAGGCCAGTCTCCTCGTCGGTGGTGAATACGCACTCGAGGGCGGGGTGAACGATCGAATCGTCATCGAGAACAGTGAGCATCAGAGCGACGGCGATACCGTTGTCGGCGCCCAGGGTGGTGCCGTTAGCGGTGAGGACGCCATCCTTGACGACCAGGTCGATACCATCGGTCGTAAAGTCGTGCTCAACAGAGCCCAGCTTGTCGCACACCATGTCGATGTGGCCCTGCAGCATCACGGTCGGGGCATTCTCGGCGCCGGCAGAAGCGGGCTTGCGAATGATGACGTTGTAGACCTCGTCCTGGTACACATCGAGGCCGCGCTCCTTGGCAAACGCAACCAGGAAATCGCTGATGCCCTTCTCGTTGCCAGACCCACGGGGGATCGCGCTGACCTCCTCAAAGAAATGGAACAGTTGGGCGGGCTCGTAGCCGGTGATCTTGTAATCCATGGTGCCTCCTTGGCGCAACTGGTTAGACAGTAAGACATGCGACTTGTATATTCCCAGACTTTGCGTGCATAAACCAGTCGAAAACGCCGAGCGCCCTTGCATCATCGGCTAACGGCGGGGAAACGCCACTTTATTAAGATAAAGCAGGCTAGACGGGCCGCACCGAAGGGACGTTGGGCCCTTCAACCAACCTCAACGCTTGATCAACGTTTATGCATACGCCATTGATGTGTTTAATGAGATCCACTTTGAACGAAGGGGCCTTTCCAACAGAAAAAGGGCGCCCCTTTGGAACGCCCTCGTGGACACAAGGTTTTGTTACGCCTTACAGCGCGCCGGAACCGGCTTGCATCATGCCGCCGGGACCCGAGGTCACGCCGCCGCTTACGGGCGCGGCGCTGCCAGTGTGCGGTGCCGCCGGGGCGGTATCGCCACCGAGCGTACCTGCCGGACGCGGTGCCGGGATCTCGCCCGTGCCGTGGCTAAAGACAAACTTGCCATCGGCCACGTCGCACAGGACGGTATCGCCCTCGCCCCACTCGCCAGCCAGAAGCTCCTCAGACAGCGGGTCCTCGATGAGCTTTTGAATAGCGCGGCGCAGCGGACGCGCACCGTTGGTGAGGTCGGTGCCCTCGGCCACGATCTTGTCATAGGCCGCATCGGTGAGCTTGATGTTCATGCCGTTGGCAATCAGGCGCTGACGCAGGTCGTCCACCAGCAGGTGCGCGATCTTGGTCAGGTTCTCGCCCGAGAGCTTCTGGAACACCACGATGTCGTCGATACGGTTGAGCAGCTCGGGGCGGAACAGGCGCTTGAGTTCGCCCATCGCACGGCCGCGAATCTCGCTCGAGGTAAGGCCCTGCTCGCCGGTGGTGCCAAAGCCAACGCTTGCATCCTGCGCAATCTCGCGGGCGCCCACGTTGGATGTCATGATAATCACGGTGTTGCGGAAGTCGACCGTCTTGCCCTGGCTATCGGTCAGACGACCCTCTTCCAGCACCTGCAGCAGGATGTTGAAGATATCGGGGTGCGCCTTCTCAATCTCGTCGAACAGCACAACCGAGTACGGATGACGGCGCACGGCCTTGGTGAGCTGACCGCCCTCGTCGTGGCCCACGTAACCCGGAGGGCTACCGATAAGCTTGGAGACCTCGAACTCGCTGCCGAACTCCGACATGTCGAAACTGATGAGCGCGTCCTTGCTGCCAAAGAGATACTCGGCGAGCGTCTTGGCGAGCTCGGTCTTGCCCGTGCCGGTGGGGCCCAGGAAGATAAAGCTGCCGCCGGGGCGGCGCGGGTCCTTGAGCGGCGAGCGGCTGCGGCGCACGGCCTTGGCAACTGCCTCGACAGCCTCATCCTGACCGATGATACGTGTCTTGAGCACGCTTTCGGCCTGCAGCAGGCGCCGGCTCTCGCTCTCGGTAAGCGAGGACACCGGCACGCCCGAGGTCACGGACACGATATCGGCGATCTGGGAGACATCGATGGTGAGCGGGCTGGCGTCGAGCTCGGCGGTCCAGGCAGCCTTGGCCTCGGCGAGTTCAATCTCGGCAGCCTTCTGCTGCTCGGTGATCTCGGCGGCCTTGTTCATGTCGTCGCTCTCGGTGGCCTCCTGCGCGGCGGCCTTGAGCTCCTCTATGCGATGCTCGGCCTCGCGCACCGGCTCGGGCGCGCGGTTGGCGGCGATGCGGGCGCGGGCACCGGCCTCGTCAATGAGGTCGATGGCCTTATCGGGCAGGAAGCGATCCTGAATGTAGCGGTTGGAAAGGTTCGCGGCGGCCTCGATAGCACCCTGCGTATAGCGCACATGGTGGTGCTCCTCGTAGCGCGGCTTGAGCGCGGTCAGGATCTTGACCGTGTCCTCGACGCTCGGCTCCTCGACATCGATGGTCTGGAAGCGACGCTCGAAGGCCGGGTCCTTGGTGAGGTACTTGCGGAATTCCTCGGCCGTGGTGGCGCCGATAATCTGGAAGGCACCGCGCGCGAGCACGGGCTTGAGCATGGAGCTCGCGTCGATGGAGCCCTCGGCAGAACCGGCACCGATGATGGTGTGCATCTCATCGATAAACAAGATGACGTCGTCGGCCTCGGTGGCCTCCTGGATCACGTTCTTGAGGCGCTCCTCAAACTCACCGCGATACTTGGCGCCCGCGACAAGACCCGGCAGGTCGAGCGTCCAGATATTCTGGTTCATGAGGTTCTCGGGCACGTTGCCAGCAGCAATCTGCTGCGCCAGGCCCTCGACGATAGCCGTCTTGCCCACGCCGGGATCGCCCAGGATAAGCGGATTGTTCTTGGTGCGGCGCGAAAGGATCTCCATCATGCGCTGGACTTCCTTTTCGCGGCCGATCACCGGATCGAGTTCGCCGTCGCGCGCCTTCTGCGTAAGGTTGGTCGCGAACTGCTTAAGTGTATCGGTGCCGCTCCCCTTTTGCTGGGAGGCATCCGAGCCGCTAAAGAACGGCAGGCCCGTACCGGGACGACCAGCACCGGCGCCAGCGAGCGGGCGCTTCTTATCCTGGTCCTTGGCGGTGAGTTTCTCGATAGCCTTTTTGATGGAGGCGGACGACACACCCAGGCGCATGAGGATGTCCATGGCCATGCCGTTGCCCTCTTCGACGATGCCGATCAGCAAGTGCTCGGTCGACACGTAGGTCTGGTTGTTTTCACGCGCCACGCGGAATGAACGCTCCATCACGCTAATGACGAGCGGCGTAAAGGCGAGCTTGGCCGCCTCGGTCTCCTCACTGGGCTCGGGAACCGTGGTCTGGACCTCTTTAAGAGTATCCATGATGTCGTCGTAGGAGATATCGAGCGAACGCAGTGCCTCGGCGGCAATGCCCTCGTCCTCCTTGGCGAGTGCGAGCAGCAGGTGCTCGGTACCCACCTTATTTGAGTGAAGATCGAGCGCTTCTTGCTTGGCCATGGACATGACCTTGCGCGCGCGATCGGTAAAACGGTCTAACATGCTAGTTCCTCTTAGACGAGCTAGTTTTTTCAAACGCAAAGCGCCGCCCGCGGCAGCGCTTTGGTCTCTTTACCCATATGGAGTATATGTTAACCGTTGGGACCTTTCCTGCCCGTAGCCGCGCGACAACGTCTACAAAAAAGGAATTGCCAGGTGCCTCTGCATCGGCCCAACGAGCGTGGATTTTCGGACACCCATTCCACGAGCGTGGATAATCTCCCGTTTTGAGCCCGTAAACAGGCCAAAAACGGGAGATTATCCACGTTCATGTTTTGCGGATCAGTTTCATTTGCACCAATTAGCTGGTGTGGCGCCAGCGGGGGTCGGTGAGGGTTCTCGCCACACCCAGGCCAACGGGCAGAAACGCCACAATGAGCACTGCACGCACAAACCAGCCGAGCATATTGACCGTGTCGAAGGTGCACATGTAATACATCGAGCGATACAGATACAAGCCCGGCACCATAATGACAATCGATGGCACCGTGAGGGCGATACGTGGGTAGGTGAGCTTGATTTCGGCTAAGCTCGCAAGCAGGCCCGATACCAGCGCACCGATAAACGCTGCTGCCTCGGGAGGCATGCCCGCACTCAGGCCCAAGAAGGGAAGCAGCGTCGGCGCATCGACGAGCGTAAGGCGCAAGGTATTAGACACGGCGCCGATGAGCCCTGCCGCTGCTGCCATCTTTACCGGGCTGTTGAACATAACCGAGAAGCCAAATACGCCGATAAAGCTCATCAGTATGCGCAAGAGCGTAAGAGCCAACGGTGAGAGGCCGAGCGGGGCGAAGTCATCCGGCGCCAGCCCCACACACTCGGCAACCATCCAGCCCACAAGGGTCGCCATCACAATAATCGACACGGCATACGAAAGACGCTCAATGCCGCTTCGCATATCGAGCTTAGCGATGTCGAGGCCTGCCGTAATGAGGGGAAAGCCGGGAATCACAAAGAGCATGGCGCCGATATAGCCTTCTTGGTGCGACATTGCCCCCGGTACGACCTGGCCAAGGCCGAGCAATGCCAGCAGATACGAAACGCAAGCGAGCGCAACGCCAATCGTCAGCGCGCTAAACTGGCCAAGACCCTGCTTGAGAATATGAGAGCGAGCAAAGTTGCCAACACCAGCACCTACGAATGCGCAGGCCATCTCGATAGGGCCGCCGCCGAGCAAAAAGACGAAGGCGCCGCAAGCACAAGCTGCCGCAAGGCCCTGTTGCCAGGGAGAGTAATCGGGTTTTGAACTCTCAACGGTCTTGAGCATCTCGTGGTATTCGTGCACGGTAAACCGGCGCCCATACGTCTCGATTTCCTTTAGGAAGCTCTCCATCATCCAAATGCGATGGGTATTGACTCCCGTTGTGGGCAGGCTGACAACCTCGTTAAAGCAGTGGCCATCTTCGATGCAGGTGCACTCAAACGACAGAAGACTTAAGTCAACGTGGACGGTGACACCGAGTACGGCGGCGACGCGATTCATGGTATCGCGTACACGCCAGGCACCCGTTCCGCTCGCGAGCATAAGCATACCGGTGCGGCAGATGATGGATGACTTATCGGTGAGCGGCGCATCGACGGCAAGCTCATCGCCTGCCGTCACGATCTGGTGCCAGTCAGTTTTCATATGGAGTGCGCCGGCACGAACACCGTGGTGCATGGGGGCTCTCGAAAGCAGCGAGTCAAGGCGCGAAGACTGTGGGGGCTCCGTTGATTCGTCCTCAACCTCATCAGTCTCTTCATCGACCAGATCAAAGGAATCAAGCGATGCCGGCTCGCGACGATCGATTAGCTCCTCATCCTCATCGTCAAAGTAATTGAACTGATCGAGCATGTCCTCTTCGATTGCACGCTCGCTCGCGTCGTCCATATAGACGCTCCCTTCCTACCGACTAACCCCCATCCTAGGCAGCAACGGCTAAAGGAAACATAAAAGAGACGACTGTCATGCATAGAAGGCGCAAACCCCCAATGCGTCGGTAGATCCCCAACGACTAGGACTGTCCCCAAGTGCCGGCAGAAAAGGAACGTCCCTAAGTGCCAACCAGGGCAACACCGCAGATAGAGGACGGACAGCGAAAGCCCGCCAGAGCGAGCAAGGTGCCTTCAAGCAAAATGGCGCCGCAGGTTGAGCATTAGTCAGCGAGCGGGCCGCATTTGAGACAAGGTGACGTGAAACGAAAGGGCGCTGACCTTCTGGTCGCGCCCTTGAAGTTGAACGTCAGATTGTCCAAATGCGGCCCGCGCAGCGTCGAGCGGTTACGGCGTTTGGTAAAACGCCGTAACCCCCTAGTACATCTTTGCGCCGGCGGGAATAGAAGCGTCGAGCTGAATCAGGTTAAGGCGCTCCTCGCCCTCCTCCTCGTGGACGGCACTGATGAGCATGCCGCAGCTGGGAATGCCCATCATCTTGCGCGGCGGCAGATTGGTGATGGCGAGCAAGGTCTTGCCGACCAGGTCCTCGGGCTCATAATAACCGTGAATGCCGGAGAGGATGGTACGGTCGGTGCCGGTGCCGTCGTCGAGCGTAAAGTTCAGCAGCTTCTTGGACTTCTTGACGGCCTCGCATGCCTTGACCTTCACGGCGCGGAAGTCGCTCTTGGAGAAGGTATCAAAGTCGACGAACTCCTCAAACAGCGGCTCGACGGCAATCTTGGAATAATCAACCGTGGGCTTGAGCGGCTTGACGAAGGGGCTCGCGGCGTTGCCGGCCTCGGCAGCCTTGGCGGCAGCGGCACCGGACTGGAAACCCTTCTCGGGCTTCATGTGCGGGAACAGCAGCACGTCGCGGATGGAAGCCTGGTTGGTGAGCAGCATGACCACGCGGTCGATGCCGATGCCGATGCCGCCCGCGGGAGGCATACCGTACTCGAGGGCGCGCACGTAGTCCTCGTCATACTCCATGGCCTCGTCGTCGCCGCCGGCCTTCTCGGCCATCTGGGCAGCAAAGCGCTCAGCCTGGTCGACCGGGTCGTTGAGCTCGGAGAACGCGTTGGCGTACTCGTGACCGGCAATAACCAGCTCAAAGCGGTGCGTCAGACGCGGGTCGTCCTCAAAGCGCTTGGCAAGCGGGCTGACCTCGATGGGGTAATCGCACACGAACGTGGGGTTGACGATGGTGTCCTCGCCCAGCTCATCGTAAATCTCGGCGATAATCTTGCCGGCGGTCCACTCGGGCTTAATCTCCAGGCCCTTCTCGCGCGCGGCGGCAGCAAGCTCCTCGACCGGCGTGTCGATGGTGACCTGCTTGCCGAGCACGTCGGAGACGATGTCGGTCATGGGACGGCTGGCCCACTCACCAGAAAGGTCGATGGTCTGGCCCTGGTACTCGATGACCTCGGGGTTGCCGATGGCCTTGTTAGCCGCCTTAATGACACCCTGGGCGAGCGCCTTCATGCCCTCGAGGTCGGAGAAGGCACGGTAGGCCTCCATCGTGGTGAACTCGGGGTTGTGGGTAAGGTCCATGCCCTCGTTACGGAAGATGCGGCCGATCTCGAACACGCGCTCAAAACCACCGACGATGCAGCGCTTGAGGTGCAGCTCGGTGGCAATACGCAGGTAGCACTCCTGATCGAGCGCGTTGAAGTGGGTAATGAACGGCTTGGCCGTGGCACCACCCTGGATGGTCTGCAGGATGGGGGTCTCGACCTCCATGTAGCCGTCGGACTCCATAAAGCGACGGAAGGTGGAGAGAATCTGCGAACGCTTACGGAAGGTCTCGCGAACGTCGTCGTTGGCGATCAGGTCGACATAGCGCTGGCGATAGCGGGTCTCCTTGTCGGAAAGACCGTGGAACTTCTCGGGCAGCGGACGAACGGCCTTGGAAAGCAGGGTCGCGCTCTTAGGGGCAACGGAAAGCTGGCCGCGCTGGGTGCGCACAACCACGCCGGTCACGCCCAAGATGTCGCCCAGGTCGAGGGACTTGAGCGTATTCCAGGCAGCCTCGTCCATGTCGTTGATGCGGCAGAACAGCTGAATCTCGGCAGTCGCATCGCGCACGACGATGAACATGATCTTGCCCTGACCGCGCTTGGCGACCACGCGGCCGGCGATCTTCACGACGTCCTCGGTGTCCTCGCCATCGGCAAGCTCGGCGTACTTAGCCTCGATATCGGCAACGTAGTCCTCAAGCTCAGAGTGCTCGGGATAGGGGTTCTGGCCCGCCTCGAACAGGGCGGCGCGCTTGGCCAGGCGGGTGGCGCGCTCGTCGTTGAGCGTCGATGCCTGATCTGCGGCGTTCTGGTTCTCTGCCATAAGTTAGCTCCTCAAACTAAAACGCTCCCCAGGATTCGGTCCCAGGGAGCGAAAACATACCTTTACGCGGGACCGTGGTCTAGCGTGCAATCTTGGCGATGGTGTAGACGCGAGTCTTGCCGGAAGGCGTAACGACCTCGACGGAGTCGCCCTCGCCGTGACCGATGATGGCGTGGCCGACCGGAGACTCGTTGGAAATCTTGTGCTCGAGCGAGTTGGTCTCGGTGGTACCGACGAGCGTGACTTCCATGACCTCACCGTTGGGATCGATCAGAGAAACGGTGGAACCGATGGAGACGGTCAGATCGCCCGTGGTGGCAGCAACCTGAGCGTTGGCGAGGATGGCCTGAATCTCGGCAATGCGAGCAGCATTCTGGGCCTGCTTGTCCTTGGCGGCGTCGTACTCGGAGTTCTCCGAAAGGTCGCCGAACGCGCGGGCTTCCTTGATGTCCTCGACGATCTCCTTGGCGTAATCGCCCTCACGCCAAGCGAGCTCCTCGACGAGCTTCTGGCGGCCCTCAGCGGTCAGTACGATCTGGCTTGCGTCCATACGGATATCTCCCCAACTATGATGTAACGATCAACTGTCAACAAAACGAAAAAGACCGGCTAGCCTGCGGGCAAGCCGGTCAGGTGCTCACCCCAAAGGGATGGGACTACTCTGCGTCCGCGTCGCTGTCCTCTGCCTTCTTTTGCTTAGCAGCAGCGAGCTTGGCCTCGAGCTCTGCGATCTCCTTGTCCTCCTTGGACTCCTCGACCACAACGTCCTCGGCCTGCTTGGTTTCGCCCTTATCGTCGCCCTCCATACCCTCGCGGATATTCTTGACGGTAGAGCCGAGGGACTTGCCGAGCTTCGGCAGGTTCTTGGGCCCGAAGATAATCAGGACAACGACGAGAATGATGATGAGCTCAGGAGCCCTCAGTCCAAACATGTAGACCTCCACAATACAGCGAGACAAGCTCGAATGAGTATACCGCGGGTGTCGCGGTATCACAACAATAGCTAAAAAAAGGGACCGCAAGAAGCGATCCCTCCTCATGCTCTGGTCGGGTTGACTGGATTTGAACCAGCGACCCCTGCGTCCCGAACGCAGTGCTCTACCAAACTGAGCCACAACCCGTTAGCTCGACTATAGTAACAAAGATTTTCGCCGCGTGCTAGAGAAATTTTTATTTCTTTGGCGCTTCAATGCGAACCGTGTCGGAAACGAGCTCCGTTGCATAAGCCCACCAGCCGTTTTGTTGAGCCGTCGCCGCAAGATTGGCTGCCGTGGCGGCGCTATCGCAGAGAGCAAACGAGCAGGCACCCGAACCGCACACGTTTGTGGCAATGGTACCGTCCTGTGAACGAAGCCAGTCGAGCACCGTTTGAATCCGCGGCTCCATCTGCGCGGAAATGACACCCAGGTTGTTGTGGACGAGCGCGTAGGCCGCCTCTGCGTCTCCCGAGCGAAGGGCAGATGCGATCGCTCCGGGCTTGTCCGCAGGCGCTGGAGTCTCATCAAAACGTCGATAGGCTTCAATTGTTGAAACGCTTGCCTCGCGCGGCTTGACCAGCACGACGGGCGTCGCGGGTAGTGCAGGGTACTCGGTGGCCAGCACGTCTCCCCCACCCACGTAAAATGCTGGGCTGGCATGCAAAAAGAAGGGAACGTCAGCGCCAATGCCGCGCGCGATGTTGTCCAGCGCGGAATCGGTACGGTCGATACCCCACAGCTCGGCCAAGGCAACAATGACCGCGGCGGCATCCGTCGAGGGGCCGCCAAGGCCGGCGCACAGCGGGATACGCTTTTCGATCGTCACGCACACGTTGGCTTCGCGACCATAATGCTCGACCATAGCAGCGGCCGCACGATACGCCGTATTCTTTTGCATGGGAAAGTCGGATGCCGGAATAGTCTGGACGGTCAGCACCTGTGCCGGCGTGACCGTCACGGTATCGACAAGGCCGACGGCTGCCATCAGGGAATCGACCTTGTGGTAGCCGCGGGCGTCACGCTCGGTATGAACCCCCAGGTAGAGGTTAATTTTTGCCGGCGCGGTAAGGGTAAGGGACCAATCGGTCACCGTTAGTGCTCCTCGAGCTGGTTGCCGAGCGGAGTAAAGATGTGCTCACCGCTCTCGGGGTCGAACAGCTCGACCTGCCCGGTGAGGACATCGATATACTGGTAGGACTGACGCGACTTGCGGCCGCGGCGCTCGTCAACCTCGACGATAAAGACTGCGGGGTGGACGCTCTTGATGGTGCCCATGCGCTCGACGACGCGGGTACGGCCCATGTTGGCCTTAACCTTAACGCGATCGCCCACCATATCGGTCAGCTTCTCGTGGATGTCGTCGACGTGATTGACTTCCATCTCTTCCATGAACAGGGCCTCCAGAAGGTGCAATTCAAAAAGGGGATAATACCCCTAAGATAGACAAAACTCTAATACTATAGCACCCTGCTACCGCCATGCGCAAGTAGCTAAAAAATCCCCGTCCATAATTGACTACTTACAGATTGTCTGTGTCCAGAACGATGGTGAATGGACCGTCGTTGACGAGGTCGACCTTCATGTCGGCGCCGAAGATGCCATGCGCTACGTGCTCGACGTCCTCGCGCACAAGCGTCAGGAAGTACTCGTAGAGCTCGTTGGCGACATCGGGGGCGCCGGCATCCGTAAACGATGGGCGGCGGCCGTGACGGCAATCGGCGAACAGCGTGAACTGCGACACCACGAGTACCTCGCCTTCGACATCGGCAAGTGCCAGGTTGGTCTTGCCGTTCTCGTCCTCGTTAATGCGCAAGCCGCGGAGCTTGCTCCACAGCTTATCAGCCTCGGCGCGCGTGTCGCCGTGGCCCACGCCCAGCAGCACCAGATAGCCGCGCCCAATTTTGCCCACGCACTCGCCGTCGACCGTCACGCCGGCGTTGAGCACGCGCTGCACCACCGCACGCACGGCCTACTCCTCGCCCGTCAGTTTGGCGGATAGGTGCTCGAGCGCATGGAATCGATGGCTGATGGCGTTCTTCTCGTCCGCCGTCAGCTCGGCCATGGTCTTACCCGGCGTGTCGACCGGCAGGAACAGCGGGTCGTAGCCAAAGCCGTGATCGCCGCGGCCCTCGTGCGCGATAACGCCCTCGCAGGCGCCTTCGCCATAGGTGACCAGACCATCCGTGTCGATAAGCGCAACGACGCTCATAAAGCGCGCGGTGCGGTCCTCGTCCGCCACGCCTTCCAGGTTAACGAGAAGCTTGGCGTTGTTGGCGGCATCGTCTCCGTGCACGCCCGCATAGCGCGCGCTATACACGCCCGGCTCGCCGTCAAGCGCGTCGACGACCAAGCCAGAATCGTCGGCGATGGCCATGAGCCCCGTCTCTTCGACGGCAGCCTGCGCCTTGATGATGGCGTTCTCCAAAAACGTCGTGCCGTTTTCCTCGGGGTCCTCAAAATCGCCCAGCTGGCCGAGCGCCACAAAGCGAACCTCGGGCATGACCTTGCCTAAAATGGCCTCGATCTCGGTGAGCTTATGGGCGTTGCCCGTTGCCACGACAATGGTCGCCGCCGGGTCGAGGGTGTCGATGTCGATCTTCTCAAGTGCCATGAGTGGTCTCCTTGTCTCTATAGCAATGCCGCGCCGAGGGCGACGAGGGCCTCCGCCTCTCCCCTCTCAATCAACGGCAGTCTTATACTTCGACGTTTTCCCAGATAAAACCTGCCAAAATAAACCTGTCCCTTTTTGGCAGGTTAGGCGATGGCTTGGCGCTGAAGCTCGATGAGCTCGGCGATGCCTTTGTCGCCCAGGTCGAGCAGGGCGTTGAGGCGCTTACGGTCAAAGGGCGCCTGCTCGCCAGTGCCCTGGAGCTCGATCATCTCACCGGTGTCGGTGGCGACGAGGTTCATGTCGACTTCGGCATGGCTGTCCTCGGAATAATCGAGGTCAAGCAGCGTATTGCCGTCGACAACGCCCATGGAGATTGCAGCCACCTGGCCGGTAAGCGGGATGCGCTCGATCTTGCCCGCCTCGACCCACATGGCGAGGGCGTCGTGCAGCGCCACCCAGGCGCCGGTGATGCTCGCTGTACGCGTGCCGCCATCGGCCTGAATCACATCGCAGTCGACGGTGACGGTGTACTCGCCGAGCGCCTTCATGTTGACGACGGTACGCAGGCTGCGGCCAATGAGGCGCTCGATCTCCATGGAGCGACCCTTGCGGTTGGCGTGCTCGCGCTTGCAGCGCTTGCCGGTCGACGCCGGCAGCATGGCGTATTCCGCGGTCACCCAGCCGACCTTAGCTCCCTTTCGCCAGCCCGGCACGCCCTCCTCGATTGTGGCGGCGCACAACACGCGCGTGTCACCGAACTCGGCAAAACACGAGCCGTGGGCGTGCTTCATGACGCCACGGGTGAGCTTAACGGGGCGCAACTCGTTGGCGGCGCGACCGTTGGCGCGGTTGACCTGCATGTACTCCATAGAAAAATCCTTTCGGCAAAAGGTGTGGCGAAGGCTCTGACGGCGGCCTTACATCTATTTCAGCTCATCGATATCGATATGCTCAATGCTCTTGAGCGGCTGACCAAAGATAAAGCTGCCCGCCACCGCAAACTCGGCAATGTTATCGGCCGTCGTGGCAAAACGATGCTGCGGCTCGGCGGCGACGCCCGCCAGCTGCTCGCGGCGCGTGAGGATATCGGTCAGCTCGCGCGTGGTCTCCTCGGCGGAACTCACGACGCGTACCCCAGGCCCCAGCGCATGGCGGATAGGTCCCACCAACAGCGGAAAATGCGTACAGCCGAGCACCACGGTATCGATACCGTGGTCGCGCAGTGGCTCAACCGTGGCACCCACCAGCGCACGCACGGCAGGCGTATCGAAGATGTCCTCGTTCTCAAGCCACTGCTCTTGCAGATGCGCACCCGAGGCGAGCTCGTGTTCGACAACCTCGACAAAGCTCGAGGCGGGGCAGCCGTATACGTCGACGCCGGCATCTAGGTCCTGAATGGCGCGCGTGTAAGCGCCCGAGCGAATGGTGAGGTTGGTGGCGAGCACGCCCACGCGACGCGTGCGGGTGCTGTTGATTGCCGCACGGGCACCCGGCGCGATCACGCCGATCACGGGAACGTCGAGCACCTGCTGGGCCAGACGCAAGGCCGCAGCTGTCGCCGTGTTGCAGGCGATGACCATAATCTTGACGTCGTGCTTCGACAGCCAACGGCCCGCCTGCAACGCAAACGAGCGCACCTCATCCTCGGTGCGCGTGCCGTAGGGGCAGCGTTTGGTGTCGCCGAAGTAGTAGACGGACTCGCGCGGCAGCACCGTCGCGATGGCGCGCGCAACCGTCAGACCGCCCAAACCAGAATCGAACACGCCAATCGGGCGCGTGTCGCCTGTCGGATTCTCGATATCGGACATTACCTCACCAGTCTCTCTCGAAAAGACATGTCCAAGTGCGGCGACGCCGCGCTACGAACGCGCCGCGACCAGCAGCTCTGCCGTCGCCGCCCAACCGTCGACAATTTTGCCGCGCGTAACGAAAGCGTTCTCGCAAGCAGCCAGGAACTCGGGCGCACCGGCGCTCGTCAGGCCATTCTCGACCAGGCAGAACGTGCCCACGTGATCGGCCATGTAGAAGTCGGACTCGGAATCGCCGAGCGCGAGCGTCTCCTCGCGCTCGATCCCCAGGTGCTCGCAGAAGCGCGCGATGGCAACGCCCTTGTTGAGGCCGGCGGGATTGATGTTAAACGCGCGACCGTCCTCGACGCGATCGAGCTCGAGCGTCGTCGGCTTGGACAGATGCGTCAGGTGACCGTTACAGGCCCACACCAGGCCGCAGCCGGCCTCGTCCAGGATGGCCTGGACCTCATTGTCGGGCACATCGCCGCGCATGCCGACGGTGACCTCGCGGTACTTGTAGCCGGTCGACATGTCGTTGTGATACTCGATCTTGTGCGGCCAGCGGGCAAGAATCTTCTCGCACACGCCGGTCTGCTCGATCACCTGGTGCGGAGTAAGGCCGCAGGCGGGGTCGTAAGGCATGTCGCCGGTCAGATACTCCCAATCGTTGGCCTTGAGGTCGTACATAACCAGGCCGCCCATCTCACCAATGTAGGAGTTGAGGCCGAGCACGCGCGCGTCCTCGTGGATCATGGTACGGTTGCGGCCCGAGGTGGGAACCACCTGAATACCAGCGCGAGCGAGCGCCACGACGGCCTCGACGAGTTTGGTCGAGGGGTTGCCGTCGTTGTCGCGCAGCACACACGAGCCGGGCGCGAGCATCGTGGCATCCAGGTCGGTAAAGACGTACTTGACCTTAGCCAAGCGCTCGCGCATCTCGCCCGAAAGCTCGGCAACGGTCGGCAGGGTGTTGTGGGACATGGTTACTCCGTTTACGTAGAAGGGTTTGGACTTGGACGGCATGTTTTGATTGAGGGAACACGCTTATGGCGACAACGCACTCAGGGCGCCGCCGCCATCATGGTTCATTAGTCAAACTGGGTAACATCGATCAGGCGATTGGCCAACGAAAGGTCGCTCTCGATGGGCACGAACTCGTCGCCCACGTGCATGAGCTCCTCGTCACCCTTTGCCAGCAGCAAGACAATGGTGGGGGCATCGGGGTTGACGTACTCCTCGCGCGCCGCCTTGAACGCCGCATGCACAGCGGCTTCGCGATCGAGGATGATCTTGTTCGGCGTATCGTCGGGAACATGTTCGGCAAGCTCGCGACAGACCTTCATCGGGTCCTCGTGAGCCGGGTCCTCGTTGGCAAAGATCATCAGGTCGGAATACGGTGCGGCCTCGCGCGGAAGCTGCTCGCGGCGCTCCTGCGCCTTGCCGCCGGCAGCGCCAAACACCGCAATGACTGGACTAGCGGGAAACGCGCGCTTGACCGACGAGAAAAGCGAACGGAACGAAAGCTGGTTATGCGCATAGTCAACGACGCAGATCACGCGGCCGTCCTTCGACTCCACGACCTCCATACGGCCCGGCACACGCAGTTTGGAGAGGCCCTTCTTGATGGCATCGATACCGATGCCGATCTCGCGCGCAGCGGCGATAGCGACCAGCGCGTTCTCCACGTTAAAGTCGCCCGCGATACCCAGCAGGACCTTCTCCCCCGCCTCGGGCTCGTCGGCGCTCATGCCGTGCAAGTTGAACTCGATGTTAAAGCCGAGCATGCGGACATCGCTCGCCCACAGGCTTGCCTCGGGATGCTCGACGCCAACGGTCACCAAGCGCTCGGCCGTCGACGCTGCCTCCAGCACACGGTCGACCTCTTCGGTGCCCAGATTCACCACGGCGGTCTTTGCCTGGTCAAAGATCCTGAGTTTGCTCTCAAAATAATCCTCAAACGTGGGGTGTTCGATCGGCGAGATGTGGTCGCGGCCGATGTTGAGGAAGCACGCCACGTCAAACGGCAGATTCTCGACGCGTTGGTACTTGAGCGCCTGGCTCGAGACCTCCATGACCATGGACTGGCGACCGGACGTGCGGCAGTTGGCGATATGGCGCCAGACCTCGGGGGCCTCGGGCGTAGTATTGGTGCTCTCGTAACACTCGATGCCATCGTCGGTACTCACCGAGCCGATCATGCCGCAGGACTCGCCCGCCGCCTTGATGATGGACTGGAGCATAAAAGCGGCCGTGGTTTTTCCCTTGGTGCCGGTGATGCCCACGATCTTGACGTCGTGGTCGGGACGGTCGTAGACCTCCGGCGGCAACAGGGCCATGGCCGTGCGAACGCTGTCCACGACCAGCATCGCAGCACCGCTCTCCTGCGCCAGCGGCTCCAGAGACTCGACCAGCGACTCCTCGCACACAAATGCGACGGCGCCCGCATCGAGCGCCATGCTCAAAAACGCGGGCTTAAAGGCAGCACCTTTGCAAAAGAACACGTCACCTGCCGAGACCGCGCGCGAATCAAACGAGCAGCCGGTCACAGCACGCTCGTCAACCTGCTCTGATGCGCGCAGCTCGCCGCACACATCGAGAAGCTTGGCAAGCGTATCGACCGTGGTCACGGTCGCGGAATCCGAATGGTGCATCTTTCACCTTTCTCAGCCATTTGGCAGGGACGGTTTTATAGTAACTGAAACGCACCCACGCAAAAACGGCTCCCGGAGGAGCCGTTACGCGCAGGCGTTCGTAAGCCGAGGCTAGGCAGCCTGAACAGCGGGCTGGTCCTCGTCGATAAAGAAGCGCTTGTACCACACTAGGAACACGAGCGGCGTATAGATCTTGCGCTGGAAATCGCCCTTGCCCGCAAAGTGCAGATCGAGCAGGTGCATGAGCTCGTCGGTATTGAAGAACTCGCTTGCCCACGGCGCGGTGAAGTACTCCTTGACATAGTCGTACCACTTTTGCTCGCGCAGCCAGTAGACAATCGGCACCGGGAAGCCCACCTTGGGACGGGTGGCCCACTCATCGGGCAGCGACTTGTTGGCAGCGTGGCGGAGTACTTGTTTGTTGCCGTTCTCGTTGATGCGGTAGCGGTCGGGAATGTGCTCGGCGAACTCCATGACTTTGCGGTCCAGGAAGGGCACGCGCAGCTCCAGCGAGTGCGCCATGCACATCTTGTCGGCCTTGAGCAGAATGTCGCCCGGGAGCCACATGTTCATGTCCAGGTACTGCTTCTTGACCAGTTCGGGCTGACCCTTCACGCGTGCGTAGATGGGAGCGGCAAGCTCGAAGGCGCCGTCACCGGTGTTGTACTCGGGCTTGAGCACGCCGTCGACCTCGCGCTCCGGCCATACCAGAGCCTGTCCCAGGAACGACTTCTCGGGGATCTCGGCACCCTTGACCAGGAAGTTATGTCCCTTGAAGTACGGCATATGCAGCGCCAGGTTACCGAGCGCGCGACGGATGGGCAGCGGCACCATCTTTTTGTACTTGCGCACCGGGACCGTATCCTCGTAGTAGGCGTAGCCGCCAAAGAGTTCGTCGGCGCCTTCGCCCGAAAGCACGACGGTAACGTCCTTGCGGGCCATCTCGGCCAAGAACCACAGCGGCACGGAAGACAGGTTGGACTGCGGCTCGTCCATGTGATACTGGATGTCCTCGAGCGCACCGAAGAACTCGTCGGCGGTAATCATCTTGCGAACGTTTTCGACGCCGAGCTTATCGGAAAGCTCCTTGGCGTAGTTGGTCTCGTTGAAGTTCTTGTAGTCAAAGCCCACCGAGAAGGTCTTGTCGGGCATGAGGCAAGCGGCGATGTAGCTGGAGTCGACGCCACCGGAGAGGAACGACGCGACCTTGACGTCGGCGATGCGATGGGCCTCGACGCTCTCGTGCACGACCTCGTCCAGCTCATCGACATACTCTTCGAACGGCTTCTCGACGGCAGAGTAATCGCAATCCCAGTAGCGCTCGATGTTCATCTTGCCGGTCGGGATATCGACGGTAAAGTAGTGCGCCGGCGGCAGCTTGTAGACACCCTCGAAGAAGGTCTCCTCAGTCGCCGAATACTGCAGCGTCATGTACGGACGTAGAGCCTTTTTGTTGACCGCCTTGTGGAAGTGCGGGTAGTCCAGGAAGCTCTTGATCTCGGAACCAAAGAGCACGCCCGGAGCGCCGTCGCCCGCATCGGCCATGGGATAGTAGTAGAGCGGCTTGATGCCAAAGATGTCGCGGGCGCCAAAAAGCTTGTTCTTCTTTTTGTCCCAGATGACGAAGGCGTACATACCGCGTAAGCGATCGAGGACGGCCTCGCCCCACTCCTCGTAGCCGTGCAGGAGGCTCTCGGTGTCGGCGCCGCAGTGGAACTTGTAGCCCTTGGCCTCGAGCTCGGAACGGAGTTCTTGGAAGTTGTAGATCTCACCGTTGAAGACAATGACGACGCTGCCGTCCTCGTTGGCCATGGGTTGAGCGCCGGCCTCGGTCAGGTCGAGGATCGACAGGCGGCGGAAGCCCAGGGCAACGCGGCCGTCGATAAACTGACCGCCCATGTCGGGACCGCGATGGACGATGCGGTCCATCATCTTGGTGAGCACCTCGGATTGGTTATCCGTCCCACCGACAAAACCGACAAAACCGCACATATACTATCCCCTCTGCTGTTGCTGGGCATCAAATCGAATCAGTAGCTTTTGAGTATACCCGAGGGCGTAAAGAGGGGCGGAATGTTCAGGCAATCTCAACTGAATCAGCTCCGCGTGGACACGCGCCAGTTACCTTTAATGGATATGAGGTGAATGAGGCGATTGTTTTGCTATACTCTCTCCGCACGGGCGATTGGCGCAACGGTTAGCGCAGGTGCTTTACACGCACAAGGCTGGGGGTTCGAATCCCTCATCGCCCACCACCGAATTGTTAGGCCTCCAGCGATGGAGGCCTTTCTTTTTTTCAGGCCCATCGCAGGGGGATTCGAACCCGCCAGGGTGCGGAGCTGAGGAAACGCGAAGCGTTTTCCAGCGCAGCACGCGAGGAGCGGAGCGACGAAGCGGGGCGCGGGCGGCGCCAGTCGCACGCGGACATCCCTCATCGCCCACCACCGAATTGGAAACGGTCCTCGCAAGGGGACCGTTTTTGTTTGGGCCCAGCGCATGGGATTCGAACCCGCCAGCACGTCTGTCACAAAGGCCGTGGCCAAAAAATGGCAAAAATGAGTACTGCTACTTTGTTTGCAACATATAAAAAGATAGTATTTGCTTAAGTTACGCAACATATGTCCATTATAAGGACTAACAGTTGGATCAAAATCGTGCATTCATCGCCATTTCGACTTGCCATCTGGCCTTATTAGTCCAAAATTGCTGCTACCAAATCGGTAGCAGTACTCATATTTAATGTTTTTTGACCAGCGGGTCTCCCTGCCTTAGCAAATCTAAGGCAAAACGGGCTCCAGACCGCTGAATCATGCCACATAGGGCACGCCCGCAGTCCGGAACCCGGTCCAAATTGAGTTATTGCGCTGCGTTAGACCAAGACACCCGACAGGATCTCGATCAGACTGTCCACGTCGGCTTCCTCGCAGACGAGCGGCGGCAAGAAACGCAGCGTATGAGCACCCGTAGCGTTAATCACGGCACCGGCGGCCAGCGCGCGGGCAACAATATCATGTGCGTCGCCCGCGGCATCATCCAAATCACAGCCGAGCATCAGGCCACGGCCACGCACCTCTACCACATGCGGAAGCTTAGCCAGCGCCTGCTCCATATAGGCACCCACCTTGGCAGCATGCTCGGCATAATCGCCGCGCACAAGCGCGGAGAGCGTCGCGGCACACGCCGCGACGGCCAAGCAGCTACCGCCAAAGGTCGAGCCGTGGTCGCCCGGCTTAAACACGTCGGCAATCTCCTTCTTTGCCACGACGGCACCCATGGGTACGCCGTCGGCAATGCCCTTGGCAAGACTCATAATGTCGGGCTCCACGCCATAGGTCTGGAACGCAAACGGCTTACCCGTGCGGAAGATACCGCACTGGACCTCGTCGGCGATAAGCACGGCGCCCACTTCGTGTGCTAGGTCGCGCGCTGCCGCCATAAACTCCTCGGTCATGGGGTGCACGCCACTCTCACCCTGGATCGGTTCGAGCATCACGGCACAAATTTCGCTCCCCAGCTGCTTAAAGATCGCACGCAGCTCATCCACATCGTTGGGCGTGCAGGCCACAAAGCCACCCGGCAGCGGACGGAAACTATCCTGCAGCCAATCCTGCATGGTGGCGGCAATGGTCTCGAGCGTACGGCCGTGGAAGCCGCCGCGCATGCACACGATGGTGTTGCCGCCGTTACCGGCACGCTTGGCGTACAAGCGCGCGAGCTTCATCGAGCCCTCGTTGGCCTCGGCGCCGGAATTGGCAAAGAACGTCTCCCACACCTGCTCGCCCGCAGCCGGGGCACCAAGAGCAGCTGCCGTGGTCTCATCGCCGGCGGCAATGGCATCGGCAAGCACGCGCGCACCATCCACGTCGTCGTTAGCAAGCTTGGACAGCAGCGCCGCGACCTGTCCACGCTGCTCGATGTAGAAGTAATTGGAGACATGCATGAGCTTTTTGGTCTGTGCCTCGAGCGCCGAGAGCACAGCCAGGTTGCCATGACCTAGGCTGCACACGCCGATGCCGGCAAGAAAGTCGAGGTACTCACGGCCATCGTCGCCGGTGAGCTTCATGCCGTGGCCCTCGACAAACTCGACCGGAGAGCGGCCAAAGGTATGCATAACGTAATGGGATTCAAGCGATTGCTGAGCTGCAAGTGACATGGGATGCCTTTCGTTGAGCGCCGGACGGCGCGGGGCTATGGATGCAGGAATGGGGCGGCTGCGGGTCAGCTAGACCGTCTGAAGCTTCTCGACCTCGTCGAGGTTCTCGGTCAGACGCGCAGCAAACGTCGAAAGCGGATGCGGATGCGTATCGAACTCGTAAGCCGTCTCGGTGGAATGGATCACGGTACCGACGCCGGCATCGGTCAGCAGCTCCAGGAGCAGCGAATGCGGCGTAGTACCGTTAATGATGTGGGCACGAAATACGCCGCCGGTAAGCGCATCGACGGCCGCACGCAGCTTGGGAATCATGCCCTTATCGACCTCGCCGCCGTAGAGCATTTCGTTAACCTCGTCGAGCGTTAGGTTGGAGATAAGCGAGTCCTTGTCGCTAAAGTCCTTGTACAGGCCATCGACATCGGTCAAAAAGATCGCCTTATGCGCGTGGAGCGCCGCGGCAACAGCACCGGCGGCGGTGTCGGCGTTGATGTTGAAGAAACCGCCGTCCTCCCCCGCCGCGACGGTAGCGATGACGGGGATGTACTCGCTATCGAGTAAGCGCTCGATATAGTCGGTGTTAACGTGCGTCACTTTGCCCACGCGACCGAGCTCGGGGTCGAGCGGCTCGGCGATGAGCGTGCCAGCATCGCTGCCCGACACGCCCACGGCCAGGTTGCCGTGGTGGTTGATGGCAGCAACCAGCTCCTGGTTAACCTTGCCGCCCAGCACCTCGCGCACGATATCCATAGTCGCCGGCGTGGTCACGCGCTGGCCGTTCTTAAACTCGACGGGAATATCGTAATGGCTCAGCGCCTCGTTGATAGCCTTGCCGCCGCCGTGCACGATGACGGGGCGCATACCGATGATCTTGAGCAAAACGATGTCGCTCATCACGTCGCGGCGCAGCTGCTCATCAACCATGGCGGCTCCGCCATATTTGATAACAACCGTCTTGCCGGTCAGGTTCTTAATCCACGGCAGCGCTTCGAACAGCAGCTGCGCGGTTGCTTCGTTGGATTCGCTCGAACGACAATCGCGTGCGAATTTCATAATCTGCCTCGTCTTTCGTATCGTTATCACGCCGTGCTCCGCTGTCCGCAATCGCGGCAAGATGCGCAGCGTGCCTGGAATCTAGGAACGGTAATCGCCGTTGATGGAGATGTACTCATGCGTGAGGTCGCAGGTCCATACGGTCGTTGCCGCGTCGCCTGCGCCCAGGTCGGCCGAGATCACGATCTCGGGCGCCTCGAAACGCCGTAGAGCCTCGTCCTCATCAAAGGGAACAGTCAGACCGTCGCGACAGACGGGCATGCCCATCATGTCGATGGAAACGTCTTCCTGATTAAACTTCACGCCGCACTTGCCAAGCGCCATAGCAACACGGCCCCAGTTGCAGTCGTGGCCGGCGATGCAGGTCTTAACGAGCGGCGAGTTGGCAACGGCGCGGGCGGCGATATCGGCCTCCTCGTCGTTCACGGCGCCGGTAACGTTAACCGTAACAAGCTTGGATGCGCCCTCACCATCGGCGGCGATATTGCGCGCCAGGCTCTCGCACACCTCGTGCACAGCAAATGCCAACTCGTCAAAGGCATCGGAGCCCTCGACGATAGGCTCGACATCTGCGGCAGCGGCGCCGGAGGCAAGCATGATGCAGGTGTCGTTGGTCGAGGTGTCGGAATCGACCGTTACCTTGTTAAAGGTCTGCTTGACGGTCGAGAGCAGCAGGGCATGAAGTGTCGCAGGCTCGACGGGGGCATCGGTGGTGATAACTGCGATCATGGTGGCCATGTTGGGCATGATCATGCCCGAGCCCTTGCACATGCCGCCTACCGTATAGACATTACCCGCATGACCCGCCGCCTCGCTGACGTAGGACACGGCGTACTCCTTGGAGTGCGTGTCGGTCGTCATGATGGCGCGAGCGGCATCGGCGCCACCGTGGGCGGAGAGCGCCTCGTAGGCGGCAGGAATGGCGGTCTCAAACGTGTCGATCGGCAGAATCTGGCCAATCACACCCGTGGAGGCAACCAGAATCTGCTGGGGCTCACAGCCGATGACCTGCGATGCGATGCTGCACGTCTCGCGCGCGCATGCAAGGCCGGTCTCACCCGTGGCGGCGTTAGCATTGCCAGAGTTAACCGAAACGCCGGCGATGATTCCGTAGCCCTTGTCGGCACCGCCCAGGTTGGCACGGCTCACCTGCACGGGCGCCGCGCAAAAGCGATTGGTGGTAAACACGCCGGCACCGGGACAGGGTTTATCGGGCACGACGAGCGCGTAATCCAGACGCTCGGGGTTCTTGCGGAACCCAGCGTGGATGCCTGCAGCCTTAAAACCAGCCGCAGCCGTAACGCCGCCCTCGACGGCGCGAATCTTGATATCAAACAGCTCGGTATTCATCGTCTTTATGACTCCTTATGTCAAACAAAAAACGGACATCGGTTGGTGCGCCATGCCAGTCGTGATCATGAGACCGGCTTAAGAGTGGCGCCCCACTCGATGCCCGACTACCAAATCGTTAACAATCGAATGTGCTACACCGGGCACGCCACTGTGGGCAAGCCTCGTCGCTCGTCAAAGCCAAAGACGATATTGGCGCACTGGACCGCTTGGCCCGCAGCGCCCTTGCACAGATTGTCGATGGCGCCCGTCGCCACCAGCACGCCCGCGCGTTTGTTGAGCGCGAGGCCGATCTGGGCGGCGTTGGTGCCGACGACCGAAGCCGTCTTGGGCTGTTGGTTGGCATCGAGCACGCGCACAAAGGTGTGACCGGCATAGAACTGCTTGTAATAGTCGACGACATCCTCAAGAGCCAGGGAGTCGATGGCCTGCGGCGTGAGCGGCAGCGTCACCGTGGAGAGCAGGCCGCGCTTGAGCGGTGCCAGATGCGGGGTAAAGACGACGCGATCGGTCAGGCCAAGGATTTGCTCAATCTCGGGCGTGTGGCGATGCTTGCCCACGCCGTAGGCCTCCAAGTTCTCGTCGGCGCTGCAAAAATGCGTACGAGCGTTGCAGGACTTGCCGGCACCCGTCACACCGCTGATGGCATCAACGATCACGGGGCCGCTCTGGGCAACCCAGCCAGCGCGCACGGCGGGCGCGGCGGCAAGGCTCGTTGCGGTGGGATAGCAGCCGGCGCAGGCGACCAGCACGGGTTTGCCGTCGGCATGATCGGATGCAGCGGTCTCCAAGTCCCGGCAGAACAGCTCGGGCAGGCCAAAGGCACGGGTCTTGAGCAGCTCGGGGCTCGTATGCTCGGCGGCATACCACGTCTCAAAGACGGACGCGTCGTTCAGGCGGTAGTCGGCCGAAAGATCAAAGCAGGAAACGCCCGATGCAAGCAGGGCGGGCACCTGCGCCATGGCCGCGGTATGCGGCACGGCCAAGAAGACGGCGTCGCAGGATTTAAGCTCGGGCGCGTCATGCGTGGTGAAAACCAGGTCGCTCACACCAGCAAAGCTCGGATACACCGCGGACAGCGGCTGGCCGGCATCGGCGTTGGACGTAATGGCAACAAGTTCAAACTCGGGATGGCCGAGCACGAGGCGAATGAGCTCGGCTCCGGCATATCCAGCCGCGCCGACGATTCCAACCTTCAAAGACATATCAGACTCCTTGTCTGCGATTTATGCACCGATGCGCATTTCCCAGCGGTCGTTATGAAGTGGGTTGAAACTTTAGCACCAAAAGATGCATTAACACGTAAATGGTTTGCATATTCATGCATTGAAACATTCCCGACACATTCGCTTGAAGGAATTGACAAATGGAGCGGGCCCCGTATTGACCGGCGCTCCTAACGGTGCCGGGCAATACGGGGCCCGCCCATGCGAAAACCAAGTTGTTAGGATGAGCCAGCTGGCTAGAGCTCGACCGGCACCCATTCGTCGTGATTGCAGATAAAAGCCTCGGGATCTTCGACGCTAAAGAAGACGAGCGTGGGGTCGTTAGGCCCCTCATAGTGCTCGCCCAGGCGCTCTAGATGCTTCCACCCGGCTTCGCGCATTTCGTCTAAAGCCCGGTCATCCAAGCCGGCACGCCCGCGCAAGATGAGCCAGCCACGGCCCGGCCACCAACTCGTGGCCTCAAAGCGCTGGTTTTGCAGCAGCTCTTGCCACACATCTTTGGTGCGCGCTGTTACAAACCACAGCTTGCCATCCTGGATCTGCGCAAACGAAAACGGACGCACATGAGGCCGTCCGTCAACGCTCGTCGCCAAATACCATGCCGGCACCGACGTCAGATACTCCAACACCGTATTCAATCCGTCCATGTGTCCTCCTGTCGCCTGACCAGTCTTTTTGGAATGGGTAATCAATTTGGGAAATTAGAGCTCCAGGCGCTCCTCGCTGCCGTCGATATCACAGAAGCGGGCGGCGATATTGCGCACCGAGAAAAACGCAAGGCGGCCGTCGTTGGCACTATCGTGTTGCTCGCCAATGCCCACCATGTGCTTAAAGCCCGCCTGGCGCACCCGGTCACTCACGACCGCGTCGTCCTCGAGCGCGGCCTCGCCGGTCAGCACAATCCAACACTCCCCCGGTTTCCAACCCGAAACCTCAAACTTGGGGTTCGCGCTGAGCTCGGCCCACACATCCTTATCACGCGAGGTGCAAAACCACAGCTTGCCATCATCAACCATGGCAAACGAGAACGGCCTCACGCGCGGCTGATGTCCGTCCGTCACGTCGATCGTGGCGAGATACCACGCCGGAATACGCCTGAGATACGAACAGGCGCGCTCGAGCTGCGCCGTGCGGTCGTTGTCGGTCATAGGGACCCCTTTCCTGCGCTCGAATCGCGCCTAAACAAGTTGAAGATTGATGACAATGACGCAGATGAGCAGCAACGCCGTCACCACCGCCGCCAACGCGTCGCCGCGGCCAAATGCAAGCGCATGCAGACGTGTGCGGCCCTGCTCGCCATGATAGCAACGGGCATCCATGGCGGCAGACAGCGTTTCGGCATGACGGAACACGCCCGTGAACAGCGGAATCGCCACACTGCCGAGCATACGCACGCCGCCGAGCGGGCCTCCCGTCACGCGCGCACCGCGGCTCGCCTGCGCATCGGCCGTCTGCTTCATCTCGGTGGCGAACTGCGGCATAAAGCGCAGCGCGATACCCATGATCATGCCGAGCTCGTGCGCAGGAAGTCCCACACGCGCAAACGGCGCGAGCAGGCGCTCAAAACCCGCGGTGAGGTCGAGCGTCGGTGTGGTGAGCGTGATAGCGCTCATACCGGCCATCATCAAGGTCAGGCGGCACGCCATAAAGGCGGCAGAACGCAGCGAGCCCTCGCTTATCTGCAAAAAGCCGAGCTGCCACAGAATGCGCCCGCTCTGGTCGGAAAACAGGTTGAGCACCGCGACCACCGCGACGATCGCCAGCAGCGGCGCCATCGATGACAGGACGCGACGAGCCGGCACCCGGGACACGGCATAGATCAGGACAACGAAGATTGCGACCGGGACCAGTCCGCGGAAGCTGCTGACCGTGAGCGTCGTGATCAGAAACACAAAGCCCAAGAGCAACTTGGTTCGCGGGTCCAGGCGGTGGATTGCACTATCGCCGGGATAGTAGCTGCCAAACGAAAACGCCTCCATTAGCAGCCCTCCTCTCGCGCGACCGTCTTGGATTTGGCCTTGTCCGAAACGTTAGAAGAACCGTCTGAGCAACCGATCAGCAAATCTGCCAACTCGTCGGCCAACGACTCAACCGTATAGAGGCCGTCAAAGCGTAGCGGCACGTCTGTCTTCGCAAGCGCCAGCGCCATGCGCTGGGCAGCGGGAACACCCAAGCCGATTGATTTAAGCTCATCCGCATGCGCAAAAACCTGAGCGGGCGTGCCCTCGGCAAACACCGTGCCCTCGTTCATCACGACAATACGATCGCAGCAATTGGCAAGGTCATCCATACTGTGTGAGACCATGACGACGGTCAGGCCATCGCGGTGAAGTCGATCGATGAGCCCCAGGAAATCACTGCGCGCCGCCGGATCGAGTCCCGCCATGGGCTCATCGAGCACCAGGACTTCGGGCTCCATGGCGAGCACGCCGGCGAATGCCACGCGCCGTTGCTGCCCGCCCGAAAGTTCAAAGGGGCTCTTGTCGCCCACCGTGGCCAGGTCGAGGCCTACGCGCGCGAGCGATGACGCAACGCGGCGGGCAACCTCGGCCTGTGACAAGCCAAGGTTATGCGGACCAAATGCCACGTCCTGTGCCACGGTCTCGGCAAACAGCTGACGCTCTGGATACTGAAACACCACGCCGACCTTTGCCTTAACCGCGGCGGCATCTTTCTTGTTTACCAGGTCGAGCCCCAGCGCATAAACAGAACCCTCCTGGGGACGAATCAAGCCGTTGAGATGCTGAACCAGCGTCGACTTACCCGAACCGGTATGGCCCGCAAGGCCCAGGAACTCGCCACGACGCACCGTTAGCGACACATTGCGCAACGCCCAGGGGCTGCTAGGGTCGTTGCCCCAGAGGGCCTGCTTGTTCGATGCGCCCTCGGCGGCTGAACGCTTGTGCCAACGGCGACGCTCGCGGGCGCTCAGCGAATAGCTATACGAAAGGTGCGAAATCTCGATGACGGGCTCTGACGCGTTGTCCTCATTGTCTGCCGGAACAGCGCCGTCAGCGATTTCCGACTGGGATGCGGAAGACTGCCCCGCGGTGCCCGCCTCACTTCGCTCGGTATAGGCCTGCGCAACCTCGGCAACCATATCCGCCTCGCGCACCTGCGCGTGAACGGGCACGCCCTTCGCACGAAGCGCCCTGCCAAGACAGCACGATGCCGGCATATCCAGGTTCAGCCGCGCGAGTTCGTCCGCCTGCGTCAAGATTTCATCGGGCGTGCCCAACATGGCAACGCGCCCCGCCCGAAACACCGCGACTCGATCGGCCTCGGCGGCCTCTTCCATAAAGTGCGTAATCATCACGATGGTCATGCCGCGTTCGTGCAGCGCGTGACAGGCCTTCATAAGGCCCTTGCGCCCGCGCGGATCGAGCATCGAGGACGCCTCGTCCAAAATGAGCACGCGCGGCTCCATGGCGAGCACGCCGGCAAGCGCCACGCGCTGCTTTTGTCCGCCCGAGAGAGCGTGGGTCTCGTGGCGCTCAAAGCCCACCAGACCCACGGCCTTCAGCGCCTCGCGCACGCGCTGCGCGATCTGGGCCGATTCGACCCCTAAGTTCTCGGGACCAAACGCAACATCGTCCTCGACAAGCGTCGCCACAAGCTGGTCGTCGGGATTCTGGAACACCATGCCCGCAGTCGAGCGGATATCGTAGACCAGCTCGGGATCGGACGCGTCCATGCCGTTGACACACACCGTTCCCGCATCGGGCTGCAGCAGCGCGTTCAAATGCTTGGCAAACGTCGACTTGCCCGACCCATTGCCGCCGAGGATGCAGAAAAACTCCCCCTCCTCGATGTTCAGATCGATGCCATCGAGCGCCGGTGCAACACCGTCATAGCTAAAGGAAACGCCCCGACACTCAATCATGCGCGACCTTTGACCTGGTCCTTCTTGGGCGTGATGAGATTAGAGACCGCCTTGTACACTGCAAGCGTCAATACCGAGTTAAGCACGGTCTTGATAAGGTTGAACGGCAGAACAGCAGGAAGCATGAGTGGCAAAATCACATCGGCCGAGCCATACCAGAACCAAACGCCGATGGTCAGGTTTGCGACCATAGACAGCACCGTAGCGGCAATGACGCCGAGCGCCAGGCCAATCACGGCACCCTTATAGGTATGCATCTTCTGGTAGACGATAGCCGCAGGCAGAATATAGCCCAGCGTGGCAACCAAGTTCATAAGCGCACCGACCCAATCGCCCGTGGTAAGCGCATGGATAACGATCGCCATAGCGGCAACAGCGGTGCCGGCACCAGGGCCATACGCAAATCCACACACCATCGCCGGCACCAGCGACGGGTCATACGTCAAAAACGGCGCCGAGGGGAGGATGGGCAGCTGCACATACATAAACAGTGCTCCCAAGGCGCACATCAACGCCATGGTAACGAGCTGTTTGGTGCTCCACCTATTCGTGTTCTCAAAATGGATATGCTGCGACTGTTCAGACATAAGATC
Organism: uncultured Collinsella sp.; assembly: GCA_959604825.1. GTDB lineage: Bacteria > Actinomycetota > Coriobacteriia > Coriobacteriales > Coriobacteriaceae > Collinsella. The sequence goes on along the minus strand of CAUHCN010000009.1, from coordinate 478 downwards.
ACCTGCCTCTTTCATCCGGACTCTAACCGTTGGTACTGGGATCTCACCAGTTCAGCCGGCATGCGAACCAACGCACACACGGGTCGCGGACTCATCGGCTCGGCCGCAGGCACGTTTCCTGCGCCACGGTACCCCTTTGGCACCGCCCGATTTACCGCCAGTGGGGAATTTCACCCCGCCCTGAAACAGCAATTGCAAGTGTAGCACGGGCAGGCTTTCGCGCAAGTATGCCAAGGGTAATTTATGGTGGGGATCAGTTGCCGCAACAACCACGTTCTCCGTTCGCTCCAAAGTAGCGCGCCTTTCGCGCAAAGCGCGAAACAGCGAAAGGGACACGTATCCCCATCAACCACATTCTCCGCCCACGCCGACCTCAAGGCCGTAAACGCAGGGGATCCGGGGGCGTGACGGGGTTTCTCTCCGGAACATTCCGCACTGATATCTTCTGTATTGAAGACGTCGATGATGCACCCGTATA
>CAUHCN010000008.1 GCA_959604825.1 uncultured Collinsella sp. | reverse complement strand
GGGCCTCCGATATCCGGGCGGCAAGGAACCTGACCTGCCTGTTCTCGGCCTCGACGAGCGCCGGCGGGGGCGCGGTGGAGGCGGCCGCGGCCTCCCCGGCGGCCTCGGCCCGCGGGCCCCCGGCCCCGGAGCGGGCGATCCCCCACGCCCCGCCGAACCCGGCGAGCAGCTCCAGCCACCGCCGGTCCGACAGGTCGACCGCGGCCTCGAGGGCCGGGCAGGACTCGAGCAGAACCGCGCGCAGGCGGTTCTTGTCCCTGGTCGCGCAGGCCACGACGTGGTCGCGCTGGGAGGAGAGGGCGCGGGCGGCCTCGAGGGCCTCGCCGCGGCCCGGGACCCCCGACAGGGAGTCCGGCACGCCCAGGGCGGTCCGCGCGATCACCGCGGCGTCGCGCTCGTCGGTCTTGGCCTCGCCGGCGAACAGGCAGGCGGCGCGGCTGGCGGCGAGCCCGGGCAGGTGGGCGACCCCGAGCCCCGCGGCGCGGGCCCGCCTCACGGCGAGGGACCCTATGTTGCGGAACTGGTCGACGACGACGAGCGTGCCGGCGGGCGCGGAGGCGAACAGCGCGTCGAGCTCGGCCTCCCTGTTGCGGACGGGGGCGCTGGCCAGCACCTCCCCGTCGCGGTCGACCAGGCAGGCCCAGTGCGATGACTTGCCGACGTCCAGGCCGAGCACGGCCGCGGGCCTGGTGGATGTCGCTTTCACGGTGGTATCCTTCCGGTAGTCGTTCGACCGGATGGCCTCCCCCTCGGCACTCACATTACCAGCCGCGGCACCTGCCCGGCACTTTCCTATCAGCCGTCGGGGGCGGCGCGTCCCGCGCCGGCAGCACCCAACGGGCCCTCTCGGGGGGCAGGGACGTTCGGCCGTGCGCGGGCGCCCGGTCGGCGGCCCGTTCTGGGCGCGCCTCAATCGTAGCCCGAGACGGTCCCGGGCTGACAATTTCGACTGTAATGGACGTTTCTAAATGACTAGTCATTGGGGACGTTCTTTTACGACTAGTCGTTTAAGAACGTCCCCAATGTCTAAGTTAGGCGATGTGGAGGGGGTTGGCGGCGTCGACGGCATCGGGGGCGTCGGAGAGATCGCCAGGAGCAGCGTCTGCCGGGTCCTCGTCGGGGGTCTCGATCTGCTTGATCATGACCTCCTGGCCCTGCAACAGGTATGTCTCGCCGCTGCCGCAATGGGGGCAGGTCTTGCCGTGCTCGACCGTCGCGTAGTCGCAGCCGCACGCCTCGCAATGCGTCACGGCCTCGACGGGCTCCACGATAAGCTCCGCGCCCTGCGTGATAGGCTTTTTATCCGCCGCCCAGCGCCAAGCGTCGAGCAGCAAGTCGGGAACGACGCCCGAGACCTCGCCCAGCAGCAACGTCACGCTCGAAACGCGACGCACGCCATTGGCGCGCGCCACATTCTCGACATCGCGAATAATGTGGTAAACGATTCCCAATTCATGCAAGGCGAAAACCTTTCAACAATGGTTGATGCGATGTCAGCCAAACGTCAGCGAGCGACGATCCAGGTGCCCCAGGTTGCCCCGAAACAAGGCGTCCGCTGGGCTTTTGCCCGCGGCGCCGCAGTTGAGGGGCAAGATGGGGTACCTGGGTGCCGCGCAGCGTCGGCAGTGCCGCCGTTCGTTAGAACGGCGGAACCTCATTACTTCTTACCAAACTTGATTTTGATGGCACGCTTGAGTGCGTACTTGCCCAGGCTGGGGAGCTTTTGCTCGTATTTGACCATCGTGGAGCACTCGGGGCGGTCGCGATCCAGATGGATGGCGTCAAACGCGCACTTGGTGGTGCACAGGCCGCAGCCGATGCACTTGTTGGGGTCGACGATCGAGGCACCGCAACCCAGGCAACGGGCGGTCTCGGTGCGTACCTGCTCCTCGGTAAAGGTCTCGACGTACTCGCTAAACGGCGCGGCCTTCTCGCGCTCGCGGTCCACGTGAGCAACCTCGCGGCTCGCGTTGTCGTAACTCTCGATCACGACATCGTCGCGGTCGAGCGCGGTGTAGCGGCGCTGGTTACGGCCGATGGTGAGCGTGGAGCCCGGCTGCACAAAGCGATGGATGGACACCGCGGCCTCGTGACCGGCGGCAATGGCATCGATGGCAAAGCTGGGGCCAGTGTAGACGTCGCCGCCCACAAAGATGTCGGGCTCAGCGGTCTGATAGGTCTGCGGATCGGCAAGGGCACCCTGGCCGCGGCCGAGCTCCACCTTGGAGCCAGCCAGCAGGTCGCCCCACACAATGGACTGGCCAATCGACATGACGACACGATCGGCGTCAACACGACGCAGGTCGTTCTCGTCGTACTCGGGCGCAAAACGGCCCTCGTCGTCAAAGACGCGCGTGCAGCGCTTAAAGGTGATGCCACATACGCGACCGGCCTCGTCCAGGTGAACCTCCTTGGGGCCCCAACCGCAGCTGATGTGCGCGCCGTCCTCGATGGCCTCGCGACGCTCTTCCTCGCCGGCAGGCATCTGGGCCTCGCTCTCCAGGCAGAACATCTCAACGTGCTCGGAGCCCAGGCGGCAGGCGTTGCGCGCGACGTCGATGGCCACGTTGCCGCCGCCCACCACGATGGTGCGGCCGGGCAGCGCGTCGATCTTGCCGCTGTTGACCTCGCGCAAGAAGTCGACGGCCACGGTCACATCCTCGGCGTCCTCGCCCGGAATACCGGCAAGGCGACCGCCCTGGCAGCCAATAGCCACGTAGAAGGCCTTAAAGCCCTGCGCGCGCAGCTCGTCGAGCGTCACGTCGCGACCGACCTCCACGCCATAACGGAACTCGGCACCCATCAGGCGAATGACCTCGACCTCGGCCTCGATAACGTCTTTCTGCAGCTTAAAGCTGGGAATGCCGTAGGTAAGCATACCGCCCGGGCGCTCGTTTTTCTCGAACACGACGGGCTTGTAACCCTTCTCGGCCAGGTAGAAAGCGCAGGACAGGCCGGCCGGACCGGCACCGATGATGGCGATCTTCTGGTCGAAGCCGCCGGCACGCGTCGGGGTCACCACGGGCGGGACATAGCGGGTCGCTGCGTCCAGATCGCGCTGGGCGATGAACTTCTTGACCTCGTCGATAGCCACGGCGGCGTCCACACGACCGCGGGTGCAGGCATCCTCACAGCGGCGGTTGCACACACGGCCGCAGATAGCGGGCAGCGGGTTCTCGCGCTTGATGAGCGCCAGCGCCTCGTCATAGCGGCCCTGCGCCGCGAGCTTCAAATAGCCCTGAACGGCAACGTGCGCGGGGCAGGCCGTCTTGCAGGGAGCGGTGCCGGACTCATGCGTCTCAATGCGGTTGTCGTTGCGGTAGTTGGGCGACCACTTGGTGTGGTCCCACTTGGTGGCATCGGGCAGCTCCTGGCGCGGATACTCGGGCACCTGTCCGCCGGCCTTTTTGCTGCAGAGCTTCTGGCCGAGCTTGGCTGCACCAGCCGGGCACACCTCAACGCAGCGACCGCAGGCCACGCACTTGTCCTTCTCGACCTTGGCGACATAGGCCGAGCGCGACAGGTTGGGCGTGTTGAACAGCTGCGAGGTGCGCAGGGCGTAGCACACGTTGACGTTGCAGTTGCAGATGGCGAAGATCTTGTTCTCGCCGTCGATGTTGGTGATCTGGTGCACAAAGCCGTTGTCCTCGGCCTGGCGCAAAATGTCGTAGACCTCCTCGCGCGTCACATAGTGGCCACGGTCGGTCTCGACCACGTAGTCGGCCATATCGCCCACGGCGATGCACCAATCGGCCGGGTCGTCGGCGCAGCCCTCACCCATCACGCGACGGCTCGCGCGGCAGCTGCAGGTGCTGGCGGCATACTTACCCTCGTATTTGTCGAGCCAGTGCTCGATATGCTCGATCGGCACCGAGGTGCTCGCGGCATCGATGGCCTTCTCGACCGGAATGACATGCATGCCGATGCCGGCACCGCCGGGCGGCACCATCGGCGTGGCCTTGGACAGCGGTCCCTTGGACGCCTGCTCAAAGAACTTGGCGTAGACCGGGTGTTCCTCGAGCTGGCTCACGCGCATGTTGAGGAACTCGGCGGAACCCGGCACCAGCATGGGCAGCACCCACTGCTTGGCGCGCTCGGGGTTTTCCCAGTTGTACTCGAGCAGACCCGTGTAGCTCATGTCGTCGAGCATCTTCTCGATATCGGCTTCGGGCATGCCGGTGAGCTTGACCATCTCGGGCAGCGTATAGGGACGGCGCATCTTCATCTTGCAGAGCACTTCGGCCTGCTCGTCGGTCGCGGCCTCGGCAAACGACCAGTACTCGTAGCCCAGCAGCTCATCGCGATGCAGCAGGCGGTTGGTGCAGTGCTCGCACAGCTTGACGATTGCCTCGCGCGGATGCTCCGGCAGCGGCGGCACGAACTCCGAACCGATATCGGGCTCGGTATAGCTAATTCCCGGTCCGTTGAGAATCATAGTCGTCCCTTCTCTTGCCACAGCCCGACGAGGCCGCAGCGCCCCTCTTTTTTGCAGGCCGGGCATGCCCCCATGCCGTTCACCCACCATTGTTGACATTGTGTCAAAAATAGTATTGACGAACCGTCAACAATATTCAAGACTGTTAGGCGAACGGTCAGACAAAAGAGGATGAAAGGCGGCAAACGCATGGGCGATAACACGGCGAATATCTCTGTTGCCGACGCCGTCCCCGCGCCCGATAGCGCGGCCAAGCGTCTGACGGGCGACGAACGCCGTCGCGAGATCCTCGATGCCGTGCGCACCGTAAGCTCCGAGCTGGGCGTGTCACATCTATCCGTCTCGGCCGTGACCAAGCGAGCCGGCTGCACGCGCTCGCTGTTCTACCACTACTTCGCCGACATGGACGCCGCCGTCACCGCCGTCATGGACGAGGCAATCGACGGTTTTATCTCCGAGCTCGAGCAATGGAATGCCGGCCGCACCGTCGGCGATATCGAGGGCGCGCTCGACACCGTCGCCCCGCTCTTTAAGCGTCTGGTCGTGAGCGGCCACGAGTTGCCGAGTACGCTCACCTCGAGCAGCGGCGCGCTCTACGGCGGCTTTCTGCACAACGTGGTCCAGCGCGTGGCTCAGTACATCTGCGACACCACCGTGGTGGACTTTGTCGCCCATCACGAGCTGCGCATCGACCATGTCTACGAGACGTTCTACACCCTCATCATGGGGTTGTTGATGTATATCCGCACACACCCCGATGTGCCCGACGAGACGGTCAAGGAAATCATCGCCTCGACACTCCACATCGAGGGCTACACCGCCAAGTATCCCGAGCGCAAGCCCAGGAACTGACGACATTTTGCCAAACTGCCCGCGATCGGAAGAGGGGCCGCGGGCGTGTGAAAGGAGAGCAGCATGCTGTTCGATGTTTGGGGTAGCGATACCCTTATCCACTGGGTCGGCTGGGCCATGGTCTTTATCGGCCTGATCGTGCTCAACGAGGTCGGCCGCCGCACCAAGCTCGGCGCGGCCATCATCTTTGGCGTGGCTCCGCTGGCCATGACCATCTACTGCGTCGCCATCGCCATCGGCGTCTCACAGGGCGCCGAGTGGGCGCTCACCAACCCCACCCATGTGTACCAGAACAGCTGGTTCCACTACGCCAAGGTATACGCGGCGCTGGCCGGTTGCTGGGGCTTCATTGCCATTAAGTATCAGTGGGGCAAGATCGGCAAGGCGCATTGGTTCCGCGCGTGGCCGTTTGTGATCGTTGCCATCAACATCATGATCGCCGTCGTATCCGACTTCGAGAGCGCCTATCACTTCTTTGTCCTGGGCGAGTCCACCTGGGTCACCTCCGAGGGCGCCACGCAGCTTGCCGGCTGGAACAACGTGTTCAACGGCATCGCCGGTATCATCAACATCTTCTGCATGACCGGTTGGTGGAGCGTCTACGCCTCCGAGGATCAGACCGACATGCTGTGGCCCGACATGACCTGGGTCTACATCATCGCCTACGACATCTGGAACTTCTGCTACACCTACAACTGCCTGCCCACCCACTCCTGGTTCTGCGGCTTTGCGTTGCTGCTGGCGCCCACCGTCGCCGCCTTTATCTGGAACAAGGGCGGCTGGATCCAGAACCGCGCCTTTACGCTGGCTATTTGGTGCATGTTTGCCCAGGTGTTCCCCTACTTCCAGGAGGAGTCCATCTTTGTGACGCACTCCACGCTCGACCCCGGCGCCGCTACCGCGGTCTCGATCGCCGCACTGGTCGCCAACGTCGCCGCGATCATCTACATCGCCTACCGCGCCAAGAAGCTCGGCCGCAATCCCTACAAGCAGGATGTCTTTGAGGGCACCAGCGATTGGGAGAAGGCCACCGCTCGCCGCGCCAAGGTTGACTACGCGCACGCCGAGTAACATGTTGGCCGCTGTTGGCACTTGGGCATAGGCCCGCTCACCAGGCCTTTCAATCCAATGTCTCGCAGAGCCCCCGAAAAGCGTTTCGCTCGCTTTCCGGGGGCTTTTTGTCGTTGCGCCTCTATTCATCTATTCAAAAACACGCGCATATATAAAATCGGATTTCAAATCATGCGGCGGCTCTATGGAGCCCCGTTTTTGGGTACAGTGTTGTCCCGATATCGAGCTTGGGGGATATATGAAAGATGAGACGACGGGCCAAGAGGATGCGGCCCAAGATGCAGAAGCGTGTGCCGAGGCCCTGGAGAGCCTAGACCAGATCGCGCTGGCCGAGATTGCGTTTGACGATTCGAGCGTTGATGTGCAGGATGAGCCGGAAATCGAGGCGCAGCCCGATGATCAGGATGCAAAAGACGATGGCGCCGCGCCCACCGAAGATGAGGCTGGGCACGAGGAATCCGAATGCGAGGCCGACGACCAGCCCGAATCCGACACGAGCGAGGAAACCATCTTGCTCGACAGCTTGCCGGCCGAAGATTCGCTGACCCGCGAGCTCCCTGGCTTAGGCTCCGCGCCTGCCGTGGACGAGACCATCGCCATGGGCGATATTCCCCTACCGTCCGTTCCTTCGGCACATGAGGCCGAGGTCCGCCATCGCAAGATGTCGCCCAAGCGCCGCAATCTAATGGTCGCCGGCGCTGTGGCCGTCGCGCTCGTCGCCGGCGGCGCAGGCTACGCAGCCTGGAACGGATACCGGCAAGAGCAGGCTGCCATCGCCGCCGCCAATGCCCACACGATGATGTCGGTGCAGATTGGCGTACATGCCGCGGGCCTCGACTGTTCCACCGGCTCCAAGATTCCCGTACAGGTGAGCGGCCAGGATTCTGACGGCTCCTCTGTGAGCGAAACACTCTATGTTGACGAGCACGGCCGTGGCATCAAACTGCTACCCGGTGACTACACGCTCTCCATTGCCGCCTCCCCCATCGCGTCCGACGGCACCGTCTATACCGTGCCGACCACCAAGGCGCAGGTCACGATCAAGAGCGACGGACAGGACCTAAGCAGCCAGGCCGCCTTTAAGCTCAAGGTGCCTTCGGCCGACACGGTAACCGACGACCAGATCGATACCGCCGCCAAGTATGCCGAGGAGGGAGGCGCGAGCTCCGCCGCCACCGCCAAGGTGCTCCAGCAGGCGGCAACCGCGCGGCGCGACGCCGCCGTCAATGCCGTGAGCGCGCAAAAGGCACAGGCGGCCCGTGATGCCGACGCCCGTCACAAGGCAACCGACCTCTACCAGCTCGATATCCCCGTCGAGTGGTACGGCAAGGTCGAGACTTGGCAAAATGGCAGCACGCTATGCATCTATCTTGCCGGCGACAGCGATACGCCGATTGTGACGCTCGTCGCGGTGCGCGAGGGCGAGAGCTTTACGCCCGATGAGGGCGATACGGTTTTGGGTGCGGCCAATCTAGGCAACGGTTATACCGTCTACGCCAGCGGCCCCGTCTATCCGTACGTGGTGCCCCAGACCATCAACGGACGGACGCAGAATCCCGTGTCAACCTACCCCATGGATACGGCGATTGAGCTTGTCGAGCTCACGACCGGCAACCGCTACACCTATAGCCAGATCAAGAACGTACTGGTCGGCAAAGACGGCAAGGCAGACGCCGCGACCAAGCTCGAGACCGACTACCTCGCCCAGATTCTCCTGCCGAGCATCAAGGCCCAGGACTAGCGGACCATGACACCTGAGTCCTGGCCTCGCAAATCCATAGACGATTAGGAAAGGAGCCACTTCCATGCGGGCACAGCGTGTACCACACCGCGCTCGCATGGAATATCGGCCTGCTCATCCATGGTAACGATTGTCGACTCACCAAGATCGAATTGGGCCATCGAGGCATCAAGCGCGGCAATTTCGCGCTCGCGCGTTTTCTCGCTTGCCATATCCGTACTCACCTGAATCAGGCCATAAGCCTGCATAAGAAGCGCATCCCCGGCCACAAAGTCCACCTCATGGCTTTTATTCTTCTCTTTGATCAGCAGGCGGCAGACCGAACCGGACCGCACGGCTGGAGTCCTTCTTCTGAGCGCATTGAACACCGCAGTCTCGAGCCTCTGGCCCTGATCAAATGCCGATGCGGGAGAGAATGCTCCGAACATCGCAGGATCGACAGCGTAGACTTTAGATGCGGACCGCGCATTATTTGCAAGCGAACGCGTGAACTCCGGCACCGAAAACAGCAGGTAGGCGTCCTCGTAATACTCAAGTAAGTCGCTGAGCGTATTTCGACTGACGGGTATCTGCCTGCTCTTGAACTCGTTGTACACCTTGTTCACTGACAGCTCTCGTCCCGAAGATGCCATGCACCGCGCCAGAAACAGCGAGGCCAAACGGGGGTTCTTGACGTCGTAACGTTCAACGACGTCCATGGCGACCGTTCGCGACGCATATTCCTGTAGCAGCTGAATCGCGTCTGCGGGCGTCTGCTCAAATGTCGCGATGAATCCCCCTCGCTCGAGATATCCGACCAGATGGTGTCTGAGCAACGCTGCATCGCTCGAGGAGAAGGGCGCGTTCGACTCAGGAACGCCCCCCGTCTTATATCGGACGTATTCCGAAAAACTCAACGGAAAAAGCTCTCGCACAAGAGAACGGCCCCTGAACTCGCTCTTAAGTTCTGAGGACAGCATCTTAGAAGAAGATCCCGTCACGTAAACGGTCGCCTTCTCCGTATCGACCACGCGTCGCAGAAACGCACCCCATTCGGGTATTTCCTGGATCTCGTCAAAGAAAAGGTAGGCGCCCTCGCCTCGAGCAGCAGGATATAGTGCATAGAATGTATCGAGCACGTCCGCTAGTAGCGATGGCTCATACGGACGCAAGCGCTCATCCTCAAAATTGAAATATAGCATCCGGTCAAGCTCGACGCCTTGGCCCTGAAGCCGCCGCATCTCCTGATACAGGCGATACGTCTTTCCACAACGACGGGCGCCCACAATCACATATACGATGTTGTCGCGCTTTGGCTCCTGCGGGTTGCCCAGATCAAGGTCGCGCTCAAAGACCTGCGGAATCCCCTGTTGCTCAAAGTCCTTTATTTTTTGAGCCACCAAGTCGTTGAATGCCATAATTCTCCAATCTTGCTCTCCTGCTAATCAAGATTATAACGATTCTTGATTAGCAGTAGAGCAAGATTATGCGTATCTTGATTAATGGATAAGCAAGTTTTCTATTAGTGGCCCCTCCCGGAGGATATCGAGCGGCCGAGGGGGGCAGGCATGAACGCCTCTAGCCGAAAACAAAGTAGCTAAAAAAGCCCCGTCCAAATGAGCTACTTAACGCCAGGGGTCGGCTTCGAACATTGGCTCGCGCTCGGGGCGGCGATCGCTGTAGGGATCGTAGCCGTCGTCGTCCTCGTTCTCGGCACGGATGTAGGGGTCGCGCGGCTTAGGCGCAGGCTTGGGTGCAGGCTTGGGTGCGGCCGGCGCGGCGTTGGCGACCGGCGTATTCGTCTTGTTCTTATCTATCATCTGCATATCTCCTTGCCATGCAATCGTGTTCAACATTATCGATTGTCGCACGAAAAAGGGCGGCGGACCCAATTGGATCCGCCGCCCTTGTCGTTTAGAGACGGCTGGCAGATTTTAAGGCATGTCCCACAAATCTACACGGCGTCGGGGACCTCGTAGGTAGCAGACGGCGTGTTGTCGCACACGACGGTAAAGCCGCCGTCCTTGTCGGCATCGACCGTCACCTGATCGCCCTCGCGCACCGTACCGTCGATGATGGCGGCGGCGATGGCGTCCACGACCTCGCGCTGGACCAGGCGCTTGAGCGGACGGGCACCGAACACGGGGTCCAAGCCACCCACGGCGAGCATCTGCTTGGCCGCCGGGGTGATGGCAAGCGTCATGCGCTCCTTGGCCAGACGTGCGCGGACGTCGGCGAGCTGAATATCAACGATCTTTTCGATCTGCGCCATGCCGAGCGGATGGAACACCACGATATCGTCGATACGGTTGAGGAACTCGGGGCGGAAGGTCTGAGCCATGGCCGCATCGACCTGGTGGCGCATCTCTTCCTCGTCCTTGCCCGAAAGATCGGCGATGGCCTTAGAGCCCACGTTGCTCGTCATGATGATAATCGTGTTCTTGAAGGACACCTGGCGACCCTGGCCATCGGTCAGACGGCCGTCATCAAGCACCTGCAACAGCACGTTGAAGACATCCGGATGAGCCTTCTCCATCTCGTCGAGCAAGATTACGGAGTACGGACGACGGCGCACGGCCTCGGTGAGCTGGCCGCCCTCGTCGTAGCCCACGTATCCCGGAGGCGCACCGATCAGACGCTGGACGCTGAACTTCTCCATATACTCGGACATGTCGATACGCACGAGCGCGCGCTCATCATCGAACAGGCACTCGGCCAGCGCCTTGGCGAGCTCGGTCTTGCCTACGCCGGTGGGGCCCAGGAAGAAAAAGCTGCCGATGGGCTTGTCCGGATCGGAGAGGCCCGCACGGCTGCGGCGCACGGCTGCGGCGACAGCGGAGACGGCCTCGTCCTGGCCGATGACGCGCTTATGCAGCTCGCCCTCCAAGCCCTTCAGCTTGTCGAGCTCGCCCTGCATCATCTTGGACACGGGCACGCCGGTCCAGGCACTCACGACCTCGGCGATCTCATCGGAAGCCACCTGCTCGTTGAGACCCTCGCCGTCCTGCTGCTTTTGCGCCTCGAGCGCAGCCTCGGAATCCTGAATCTGCTGTTGCAGGCCCGGAATCACGGAGTAGCGCAGCTCGGACGCACGGCCCAGGTCGCCGTTGCGAGTCGCGCGCTCCTCTTCGCTCTTGGCCTCGTCAAGCTGGCCCTTAAGCTCCTGCACGTGGTCGATGGCGTTCTTTTGGTTGAGCCAGCCGGCCTTTTGCACGTTGAGCTTTTCTTGGACCTCGGCGATCTCTTGGCGCAGGGCCTCCAGACGCTCCTTGGAGGCGTCATCGGTCTCCTTCATGAGCGCCTGCTCCTCGATCTGCAGCTGGGTAAGCTGACGTGTGGTGGCGTCGATCTCGACCGGCATGCTGTCGAGCTCCATGCGCAGGCGGCTTGCGGCCTCGTCGACCAGGTCGATGGCCTTGTCGGGCAGGAAGCGGTCGGCGATGTAGCGATCGGAGAGGTCGGCAGCTGCCACGAGCGCACTATCGGTGATATGCACGCCGTGGAAGATCTCGTACTTCTCCTTCAGGCCACGCAGGATCGAGATGGTGTCCTCGACGGTAGGCTCGGAGACCATCACGGTCTGGAAACGACGGGCGAGCGCCGCGTCCTTCTCGATGTACTTGCGGTATTCGTCAAGCGTAGTCGCGCCGATTGCGTGCAAGTCGCCACGGGCAAGCGCCGGCTTCAGGATGTTGCCGGCGTCCATGGAGCCCTCGGTGGCACCCGCGCCCACGATGGTGTGGAGCTCATCGATGAACAGGATGACCTTGCCCTCGGACTTTTGGACTTCCTTGAGTACAGCCTTCAAGCGGTCCTCGAACTCGCCGCGGTACTTGGCGCCGGCGACCAGCGCGCTCATGTCGAGCTCGATGAGGTCGCGGTCGCGCAGCGTGCTCGGCACGTCGCCGGCCACGATACGCTGGGCGATGCCCTCGACGATGGCCGTCTTGCCGACGCCCGGCTCACCGATGAGCACGGGGTTGTTCTTGGTGCGACGGGACAGGACCTGGATGGTGCGGCGGATTTCGTCAGTACGGCCGATGACCGGGTCGAGCTTACCGGCGCGGGCCAGGTCGCAGATGTTGCGACCATACTGCTCCAACGCCTCAAACTGAGTCTTGTCCTCGGCAGACGTCACGCGGTCATCGCCGCGCAGCTCCTCGTAGACCTGTTCGATACGCTCCTTGGTAACGCCGGCGTCGCGCAGCACGCGGCCCGCGTCGCCCTTGTCCTCGGCAAGCGCCATCAGCAGATGCTCGGTCACCACAAAGCTGTCGCCCATCTTGGTGGCCTTCTTCTCGGCCTTCTCAATCACGCGGACGAGCTCGTTGGAAAGACCCATCTGCTGGCCTTCGCCCGAAACCTTGGGGGCACGGTCGATGGCGTCCTGCGTGGAACGCGCGAGCTGGGCCGGGTCGGCACCAATGCGCTCGATGATCACGGAGATGTTGCGCTCGCCGGCACCGAGCAGGGCGGACAGCAGGTGGATGGGCTCCACCGCGCCAGCCTGTGCGTCGGCGGCGATGCCCATGGCAGTCTGCAACGCCTCGCGCGACGTCATTGCTAGCTTATCGATTCTCATGGAATCACCTCTCTTGGGGTGGCCGCCCTACGGGGCGGCTTCACGTTGTTCGAGAAGTATTGTTGCCAGCTTTGTACGATCTTATACACAAATCTAAGTCTCTATATATAAGATTTTCTGAGTGATTGAAAGATAGGACTTGAGAGTGTCGGTCCGGCGCGACCGTGGAACCCAACTGTCTCAATCTGTAACATCTGGCAGCCCTTTTCGGTCCCAGGTGTTACAGATTGAGATGGAGCGCGGAGCCCCGCCCAAAAATCTCAATCTGTAACACCAAGCCCGCTTTTAACAGCCCAGCTGTTACAGATCGAGACAAACGGAACCACCACAAAGGGGACGCAGTTCATTTGTGTTGGTCCACATCAACATCGAGCTCGCTCCTAATATCCGTTATTCCTGCTCGTATTGAGGTTAAAATGAACTGTGATTAAAGCATATTCATTTCTCTCGTTCTTGATAGCTCTTCGTCTCAAGGAGCAGATATGAAGTCGTCTTATTCTACTGCTCGCAACGTCATTGCCATTCTCGCCATACCCATCGTGATGCTCTTCCTTATCGTCATCACGCCCTTTTCCCTTGGTATTACCTCGCCCTTCGATTTATGCGGAATGGTCGACGCCGGCTCGCGTGCCACCTCGCTCTCCTTTATCTGTCGCGGCGTGTTTTACGAAGATGGAATTCCCACCGGAAGTTGGCAGTCAAAGTTGCCACTGCTCGGTCAGATCGACGGACGTTCTCCCTACTTCAACCTTGAACCTCAAGCGATGAACTATCTGATCGATGACCAACCCCTTGCCTCCATCACCCTCGCTTACGACTATGCTCCAAACACCGATGAGCGTCACATGAACCAAGTCCTCGACAAACTGCTTGAACAGTGCGGGCTCACCGATGAGGTCGGCCGAACCGTCGACAGCGACCAGAAATTAAAGCGAACAGAACTCCGCCGCATAGGAAAAATCAGAGAGCGAGGCAGAGCTGCCTACTGGCAGGCCTGGGCGATACGCGACAAAAGCGAATTTGGGCACAGCACCTATACGGTCACCGTCTTCACTAAAGATGGAATCAAGGACAATGTTGACGATTTCGCATCGTCCAAACTCGGCATCCCCAAAACGACCAAATCCGCCAGCCCGGACGAAATCCTGTAGAGGTTTTCATTGAAATGTTGCTCAACCCGAACGGTGACATCGAGCTCGCTCCCCACCACCACAAAGGTGCCCGTCCCCTTTGTGGTGGTTTTCGGCGATCATTTCCGCCCTACGATGCAAGAAGCCGCCGCAGGAACCATCCCTGCGGCGGCTTCTTTGGGTTGGCAGGGACCAATCGCCGGCGTTGAAGGCCGTTTTTAGTCTCTGACGTTGGCTTTTGGCCCCTTCAAGCTATCCGACAAATATCAATATCTTGATAGGATTTCATTCGAGCTCTTAAGCAGATATTCGCGCAGCAATGGAATCGAGAACCTCACCATGCCGCGTGAGGGTGCATCGATAACCTGTGCCTTGATAAGTTGCCGTCGTGTCGCTGTCAGGCTCGCAGGGGGCAAGGAGAGCCCCGCTGCGATCTCTTTGGTCGGCACATTCCCCTCATGCTTGGCCATGGCAATGAGGTACTCAATCGCGCGAAGCGGCAAATCGGCAAGGGCAACGTCGAGCACGGAGCCCTCAAACTCCCCATACGCATCTTCAATGCCCTTCTGGGCATCCTCAAGTGAAATCGACGCATCGCGGTCGGCATGCCTGCGCGCATTCGCGAATACGCGATAGCCCACGAGTTGCACGAGATACGCATATCCCCTCGTAGCACAAGCCGTCATTTCAAGCGCCTTGCCATCCAAGTGCAAACCGGCACCTTCCACGGTTGAAGCCATCGAATCCGAAACATCCGACAGCGGAATCGAGGCGAGCTCCTCAGCCTTAGCTCGTTGTAGAAATGTAAGGGCACGGCCGTTGATGAGGTTCATTACGCCCATGGTCAAGCCAGCAAATACAAACGCGATATTCTTGCGTTCGCGGATAAGGTGCTGCACGGCCGCTGCAACGAGCCGCACGTCATCAGCATCCGCATCCTGTATTTCATCGACCGTCACCAGCAGACCGGCACCATGTTGCGTTTCCCGCGACGCCACGCTCGTCAAGACGCCCCGCAACGTCTCAGGCCCGGTCAAGGACTTAGATACGCCCGCTTTCACCACACCAAGACTTGCTTCTAAATGAAGCTCGGTATTGTCCGAGGTGCGTGCGAGCTCATGTTGGATGGCGTCGACGATACTGCCCGCCGCAGTCACGTCAACCACGCGCCAACCATACGACTTCGCAATATCGCCGAGCTCTGTCAACAGCGCCGTCTTGCCCGACCCGCGCGGGCCGGTAATGCGCATGAGCCTTCCGGGGGCGCCCACGCCTTCTTCGATGCCGTCCCTAAAATCATCAATAACCCGCTCGCGTCCGATAAGGACCGGAGGTTCAGCGCCAGCGGTCGGCTTAAACGGGTTGATTATCGTGCGCTTCAATGTCCCCACCTTCCTACTGTCGTCGTTATCGTGATTATAGTATCAATAGTGCAAATAGTGAAAGTAGTGAGAATAGGTCAACTATTTAATCATGCGGCCGTTTCCCGCCGCTAACAACTAAAGGTGCCAACAGTCCGCGTTGGACTCTAACAGGAAAACATTTGGCCCCTCAAAAACCACCGCAAGGGGCCTTTGTGGTGGTTTTCGCTCCAACACACCCCGCTGTCTCAACCTGTAACATCCAGCGGCCCTTTTCGGTCCCAGGTGTTACAGATTTAGATGAAGCGATCGACGGCAACCGTTTGTCTAAATCTGTAACAACTACTCGGCAAATTGGGGTCCAGATGTTACAGATCGAGATTAACCGCGAAGCCTCATCCGAAAATCTCAATCTGTAACACCAGGCCCACTTTTAGCGGCCAAGACGTTACAGATCGAGACAAACGAAACCACCACAAAGGTGCCTGTGTCCCCTTTGTGGTGGTCCAGAGAAGAATCAGCCCCGATTAAAAGAGGCGGCATCAAGCCCAGCCTACGTTTGGCGACCCCAAATCGAAGCCCAATGGGGCCTTTCAGCCCCCTCATTCCGGGCGGTCGCTTTCTTTTGAATATTGTCGTAAGCTGGCATCATTTATCTTAATGATTGCATATTGCATGAGAGGTGCCCCACCGTGAAACGCTCCACCTATATCGGCCTGCTCGTCTTAGCGTTTGCAATTACCGCAGCCGGCGTAGGCATTATCTATCTCGCATTTCTCCCTGCCTCGGCGACGCAGGCGGCGGTTGAAACCGTAAGCTACCCCATCGAAATCCTCACCGATATCGTCAAACCCGATTCAATCACCGTCGATTTCGACGGTACGCCCGCAGCGCTTGGGGTCAGCAACTACCCCCGAATCGAACTTGGAGCCACGCGCTATACCCAAGATGAGCAGCTTATCGGCAAGGCAACCAATTTACTCAAAGGCAAAACGTTTACGCGGTGGTACGGCGCCGCAATATATCGAGCCAAGAAAGGCCAAATGAATGGCGGGTATTATTCGACCCTTGAACTCGATGCGGCAAACGGGAGCAGACTGTGCAACGTCTCATACGACCCCGGCTACGTGGACAACGAAGGGCCGGGAGTCTATATCTCGGATGGCAACGTGATCTACGTCATGGAAGGCGACCAGACGGCAGTCGTCGATTTTATGGATCGGTGTACCGAGGATGCCTACGAACAAACCTGCGAGCCCGATCCGCAGACAGCGCGCGACAGCGGCTCAGCACGCACTTGGCTATTTGACGATGAGATAACCTGGACCCCATCGAAATAAGAACCCGCCGGACAGGCACCTTTGTGGTGGTCCAAAAAGAAGCCGCCCCAATAAAAAGAGGCGGCATCAAGCAAGTCTATTTATTAGCGTCCCTCAAGACCCAACGAGAACGTCGCGGTAGCCCCGGCCACACCTTTCCCTCGGGCGACCCTCGCGAAGCGCGTGAGCACGAGGGAAAGGTGTGGCAGGGGCGTACAGCAGAGTTACTCGGCAGCGGCCTTGAACTTGTTGTAGTTGATCAGGCAGCCGGCCTTGACGATGGCACGCTCCTCGGCCGTCATATCGGCAATGTAGAGCTCAATCTGCTCAACCGCACCGTCGGCGCGCACCACGTAGGCGGCGATGTTCTTCAGATCGCCATCGAGCGCGGCACGGATACCCGGCACAAAGACGTAGTCGCCCACCTCAAAGTTGGGCTCGGCCTCCATCTGGAAGGGTACCATGCCCCAGTTCATGACGTTGGAGCGATAGCGCTTGGTGGCGTACTCGTGGACGATGTTGGCCAGGCCGCCGATGACACGCTGGCAACTCGCGGCCTGCTCGCGGGCAGAACCGTCACCGGGCTTCTTGGCGTAGAGCATGGAACCGAACTCGGTCGCCTTGGCATCGGCCGCGACACCCGCGCCGGCCAGTGCCTCAAACACGCCCGCAAGCTCGACATCGAGCGCCGCCAGGTCGCCTGCGGACTCGCCGGCGACACGACGCTTCTCCACGGCGTCGACCTCTTTGCTGCGACCCACGTAGCCCGGATCGCGGCGGTTGAGCGTAAACTCGGCCAGACCCAGCGGGTTGGAGCGGAAGGAGCTTGTCTCGCCCGAGGGAATGAGCTCGTCGGTCGTGGTGACCGGGTCCATGATCTTGGAGCACACCTTGAGCAGGATGTCGTCGCCGAGCGGCTCCATCGCAGGCCACGGCTTGATGTTGGGACCCTCGACCAGCTCGTCGGCCGGCTCGGCCTTGCCGAAGCCCCAGTACACGCGCTTCTTGTAGGGAGCGTCGTCGAAGGCGTACTCGCAGGCCTCGTCCCAAGTCTCCTCGGGCAGGTCGGTCGCCGGGGTGAGCACGCCGCCGTTTGCCGCGGTCGCCGCAATGGAGCGGGCGTCCATCAGAGCCACGGCGCTCAGCTGGCCGTTGCCCGGCTTGGAACCCTCGCGGTTGGGGAAGTTACGCGTGGTGTGGCGGATAGACAGGCCGTTGTTAGCGGGCGTGTCGCCGGCGCCGAAGCACGGGCCGCAGAACGCCGTGCGCACAATCGCGCCAGCCTCCATAAGGTCGTAGATATAGCCGCGGCGTGTAAGCTCGAGTGCCACGGGCTGGCTCGTGGGATAGACCGACAGCGAGAACTCGCCGCAGCCGGTGTTGGCGCCCTTGAGCACGCGGGCAGCCTGGACCACGGAGTCGTAGTTGCCGCCCGAGCAGCCGGCGATAACGCCCTGCTGCACGTGCAGCTTGCCGTCGACGATCTTGTCGAGCAGGCTAAAGTGCGTCTTGCCCTCGCCAATCTTGGCGGCCTCGAGCTCCACCTCGTGAAGGATGTCCTCGAGGTTCTCGTTGAGCTCGTCAATCTCAAAGCCGTTAGAAGGATGGAACGGCAGCGCGATCATGGGCTTGATGCTCGACAGGTCAACCTCGACGCAGCCGTCGTAGTAGGCAACATCGGCGGGCTTGAGCTCGCGGTAGTCGTCGCCGCGACCGTGCATGGTCAAAAACGCGTGCGTGTCCTCGTCGGTGGCCCAGATGCTCGACAGGCAGGTGGTCTCGGTGGTCATGACGTCGACGCCGTTGCGGTAATCGGTCGTCATACTCGCGATGCCGGGGCCCACGAACTCCATGACCTTGTTCTTAACGTAGCCCTTGGCAAAGACGGCGCGAATGATGGCGAGCGCCACGTCGTGCGGGCCGACGCCGGGACGCGGGGCGCCCGTGAGGTAGATGGCGACGACACCGGGATAGGCAACGTCGTAGGTGTCGCGCAGCAGCTGCTTGGCCAGCTCGCCGCCGCCCTCGCCCACGGCCATGGTGCCCAGGGCACCGTAGCGGGTGTGCGAGTCGGAGCCCAGGATCATCTTGCCGCAGCCGGCGAAGTTCTCACGCATAAAGGAGTGGATGACGGCGATGTGCGGCGGAACGAAGATGCCGCCGTACTTCTTGGCAGCGGAAAGGCCAAAGACGTGGTCGTCCTCGTTGATGGTGCCGCCCACGGCGCAAAGCGAGTTATGGCAGTTGGTGAGCACGTAAGGCAGCGGGAACTGCTCCATGCCCGAGGCGCGCGCCGTCTGGATGATGCCGACAAAGGTGATGTCATGGCTCGCCATGGCGTCGAAGCGAATCTTGAGCGCCTCGGGATCTCCGGACGTATTGTGTGCCTGGAGGATCGAATACGCGATGGTGCCACGCTTGGCATCCTCGGGCGTCTGCGTAATACCGCGCTCAGCAGCCTCGGCCGCAGGCACAACCTCGCTGCCACGGCGCAGGTAGATGCCGTCCTCGTACAGCTTGACCATACTGTCTCCCACTCTGCCCAAACAATTTGGGCGCATAGCATACATTCGTTCAATATCGTGCCATAGAACGGTTGCGAGTGGGCTACGAATCTGCGCGTTCACTTTATCTCAGTAAAGCATATGGCGAGCAGGGGACGGGAGGGCGGGTTTGGCGCAAGGAGTGTCCCCAAGTGCCGGCAGAAAAGGAACGTCCCCAACTGCCAATCAAATGACGAGAGTGGATAATCTCCCACTTCGAGCCTGCACATAGGCCAAAAACGGGAGATTATCCACTCTCATTCTGTGGGCACTCATTTAAGTCTGTCCCCAATGAGTGCCCGGCAGCGTCGGCGGAGCTATAGGTCGCCACCCGTACCTAGCAGTTTGCGCATAACTTGCTCGGGGTTGACCGAGCCGTCGCGCGGGGCCAGGGCGGTGATCTTCTTCTGCATCTTGTACTCGTGCAGCTCGTCCTCGAGCTGGCGCACGCGAGCGCGGAGCTTCTCGTTCTCACGCTCGCGCTCCTCGGCACGCTCCTTCATATCGAGGATGCGCACCACGCCGGCAAGGTTGATGCCCTCGTCGGTCAGTTGGTTGATGAGCTCCAGGCGCTCGATATCGGCACGCGAATACAGACGCGTGTTGCCGCCCGAACGCTGGGGGTTCACCAGGCCCTTGGACTCGTAGACGCGCAGAGTCTGCGGATGCATGCCGGTCAGCTCGGCCGCCACGCTGATCATGTACAGCGGTTTGTTCCTATTGTCCTCGGCCATGCTACCTGACCCCTTTCCGTCTCGTTATCGTCCATCATAAGCCTGAGGGCGTGGGCGTGCGCCGCGACCGCCCTAGTACGTCGCCTTGTAACGGTTGACCTTCTCGCGATAGTCGCGCGTGTCGGCCTCACGCAGCTTGGTCATGGCATCGCGTTCGTCATCAGACAGGTTTGTGGGGACCTGCACCTTGATCTCGACGAGCAGCGCGCCCGTGCGGCCACGGTGCTTAACGTCGGGCGCCCCCATTTCCTTAAAGCGGAACTTCTTGCCCGTCTGGGTGCCCGCGGGCACTTTCAAACGGACCGTTGCACCGCCGGGCGTGGGCACGTCCACCGTGCAGCCGAGCGCCGCCTCGTAGACCGAGACCGGTACCTCCATGGTCACGTCGGCACCTTTGCGCTTAAACAGCGGGTGCTCCTCCACGTGCGTGGTCACGACCAGGTCGCCGCGCTCGCCGCCGGCAACGCCGTACTCTCCGCGACGCTTGTAGCGCAGCTTGCCGCCGTCGACCGCGCCCGCGGGCACCGAGACCGTAATGGTCTGCTGCTCGCCCGTCGAGGGAATGCGGTAGGTGACCTTGTGCGTCACGCCGCGAAACGCGTCCTCGGCTGTTACGTCGACAGTCAGCGACAGGTCGCCGCCCTTGCGCGCACGGTTGCGGCCCGCGCCCGCACCGGCAGCGCCCGCGGCCCCGGCAAAGCCCGAGCCCCAATCGCTGCCCCAGGCGCCGTTGCCGCTAAAGATGCTGTCGAAGATATCGCCCCAGCCGCTGGCGCCCGCGCCGGCACCGTAGCCGCCGCCATACGCTCCGCCCGCGCCCGGCATGCCGCCGAACATGAGCATCTGGTCGTACTCTTTGCGCTTCTTCTCGTCCGAAAGCGTCTCGTAGGCCTCGCTAATCTCCTTGAACTTGGCCTCGTCGCCGCCGGCATCGGGGTGATATTTTTGCGCGAGCTTGCGAAACGCGCTCTTGATCTCTTTGTCGGAGGCGCTCTTGGATACGCCCAGGATGTCATAGAAGGTTTTGCCTGCAGCCATCGTAGCTCCTCTCCTGTTTCATCCGCCGTCCAGCGGACGGCGGCTCATGCTTTCATATGGCACTAGGCCAGAAAGGGCCCCGGGTGTTGCCCCGGGGCCCTTCTCAATTACTCCTCGGTGCTCTCAGCCGTATCGACCGCAGCATCCTCGGGCGCCGCTTCGGGCTCCGGTGCGGGGCGCTTCTCGCCACCGTAGGTCACCGTCACCATCGCGGAGCGCAGGATGCGGTCCGCCATGCGGTAGCCCTTCTGGTACACGTCGTTGACGGTCTCGTCGTACTGCGATGCGTCCTCGACACGCCCCACGGCCTGGTGCTCGAGCGGATCGAACGCCTCGCCCTTGGGGTCGATGGGCTCAACGCCCTCGTGAGCAAACACATCGAGCAGCTTAGCATGCACCGCGTCAACGCCGTCGACGAACTGCTTAAAGTCGTCGGCGAGCTCCTGGCTGCGGGCATGGTCGATCGCGCGCTCGATATCGTCGACCACCGGCAGCAGCGCGGTGACGAGCTTCTCGGTCGCGCGCTCGCGCTCGGCGATGCGCTCGTTGGCGGTGCGGCGACGGAAGTTCTCCCAGTCGGCCTGCAGACGGGCGGTACGCTCGGTGGCGTCCTTTGCCTTATCCTCGGCGGCCTTCTGGGCCTCTGCCGCAGCATCGAGCTCGCGGCGCACGTCGGCAAGCTCCTTTTGGGCCTGCTCGAACTTGAGCTTAAAGTCGTTGTCGGCGGCTTCCTCACCGGCGCGGATAGCAGCTTCCACCATCTCGTCCTCGGTCATCGTCGCCTCCTTGTTAGAATCCTCTACCTGGTTCTCGGCAGCCTCGGCGGCCTCGGCCTCGTTGGCCTCGGTATCGTCGACGGCCTCTACGGGAATCTTCACGTCCTTCTCCTCAGAGTCAACGGGGGCGGCGCCGGTGGCAGCCGCCTCCGTGCGAGCTTTACGGGCGGACATGATTACTTGTCCTCGTCGTCCACAACCTCGTAGTCGGCGTCGACGACGTCATCGTCGGCAGGCTGGGCACCGGCGGCGCCGTCGGTCTGCTGCTGAGCGTCGGCGTAGACAACCTGAGCCAGCTCATAGGCCACGGACTGCAGGGACTCGCCAGCGGCCTTGATGGCCTCGACGTCAGAGCCCTCGAGCGCCTTCTTGGCGTCGGCGATAGCGGTCTCGGCCTTGGACTTCACATCGGCGGAAACCTTGTCGCCCAGCTCGTTGAGGGTCTGCTCGGTGGAGTAGCACAGGCTATCGGTCTGGTTGCGGACCTCGACCTCCTCCTTCTGCTTCTTGTCCTCCTCGGCATGGGCCTCGGCGTCCTTGACCATACGATCGACTTCGTCGTCGGACAGAGCGGTGGAGCCGGAAATGGTGATCTGCTGCTCCTTGCCGGTGCCCTTGTCCTTAGCGGAGACCTTGACGATGCCGTTGGCGTCGATGTCGAAGGTGACCTCGATCTGCGGCACGCCGCGGCGGGCAGCCGGGATGCCGGTCAGCTGGAACTTACCGAGCGACTTGTTATCGCGGGCAAGCTCGCGCTCGCCCTGGAGCACGTTGATCTCGACGCTGGTCTGGTTGTCGGCAGCGGTGGAGTAGACCTCGGTCTTGGAGGTCGGGATCGTGGTGTTGCGGTCTATCATCTTGGTCATGATGCCGCCCATGGTCTCGACGCCCAGCGACAGCGGGGTAACGTCGAGCAGCAGGATGCCCTCGACGTCGCCGGTGAGCACGCCGCCCTGGACGGCAGCGCCGTCGGCAACGACCTCGTCGGGGTTCACGGACATGTTGGGCTGCTTGCCGGTCATGGTCTTGACCAGATCCTGGACGGCGGGCATACGGGTGGAGCCGCCGACGAGGATGACCTCGGTCAGATCGGAGAGCTTAAGCTTGGCGTCGCGCAGGGCGTTGGTGACAGGCTGCTTGCAGCGCTCGAGCAGGTCGCGGGTGATCTTCTCGAACTCGGCGCGGGTCAGCGTGTAGTTGAGGTGCAGCGGGCCAGACTGGTTCATGGTGATGAACGGCAGGTTGATGGTGGACTGCTGGGCTGCGGAGAGCTCCTTCTTGGCGTTCTCGGCGGCCTCCTTCAGACGCTGCAGGGCCATGGGGTCCTGACGCAGGTCGACACCGTTCTCCTGCTGGAACTTATCGGCCATCCAGTCGATGACGCGCTGATCCCAGTCGTCGCCGCCCAGGTGGTTGTCGCCCGAGGTGGACAGAACCTCAAACACGCCGTCGGCGAGGTCGAGGATGGAGACGTCGAAGGTACCGCCGCCCAGGTCGAAGACCAGAATGCGCTGGTCGGTGCCCTGCTTGTCCAGGCCATAGGCCAGAGCAGCAGCGGTCGGCTCGTTGACGATACGCTTGACGTTGAGGCCGGCAATCTTACCGGCGTCCTTGGTGGCCTGACGCTGGGCGTCGTTGAAGTAGGCCGGGACGGTGATGACGGCGTCGGTGACGGTCTCACCCAGATACTTCTCGGCGTCGGCCTTCATCTTTGCGAGCGTCATGGCGCTCACCTGCTCGGCGGTGTAATCCTTGCCCTCGATATCGACGACGGCACGGCCACCCTGGCCCTCCTTGACCTCATACGGCACGGTCTTGATCTCGGAGGTGCACTCGGAGTACTTGCGGCCCATGAAGCGCTTGATGGAGAACACGGTGTTCTTGGGGTTGGTGACCGCCTGGTTCTTAGCGGCCTTACCCACGACGCGGTCGCCGTCAGCACGGAAGCCCACGACAGACGGGGTGGTACGGTCGCCCTCGGCGTTCACGATAATGGTCGGAGAACCGCCCTCGAGGACGGCCATTGCGGAGTTAGTAGTACCAAGGTCGATACCAAGAATCTTACTCATTAGAAATTCCCTCTCTCTTTTGCGTTCGCGCCGCCTCGACGGTCTGTCGTGTGGCGCTTCGGCTTGTCTTTCAGGATGTAGTGTATCCCCTTATGGGCCGGAATATACAAAATCTAAGTCAATTCATATAAGATTTCTTATCTCTGAGAGTTTAGGTTCTCAAATGCGCAGGTAGATGCACTGTTTGAGTTCTCGGCAGATCTATTGAGATCTATGTAGAGATGGCTGAGGTTTGGGCTTGGGAGCGCACATGGCGGCCCCGGGCTTCCCTGGGGAAAGTTCGACCCGTTTTTCGGCCAAATAATGGGATGCGGTTTCCGCAAGCACACTCAATCGCCCTATATTTCAAGTCACCTATAGCTAACATTTGCGCAGCTCAACGGCCCCACCTGCGCGTTTTTTAGTAAACCTTGGCATACTCGGCGAACGGTATGAAGATGCCGGCCAGAGGGTATTGCAAACGGTCGCTCCCGTGGTATGTTTTTGCCCGAATCAAACCGGCGCGCATCGCCTGTAGCGTCGGTCAACAGAGAGGAAACTACCATGGCTCATCCCGTAATTGATGCCGACGAGTGCATCGCTTGTGGCGTTTGCGTCGACTCCTGCCCCGCTGGCGTTCTGGAGCTCCAGGACGTCGCTACCGTCACTGACGAGGATTCCTGCGTCGCCTGTGGCGCTTGCCAGGACGCTTGCCCCGCTGGCGCGATCACCGAGATCGTCGAGGAGTAACAACTCCCCCACTTGCACACTCAAGAGTACACCGTGCACAAAAAAGGAGGCTTCCGCATCGCCGCGGAGGCCTCCTTTTGTTTGTACAGGCAGCTAATTGGGGACGGGGCTACCTTGGCAGTTGCGGTGGAATAGTTCCTGGCTCATTGCTTAGGTGCCGATTGTAGGAACTATTTCACCGCAACTTATAAAGACAGTATCGGGTTAGGACAAATCATCCTCGTAGGGCATTAAATCGGCAAGGTAGCCCTTCTCCTTGAGTATGGCCTCGATCTCGTCGAGGGTCTGCTCGTCCTCCGCCGCGATGCGATGGAAGTGGTAGCCGCTCGTCACCGTTAGTAGTGGAAAGCTCTTGCCGCTCTCGATATCGTGCAGGTAGCGCTCAACATCGCGACGATTGCGGATGTCCAGGTCGGCCGTGATCTTGCCGTACACACGATGGTTGACGATCACGTTGAGCACGGCGCCACCCGCGTCGACGATACTCGTAAGCTCGTCGCCCGCCTGCTCCACGCCGTGGCGCACCTTAACAAGACGCGTGGGCACGGCGGGGCTACTCGCGGCTTCCTGCAGCACGTAGCCGCGGTTGGTCGCCACGATATCGTGCCCATCGGCACGCAACAGGGCAATATCCTGAACCACGACCTGACGGCTCACGCCAACCTCGCGGGCAAGTGCGCTGCCCGAAACGGGCTCCTTGGCTCCTTCGAGCACGCCCATGATGGCACGGCGACGCTCGCGGGCGTTCATTATTTACCGTCCAGCAGACGCAGGTGCTTAAGCGAGAGGTCGAGGATCGGCGCAGAGTGCGTCAGGGCGCCCGAGCTAATATAGTCGACACCCAGATCGGCCAGGGCGCGAATGTTGCTGGCGTCCACGTTGCCCGAGCACTCGGTCTTGGCGCGACCGGCGATAAGCTCGATGGCGGCGGCCATGTCGTCATGGGTCATGTTGTCGAGCATGATAATGTCGGCACCGGCCTCCACGGCTTCGCGCACCATGTCCAGGTTCTCGCACTCAATCTCAACTGTCGTGGTAAACGACGCATGGGCGCGCGCCATCTCGATCGCGCGCGTCACGCCACCGGCGGCATCGATGTGGTTGTCCTTGAGCATGACGGCCGTCGACAGGTTGTAGCGGTGATTGCTGCCGCCGCCAATCTCAACCGCCGCCTTCTCAAACACGCGCATGCCCGGCGTGGTCTTGCGCGTGTCGACGAGCACGGTCTTGGTTCCCTCGAGCGCCGCGGCCATGCTGTGCGTGTAGGTAGCGATGCCGCTCATGCGCTGCAGGTAGTTGAGTGCCACGCGCTCGCCCGAAAGCAGCACGCGCGCATCGCCGCGCACCTGGCCCACGTGGTCGCCGGCGTGCACCTCGTCGCCGTCCGCGACATCGAACAACACGGAGCTCTGCGAATCCAGCAGCTCAAAGGTGCGCGCGAACACATCCAGGCCGGCGATAATGCCGTCGGCCTTGGCGATGAGCTCAACGGTAGCGGGGCGTGCCGTGGGGCACACGCTCGCCGTGCTCACGTCCTCAAACGTGATGTCCTCGCGCAGAGCCTGCAAAATCAGATCATCGACGACGAGCTTCATGGTAATGGGATTCATGGTCTACTCCTCCACGGCCTGCGTGCCGGCGGCACGGGCCAAATCATCGATTGCAAGGGTATCGGCGCTCAGGGCGCGGTGACGCCCGTCAAGTGCGGGCTCACCGGCGTGCTCCACGGCCAGCGACTTGCCTGTGCGCATGTACCACGCGGCGCGGCGGCCCCAGACCAGCGCCTCGAGCAGGCTGTTGGAAGCCAGGCGGTTCTTGCCGTGCACGCCATTGCAAGCCGTCTCGCCGGCGGCGTAGAGCTCGGGCATCGAGGTGCGGCCGTCCTTGTCGACCCACACGCCGCCCATAAAGTAGTGTTGCGTGGGTGTGACGGGAATGGGCTCGTCCAAGATGTCGCGACCGTCCTCCAGGCAGCGCGCGCGGATGTTGGCAAAGTGCCCGGTCACCACGTCGCGCTCGACGGGGGCAAAGCTCAGCCACTCGTGCTCGGTGCCGTCGAGCTTCATCTGCTCGCGAATAGCGGCAGCGACCACATCGCGCGGCTGAAGCTCGTCAGTAAAGCGTTCGCCGGCGGCGTTGAGTAAAACTGCGCCCTCGCCGCGGCAGCTCTCGCTGATCAGGAAGGTGCGACCCGGCTGCGGCGAGAACAGCCCCGTGGGATGGATCTGCACGTAGTCCAAGTGCTCCATCTTAATGCCATGCTCCTGAGCGATATAGCAGGCATCGCCCGTGAGCTGCGGATAGTTGGTCGAGTGGTCGTATACGCCGCCGATGCCGCCCGTTGCCCACAGCGTGTGGCGGGCATGGATCTTAAATGGCTCGCCGGCATGCACGCCCTCGGCGGCATTTGCCAACTCGTCGGCGGGACGAACCGAGTTGTCCTCGTCCACGGGAACGGCGACGACGCCGGTGCATACCGTGGCGCCGTCACGCTCGGCAGTCAGGATGTCGGTCATGGCCACGTGCTCCAGAATCTGCACGTTATCCAGCTTGCGCACGGCCTGGAGCAGCTTGGTCGTGATCTCCTTGCCCGTAATGTCGGCATGGAAGGCGATGCGCGGGCGACTGTGCGCGCCCTCGCGGGTAAAGTCGAGGCTGCCGTCGGCCTTGCGCTCAAAGTCCACGCCCATGGCCAGCAGGTCATTGATGACCGAGCGGCTCGAACGGATCATGATGTCGACGCTCTCACGGCGGTTCTCGTAATGACCGGCGTGCATGGTGTCCTCAAAGAAGGCATCGTAGTCCGAGCCTTCGGGCAGCACGCAGATGCCGCCCTGCGCGAGCATCGAATCGCACTCGTCAACGGCGCCCTTGGAGAGCATGATCACGCGCGTGCTTGTCGGCAGGTTGAGGGCCGCGTACAGGCCCGCTACGCCGCAGCCGGCAATGACAACGTCGCACTCCATGTCGGGGTATTGCTTGGTTTCCACAGGAATCCTCTCCCTTGTAATGTGGCATAAGGAATGGTCCCTCATGTCACATTGGCTTAGCGCGCCGCGTACTCGAGCATGCGGTCGAGCGTGAGCTTGGCCTGATCGGCGGCCTCGTCCGACACGCCAATCTGCACCTCGCCCTCGCCCGTCTCCAGGCAGTGCACGAGCTTTTCGAGCGTGATGAGATCCATGTTGACGCAGGTGGGCTGCACCGCAGGGAAGTAGAACTTCTTGCCGGTGCCCTGGCAGCGGCGCTCGAGTTCGTAGAGCACGCCGCGGACCGTCACGATGATGAACTCGCTGGCGTCCGACTCCTCGGCATATTTGATGATGCCGGCAGTAGAGCCGATGTAGTCGGCCTCGGCCAGGACGTCGGCCTTGCACTCGGGGTGCGCCAGCACGAGCGCGTCGGGGTGGGCCTCCTGCGCGTCAACGATCTGCTCGACGGTAATGATGTGATGACGCGGGCAGTAGCCGTTGTTGAGGATGACGTGCCTTTGGGGCACCTGCTCGGCCACAAAGCGGCCCAGGTTCTGGTCGGGAATGAACAAGATGTGCTGCTGTGGCAGCTCGGAGACGATCTTGACGGCGTTAGAGCTGGTAACGCACACGTCACTCCAGCTCTTGATCTCGACCGTCGAGTTGACGTAGCACACCACGGCCAGGTCGTCGCCATACTCGGCGCGCGCCGCGTCGACCGTCTCGCGCTTGACCATGTGCGCCATGGGACAGTCCGCGCCCGGCTCGGGCAGCAGCACGGTCTTGGTGGGATTGAGCAGCTTGGCGCTCTCGCCCATAAACTCCACGCCGCACAGCACGATAGTCTGCTGCGGTAGGCTTTTGGCGAGCTTTGCCAGGTAGAAGCTGTCGCCGACGTAATCGGCCACAGCCTGAACCTCGGGCGCCACATAGTAGTGCGCCAGGATCACCGCGTCGCGTTGGGTTTTAAGTTGCCGAATGGCCTCGACGAGCTCTGCGGGCACCAGTGCCGCGCGCTCCGTTGCCGTCGTTGCCGATGCTAGGCCGGCCGCGATATCGCGTGCAAGCTCCGACGCATCCATGTTCGCGCTCTGTGCCATCAAGGCCCCTCTCTTTTGGCGAATCTTGGGGCTTTAGTATGACACCTGGCTTTACAGCTGACAAGACAGCTGTAAAGCCAGGTGTAAAGTTGAAATAAAGATTCAATCATGGGGCGGGTCCATTTTCGAACTGGCAAGCTGAGGATAGTTGAAAATGGACCCGCCCCATGATTCGAGCAGCCCGTTTTGTCCTGGACCAAGGGGCAGTGGTCAAAAAGGGCCAAATATGAGTACTGTCACCAAATTAGTAGCATCGATTTTCCGGTCCAGAGCAGCAAAATCGCCTTGTTTGGAGCCCGATCGCGACTCTGAAGAACGAAAATCGATGCACTTTTGGCCTCTGGCACCGATTTTTGAGGCCATTTGGCTGCCACCAAACTGGTAACAGTACTCATATTTGGCCCTTTTTGACCACCGGGTTTCCGGCAGGCCCCAAAAGCGGGCCCGAATCGCTCGATCCGGGCCCGCTGGGGGTAGCGAGCACAATCGAGGTGTAAGAAGCAAGAGAGGGCCATCGCCTAGAATCGTCAGCGCCTAGATATTCAACGAGAGGAAAGACAATGGTCCGCAGCGACATGCTACCCCAGCCGGACCGGGGGCTCGGCCTCGACCGGCCCCAGACCGAGGCATTTCACCGACGAGTTCAAGAGGAAGATAGTCGATCTCCACAACGCCGGAAAGCCCAGGCGCGAGGCCATGGACGAGTGCGACCTCGACAAGAGCACCGTGGAGAGGCGGGTCAAGTCGATAAACGAGACCGGCTCGCCGCGCGCCGCCGACAACCGCACGCCCGAGTAGAACCGGATCCTGGAGCCCGAGCGCGAGAACCGCAGGCTCCGGATGGAGGTCAACGTCTTAAGACGAGCGGCGCCAGCATACGCTCGGAAGTCAGGGCCATGGCGGCCAACGGGGGGCCGCTGCCCCATATCGGCGCAGCGCTGGCATTGAGGCCTTCTGACCTGTGTCAAGATTTCGGACACGCATGCTCGAGAAATCAAGCGGCCATAGGCATGGCCTCGAGCTTGGGCTCGGTTCTCTCGAAGAAGGCCGCCATGGCCTCGGCCGGCACCTTGTAGCCGATCGTCGAGCGGGGCCTTCGGCGGTTGTAGTACGCCTCGATGAACTCGACCACCGCGTGCTTGGCGGAATCCCTGGTCGGGAAGCTGCGCCTGTAGTACATCTCGTTCTTCAGCGTGGCGAGGAACGACTCGGCCACCGCGTTGTCGTGGCAGTTGCCGGCGCGGCTGCAGGACAGCCGCACGTCGTTGTCGCGCGCCCATTCGGCCAGAAGCCTGCTGGTGTACTGGGCGCCGCGGTCGGCGTGGAATATCGCGTTGCCGGCCACGTAGCCGCGCGATTTGGCCGACGCCAGCGCCGAAACCACGATGTCGGCGGTCATGCGCTCGGAGAGCGACCAGCCCACCACCATGCGGGTGTTGAGGTCGATGACCGTCGACAGGTACAGCCATCCCTCGCCGGTGCGCAGGTAGGTGATGTCGCCCACGAGCTTGCAGGTTGGAACGGGACTGGTGAAGTCGCGGCGCACCAGGTCGGGCCGGGGCCTGGCCTTCGGGTCGGGGATGGTGGTGCGCTTCCTGGCGTTGGGCGTGCAGCCGCGTATTCCCAGCTCGCGCATCAGCTTGCGCACCCTGTACAGAGTCAATCCGGAGAACTCGCCGGGCAGGAAGCATTTCACGAACCGGAAGCCGAACCTGCGGTCCGACTCCAGCCACACGCGCCGGACCGCCTCGCGCTCGGCCGACCAGTCTTCTCGCGGGCAGCCGTTGGAGAGCCACGAGCAGAAGCCCGATCGGCTCACGCCGAGCACGCGGGCCATCATTTTCACCGGGAATTCGGCCTTCTCCGCCAACATCATCCGGTAGCATGCGGCTACGCCTGGCTTTTGGCGAAGAAGGCCGCGGCTTTTTTCAAGAAGGCGTTCTCCATCTCGAGCTCGCGTATGCGCCTTTTCGCCTCGCGAAGCTCGCGGTCCTCGGCCTTGGGGTCGGGCCCGCCGGCAAGCTCGCGCCGGCGGCTCTGCACCCACTTGTTCACGGTCTTGGAATTCAGGCCCAGTTCTGCGCAGCATTCCGTTATCGGCCTGCCCGTCGAGATGATGTAGTCGGCGGTCTCGCGCCTGAACTCGTCGGTGTACTTGGCGGCTGGGTTGGACATAGCATACCGTCCTCTCGGTCGTCGATGAATGCATTCTAAAGGATTGGGCCTCTAGCATGCGTGTCCGAAAAGACGATACAGGTCAGACAACCCAATCAGACGTCGTCTCGAGCACGTCCTCTGCACGGTCGAGCGTGCTTCTGGCCTTGGCACCCTGTTTGAACCACGAGCGCAGGTCCTCGAGCGTGCTGCCCGCTGCGTACACCTTGATTTTGCGACCGCCTTTCGTGGTAACCGTGCAACGGTCGCCGCTCTCGCTATCCTCGTGCGCCGTGACCTTCTTGAGATAATCGCGGCGGAACGCCACGACGCGGGCGTTGCTGATCTCGATGAACCAATCGTCGTCGACAAGCGAGGTGCCCGTGGCACCTCGGCTCGCCATCTCCTCGGCGAAGGAGAAACCGAGTTCGCGCTCCTGTCTGCCGATCTCGTAGATACCACGGGCGGGCATGCTGAGCATGAGCAGAGGCAGGAGTCCCCCTATGAACAGGAAGAGGCATGGGACGAGCAGGAGCAGACGAGCACCGGCGTCGGTGAAAACAGCCATGAAGGCGATCACGAGCGAGAAGACGAGCGCCATACCGTTGAAAACAATCGTCAACGGCTTGATGGCAGACCAACACAGACCCGCCTTGGTCATCGGGCCGTCAACAGCGTCCGAGACCTCGATGCCCTCTTCCTCCAGACGGGCGAGGAGGTTGAGCGAGCACACCCCCTCGAGGCTTATCGAGCAGAACTTCCGGTCGCCCTCGAACAGGTCGATCCTCATCATCTGCGTGTGAAGCGTTGCACGGGTGATGTTGCCAAACGTCGTCTCCTTGCGGATGCCGAAGGCGTTACGCGAGAGAATTCGCTCACCGTCCACGTCGATGCGCGGGATGCTCAGCAGGGCCCAGATGGCCATGCCCGCGAGCGCCATGGCGTGACCGAACCACACAAGTTCGTGGTCCCACTCGCCCAACGAGACGCCCTGCCAGACGTAGACACCCAGCATGAGCAGTTCGAACGCGACGGCGCAGCAGGCGATGATCGTGCGAATGGCAGCGGGCATGCGCACCGTGAAGCGATCGAGGCTGTCCGTCGCCTCACTGCGCTCGCGCGCGCCGCGACGGGCGACCCATGCAGTGAGCGGACCGACGATGAACACCACCATCGCCACGCGCAGGAACGATTCGAGTATGTCGCCCATATTAACCACCATCCCAATAGAAAACGTGAATTTGGGAGACTATAGCAGAGCGAAGCGATCTGCACGGCATCGTCCGGGTGTTTTCGGCATACGGTGGAAACCAGCGGCAGCGGACGTTGAGAACTCACCCAAAAGACGCGATTCGACCGAAGCGATTCTTCTTGACTTGGTCTCAATGTGATACGACATACGCCACTACCTGCGCGGTCTTGCGGCCCTGATCGAAGAGGGTCACACCGATGAGGCGCTCGAGCGTATCGACGCGCTTTGCGAGACCAACGACCGCACCGCTGTGCGCCGCTACTGCGCCAACGAAACGGTCAACATTGCGCTCTCGTCGCTTTCCGCGGACATCAACGCGCACGGCATCACCGCCGACCTGCGAGCCGCCGTGCCCGAAACCGTCCACGTGGGCGATGCCGATCTGTTCAGTGTGGTATCGAACGCCCTGGACAATGCCATCGCCGCGGCGAGCACCGCCCCCGAAGGCAAGCGGTTTGTCGACCTGGACCTTCGCTACGAAGACGGTCAGCTTCTATTGCTGGTTTCCAACACATTTGGACGGGCGCCGCACATGGTCGACGGCACGCCCGTGGCTCAGCACGCCGGTCACGGCTTTGGCACCAAGAGCATTAAACTCGCCGTGGAGCGCATGAACGGCAACTGCCAGTTCCGCATTAACGGCGATCGGTTTGAGCTGCGCGCTGTGATGTAAGGGCGCGGGCGCGACGGATTTGCGTTCCGCGGGTACGGCTCGCCCGCTCGGGGTCGTTTGTCGACGCGGGCTCGCTACAGCGGAGCGGCCGCCGGAGTCAGCTGCTTGATGTAGGCCCACATGCGCTGCTTAGCGGCCTTGTCGGTGAGTGCCGCCTCAAAACCGTCGAGCGCGAGCACACGGCGACCCTGCACATGGGCGACCAAGCCGGGCTTGAGCATGGCGGTGTCGAAGTCATCGATCGCCACGAGCATATCGGCGTAGGTCTCGCGCATGGCGTCAGCCGCGTTGTTGTCGAGCAGTAGCACCGCCTCGGGGTCCAAAGCCTCAAGCGCCTCACGGAACAGCTCGCACGGCAGAGTCTCGCCCACCGCGACCGCTCCGTCGCCTGCGCCGGCGACGCTTGCCAGCACGCAAAAATCCTCGGGCGCGTAGCCGATGGCCCCAAGCGCCTTGCGCAGCGCAGCACCGTCCGGACCGGCAGCCAGCTCGCCGCCCGAACGCTCGGCCTCGTCCAAATCGCCTTTGACCAGCACGATCGGCGAGCACGCGTTGCCCACGATGCGCACGCCACGGACCGCAAGCGATGTGAGCTCCTGCTCGGCCGCCTGGGCGATGGCTTCTTTTTTCTGGCTTTGTGACGTGGACATGCGCTCTCCAATCGTTTGCGTGCCCACCATTATATAAAAGAGCTGCCCGCGAGTGGTTGCTTTGCGGGCCGCTGGGTATAAGCACGGTCGTACTGAGTTTTACGCGGCCGAGCCGCGTCGTATTATGGAGGTCACCATGGCTGACATTAAGCAGATTACCCCCGAGAACTTCGGCGCTGTCGTCAACGATAGCCTGCCCGTACTGGTTGATTTTTGGGCCCCGTGGTGCGGCCCCTGCCGCTCGCTCTCGCCCATCGTAGACGAGGTTGCCGACGAGCTGGCCGGCAAGTTGGCTGTGGCCAAGTGCAACGTCGACGACAACCAGGACCTGGCCATGAAGTTTGGCGTCATGAGCATCCCCACGCTGATCGTCTTTAAGAACGGCGAGGAGATTGACCGCTCGGTTGGCGCTCTGCCCAAGGCGAGGCTGCAGGCGCTGCTGGAGAAGCATCTGTAATACGCTTGTTACTTGCCCGCCGTCCATGAGCGGTTTTGCACCGCTCGCCGGACTGCCGGGTGCGGCGCGTGCGACCACGGATAGTATGGTAGTTACAAACAGCCCCCAGTGAACGGGTGCGAGTCGCACAGACTCGCACCCGTTTTCTTATGCAGCGGCGCGCAGAGCGGGCGTAGTAAAATCTGAACCACTGGATTACCGTCCACACAAGGAGATTTCCCATGCATGATGTTGGAATGAACATGAGCCAGCTTGCCATGAGCGTCAAGCAGGTCGACGACACCATCGAGCTCGCTCACGAGTGGAGCCATCAGTTGCTGCATGCGACCGAGAATTTTGACATGGAGCGCATCGGCGCCAAGCTCGAGGCAGCCATGGCCGCGCTGCACGAGGCCCACGACGCACTCGAGGGCTACGAAGAGGCCATCGAGGCCGACCACAACTCCGTCGGCTCCGTGAAGCTGGTGTAACGTGGCCGAACACGAGCACGGCTGCGGGTACGAGCACGAGCATCCGCACGGGGCGGACGGTGACGCAGGCTGCCACTGTAGTGGCTCCGGCTCCGAGCTGGTCCGCTTTTCGGTTACCGCACCGGACGACCTGCTGCGCCGTTTTGACGAACAGATCGCGCGCCGCGGCGACGTGGCCAACCGCTCCGAGGCCGTGCGCGACCTGATTCGCGCCTCGATCGCCAAGGAGCAGATGCGCACGCCCGATGAGCATGTTATCGGGTCGCTCACCATGATCTACGACCACCATACCGGCGACCTGACGCGCCGTCTGGACGAAGTGCAGCACGACTACACCGACGAGATCGTATCGACCATGCACGTGCATCTGGATCACCACAACTGCTTAGAGATTCTGGCGCTCAAGGGTCGCGGCGAGCGCGTCTACGAACTAGCCGACCGCCTGCTGGGCCTGCGCGGCGTTAAGCACGGTGAGCTCACGTGCGCCGCCACCAAGCAGAGCCTGGGGCTGTAGCGCACCTGTCCCTATTTGGTCGGTTTTGATGAGGGGTGTCGCATGCGACATGTGCATATTCATGTGACGGGCATTGTGCAGGGCGTTGGCATGCGGCCGTTTGTGTATCGCGAGGCCATGGCGCATGGCATTTGCGGATGGGTGCTCAACGCGGGCGACGGCGTGCATATCGAGGCGCACGCTCCGGCCGATGCGCTCGATGCTTTTGTTGCCGCGCTTTCTGCGCATGCGCCCGCGGCGGCTCGCGTTGAGCGAGTCGATGTTGCGGATTTGGGGCCTGGCGGCTGGAGCGCTGCCGATGAGCGGGGCTTTCGCATTGTGGCATCGCAGGATCAGACCGCTCATACCACGCTCGTCTCGCCCGATATCGCTACCTGTGACGATTGCCTGCGCGAGTTGTTCGATCCCGCCGACCGACGCTATCACTACCCCTTTATCAACTGCACTAACTGCGGGCCGCGCTTTACCATCATCCGCTCGCTGCCTTACGATCGAGCGGCCACCTCGATGGATTGTTTTCCCATGTGTCCCAAGTGCGCCGCGGAGTATGCCGACCCACTCGACCGGCGTTTTCACGCGCAGCCCGATGCCTGCTTTGATTGCGGGCCGCATATTACGTGGCGCGAGGCTGTGAACGGCGATGCGTGCGGGAATTCGTCCGCGACACCGGCCGTCGGCACCACACGCGAGGCCAGCGACGCCATTATCGACCGCTGTGTTGAGTTGCTGGCCAACGGCGGTATCGTCGCCATCAAGGGCCTGGGCGGATTTCACTTGGCATGCGATGCCTCCAACGAGCAGGCGGCAGCCGAGCTTCGCCGCCGCAAACGCCGTAGCAATAAGCCGCTTGCCGTTATGGTGCGCGACCTTGCCGACGTTGAACGCCTGTGCCACGTCAACGACGTTGAGCGCGGTTTGCTGACCGGCAGCATTCGCCCCATTGTACTGCTGCGCCGACGTGCTGTTTGCGGGAGCGACGACGATTCTCCCGACGCCCTCGTACTCGCGCCGTCCATCGCGCACGACCTGCCCGAGCTCGGCGTTATGCTCCCCTACACCCCGCTTCAGCATCTGTTGCTTGCCGCGGCAGAAGCCCGCGGTATGCACGCGCTCGTCATGACCAGCGGCAACCTGAGCGAAGAGCCCATCGAGACCGACGACAACCTTGCCTGGGAACACCTCGTTGCCGTCGGCATCGCCGATGCGCTGCTCGGTAACGACCGCGCAATTCTGTCGCGCTACGACGACTCTGTGGTACGCGTGGTCGACGGCGCCGTTATGCCCGTTCGCCGCGCTCGCGGATATGCGCCCCAGCCGCTGCCGTTGCCGGCGCTCGACGGCGCTCCGCCCTGCATGCTCGCCTGCGGGCCACAACAAAAGGCCACGATTGCGCTCACGCGTGAAGGGACGAACGGCGAGGCAACCTGTTTTGTGTCGCAGCATATCGGCGATGTTGAAAACGGCGAGACCTTCGATGCCTGGAACGCCGCGCGCACGCGCTTGGAAGATCTCTTTGACTTGGCACCCGCCGCCTTGGCCTGCGATTTACACCCCAGTTATCTATCGGGCCAGTGGGCGCGCGAGCAGGCACGGGAGCACAATCTGCCGCTTATCGAAGTCCAGCACCATCATGCGCACATCGCAAGCGTGATGGCAGAAGCGATTGTTGCAGGCCAGCTTGCGCCCGAGGCGCGCGTCCTTGGCATCGCCTTTGACGGCACCGGTGCCGGCACCGATGGGACCATTTGGGGCGGCGAGTTTCTTGTCGCTGGCCTTGCTGACTTTGAGCGCGCAGCGCATCTGCGCACTTGGGCCCTACCCGGTGGCGTAGCGTCCGTACGCGATGCCCGCCGCAACGCCTTTGCCCTGCTCAGTGAGCTCGGCCTGCTCGAGCACCCAGGTGCCGCTCGGCTTTTGGACAGCCTCGACGAGCAAACGCGCCGCGTGACAGCCACCATGATCGAGCGCGGCATCAACAGCCCGCGTACCAGCAGCATGGGGCGCCTCTTTGATGCCGCGGCAGCAATTCTGGGCATCTGTGACAAGGCAACCTACGAGGGCGAACCCGCCATAGAACTCGAAGCCGCCGCCTGGCGCGCGTTCAGCAGTGAAAGTGCCTGCCCCACCGGCAATATGGCCAGCTTTTCCGTAATCGAATCATCCCGTCCGGACGATTGCCATGTTCTGAACTCCAGGCCGCTTTTTGAGGCGCTTTTGGAGGGAATCAGGACCGGCGTGCCCGCTGGCAAGCTCGCGCTCGACTTCCACGCCACCATCGCACGCGCGTCGGCCCGCATCGCAAGCGAGATCTGCGTCCGTGAAGACCTCGACACCGTCGCGCTCTCGGGCGGCGTGTTCATGAACCGACTTTTGCTTCGGCTCCTTACCCACGAACTCAAAGACGCCGGTCTTGCCGTCTTGGTCCCCCACGCCGTGCCCGTCAACGACGGCTGCATCGCCTACGGTCAGGCCGCCATCGCTCGCGCTCGCCTCGCGCAGACAGCATCGCGATAGGCTGTTTTGCCAGCCTGCGCGCCGCCGTCTCACAGGTGTAACGCGTTTGCTCGTGACTCCCGCGAGCGCTACCATCAACTGATGGGTAATTAGGCGCCTATCCAGCGCAAAACGTATAAAAGGGGAACATTATGTGCCTTGCCGTTCCCGGTAAAGTGGTCAAACGCGACGACGACCTTAAGGCGACCGTCGACATGATGGGCATCGAGCGCCCCGTTTCGCTGCGTCTCGTGCCGACGGCGCAGGTTGGCGACTATATTCTCGTACACGCCGGCTTTGGCATCCAGATCGTCGACGAGCAGGAAGCGCAAGAAACGCTCGAGCTCGTTAATGCCATGACCGAACTGGCCGAAGAAGACCAACTGGCCAGCAATCCGGCCGAGGCATACTAGTGGCGGCCGGACAGCCGGCGCGCTCCGGTATCGACTTTTCGGCATTTCGCGACCCCAGGCTGGCTCGCGAGCTCATCGATCGTATTCATGAGCTTGTCGGCAGCCGCAGCATCAACCTTATGGAAGTCTGCGGCACGCATACCGTGAGCATCGGGCGCTATGGCTTTCGCTCCATTATGCCTGCCGGGCTCAAACTGCTGAGCGGTCCGGGTTGCCCCGTCTGCGTTACCGCCAACCGCGATATCGACCATGCAATCGCGCTCGCCAAGATGGACGGCGCCATCATCACCACCTTTGGCGACATGATGCGCGTGCCCGGGTCGTCTACCTCGCTCGCCGCGCAAAAGGCCGCGGGGCGCGATATTCGCATTGTGTACTCCCCACTCGATGCACTCGATATCGCCGAACACAACCCCGATCGCCCGGTCATTTTTATGGGCGTGGGCTTTGAGACCACAACGCCCACCATCGCCGCCGCCATTTTGGAGGCCGATGCACGCGGGCTCCAGAACTTCTCGGTCTATTGCGCCCACAAGACCACGCCGCCGGCGCTATGCGCGATTGCCAACGATCCCGAGACCACCATCGACGGCTTTATCCTGCCGGGCCACGTCGCTACCATCACGGGCCTGGCACCCTTTGGGTTTTTGGTCGATGAGTTCGAGACCCCCGGCGTAGTCACCGGGTTTGAGCCGGTCGATATCCTGCAAGGTATCTGCATGCTGGTCCAGATGGTTGTCGAGAAAAGGCCGGCGATCGACAACGCCTACCGCCGTGGCGTCAACGCTGACGGCAACCCCGTAGCGCGCCAGCTGGTCGAGCAGGTATTTGAGCCGTGCGACACCACGTGGCGCGGACTGGGACCGATTGCCAACTCGGGTCTTTCCATCCGGCCCGAATTCGCGCGCTTTGATGCCGGCGCCCGCTTTGACGTACCCATTGAACCGACGGTCGAACCACGCGGGTGCCGCTGCGGCGACGTGCTGCGCGGCGCCATCACGCCGAGCGACTGCCCGCTGTTCGGCCACGCATGTACGCCCGAACATCCCGTCGGACCGTGCATGGTGAGCTCCGAGGGCAGCTGTGCAGCATATTTCCGCTACCGAGGCTGTTAGGTTCCGCCGTTCTAACGAACGGCGGACCGGTCGACGCTGCGCGCCATTCAGGCGAGCGATTTGCCTTTCAATCGTCGGCTGCGGGCAAAAGCCCAGCAGCCTCCTCTTTCAAGGCAACTCACTTCGCCTGAATGGCGCTCGCTGACTTTTACTTAACATCGATTCTGCCACACTCAGCTATTGCCGACCCCCCACGATTGGAGTTTTCGATATGTCCCGTACTGCCACCGATAGCACTGTCCTGTTGGGCCACGGCTCGGGCGGGCAGATGATGAAGCGCATCATCGATGAGGTCTTTTTGGATGCCTTTGGGTCGCCCGAGCTGCTTGCGGGCAACGATGCCGGCGTCGCCGCGCTGCCCGCGAGCGGGCGCATCGCCATGTCGACCGACAGCTTTGTAGTCTCGCCGCAGTTCTTCCCCGGTGGCAACATCGGCCGCCTCGCCGTGTGCGGAACCGTCAACGACGTCGCGACCTCGGGTGCCAACGTGCGCTACCTATCGTGCGGCTTTATCCTCGAAGAGGGCTATCCCATGGATAAGCTGCGTCAGATCGTGCAGACCATGGCCGAGACGGCGCGCGAGGCGGGCGTGGCGATCATCACCGGCGACACCAAGGTGGTTGAGCGCGGCGGGGCCGACGGCGTCTACATCAATACCGCCGGCGTGGGCGAGGTACCCGCGGGTGTGGCGCTCAGCGGCGCCAACTGCCGCCCCGGCGACGTCATTCTGGTGTCGGGTACACTCGGCGACCACGGCATCGCCATCATGAGCCAACGCGAGGGCTTGGCGTTTTCGAGCACCATCGAAAGCGATGCCGCGCCGCTCAACCAGCTGATTGCCGATGTGCTTGCCGCAGCACCCGACACGCGCTGCTTTCGCGACCCCACGCGCGGTGGCCTGGCCTCGACGCTCAACGAGTTTGCGCAGGCCAGCGGCGTTGCCATGGAGGTCGACGAGGATGCCGTGCCCGTGCGCCCCGACGTGCAGGCAGCCTGCGAGATGCTCGGCTACGATGTGCTGCAGGTGGCAAACGAGGGCAAGATGGTCGCCGTGGTGCCGGCTGAGCAGGCCGATGCCGCGCTGGCGGCCATGCGCGCCGCCCGCTACGGAGAGAACGCTGCCATTATCGGCCGCGTGCTGCCGCTTGCCGAGGGCGCCCGTCCCGCCGTGCGCGTACGCACCGGCTGGGGCTCGACCCGTATCCTCGACATGCTCGTAGGAGAGCAGCTACCGAGGATTTGCTAACGACAAAGGCTCAGGGCTATTAAAGATATTCAGATTCCAAACATGCCCGGCACGCATGCCCAGTATCATGGGGTGCGTTTTACAACTCAAGCGGCAGGAGCAACCATGGCAGCGGATTATTCCCATGTGATTTTTGATCTGGACGGCACCATTCTCAACACGCTCGAGGACCTGGCGGCCGCCGGCAACCATACCTGCGAGATGCACGGCTGGCCCACGTTTGCCGTAGACGAGTACCGCTACAAAGTGGGAAACGGCATGCTCAAGCTGGTCGAACGCTTTATGCCTGCCGAGTATGCGGGCGACGGGCGTATGTTTGAGCAGACGCTTGCCGAGTTTAGGGCTTATTACGGCGAGC
The DNA here is from genome assembly GCA_959604825.1 of uncultured Collinsella sp. GTDB lineage: Bacteria > Actinomycetota > Coriobacteriia > Coriobacteriales > Coriobacteriaceae > Collinsella. The sequence goes on along the minus strand of CAUHCN010000008.1, from coordinate 27,615 downwards.
ACAAGGAGGACCACACCGCACCGTACGCAGGCACGATCGAGATGCTCGACCGCCTGCGCACCGCGGATGTGCAGCTCGCCGTGCTCACCAACAAGGACCACGTCTCGGCGGCTCCGCTTATCGAAAAGTATTTTGGTTCCGAGCGCTTTGCGCTGGTGCAGGGCCGCGTCGATGCGTTTCCTCCCAAGCCCGAGGCGCCTGTTACGCTGCATGTGATGAAAGAGCTAGGCGCCGATCCGGCAACCACACTCTATGTAGGCGATTCCAATGTCGATATCCTGACCGGTCACAATGCCGGCCTCAAGAGCGCCGGTGTCACCTGGGGCTTCCGCGGCCGCGCAGAGCTGGAGGCCGCCGGCGCCGACTACGTGGTGGACACCCAGGACGAGCTCGCGGCGCTGATTCTGGGCGAGTAACGAGCGACACTGCTTAACGCAGCTGCGACAATTCTTCCGCGCGGAAAGCGCATCCCGTTTTGAAGCTCCGGAATGGGATGCGCTTTCCGCTTGAGCTCCATCGGGGAAACGGCATCCCGTTGTGGAGCAATATTCCGGGTCGCACTTTCCGCAACCCACCCCATCCGGAAACCGCGACCCGCTATTCGGCCAAATACCGGCTCGTATTTTCCCGAGCATTCGATGCAACGCTGGCGCAAGGAGTGTCCCCAACTGCCGGCAGAAAAGGAACGTCCCCAAGTGCCGCCCCAATGACTACCATGGCAACGCCGCAGGTAGAGGACGGACAGCGAGCGGGCACCAGAGCGAACAAATTGGCATGAAAAGAGGACGGCATAGACCTTCTGGTCATGCCGTCCTCTTTGAATGACAAGTTGTCGCTCTGGTGCCCGCGCAGCGTCGAGCAGTTGCGGCGTTTGGTAAAACGCCGCAACAAACTAGCTCAGCATTGCATCCATCATCTCGGAGTTGACAGAGTCGTCGGCAGACCACTCGCCGTCGTCGTTGCAGGTGTACTTGAAGATAACCGTGGTCTTCCTGGGCTCGGTTGCCTTGGTCACATCGACCATAACCTGACCTGCCATCTTGTACAGCTCGTCATCGGAAGGAACCGTATCAAGCGCGGCGACCTTCTCCTGATACTGGGTGGAGAAGTCCTCGACGATCTTGTTCATGGACTTGCAGGTGATGGAGACCTCGGCGGTCGCGACACCCTTGTCCTCGTCGACCGTCACGTCGCCGATCTCGTAGTCAAAGCCTTCGAGATAGGTCTTGGCATACTCCTTGGGATCGATACCCAGCTGCTCGAACTCGTCGCCCGAAGCCTCCTCCAGACCAGAAAGGAACTCGTCGCCACCGTTCTTGACCTCGTCAAACTGAGTCGTAAGATCCTCGGTGATGAGTTCCTCGATCGAAGGGCCTCCACAACCGGAAAGCACGACCACGCATGCAACCAAAACGGCCATGAGGGGCGCAAGCAGCAGCTTCTTTTTCATGTTGTTCCTCCCAATGAGCGGCACCGCGCTTCCCAGACGCGGCGCACGTTGTAATAAGTAAGCCCATACTATCCACTTATTAACACCCTCGACGGCACGAAGGCGCGGTCGGTTCGTTTTAGCGTCCGAACGGTTTGCAAGCCCGCCCAACGTGCAATAAAACGCTTCCCCGCGGTGCAATAAAAAAGGTGGCCGGACAACCCGACCACCTTTGCACATCCTTTGGATGTCGCAGTTTACTTGCGGACGACCTTAACGATGGCGTCACCGGCGGCGACAGCGGAGTCGGCCTCGACGGCGAGTTCGACATCGGCAAACTCGGCGGTGTTGGACACAGCAACGACGACGCAGTCCTTGTAGCCGGCAGCGGCGATCTTGGCGCGGTCGATCTTGAGCATGGGCTGGCCGGCCTTCACGACGTCGTCGGCCTTGACGAAGCCCTCGAAGCCGTCGCCGTTCATGTTGACGGTATCGACGCCAACGTGCACCAGAACCTCGATGCCGCTATCGGACTGCAGGCCCACGGCGTGACCCATGGTGACGGTCACCTTGCCGTCGCAGGGAGCGTAGACCAGATCGTCCTCGGGCCACACGGCGCAGCCCTTGCCCAGGACCTCGCCGCCAAAGACGGGATCGGGCACGTCGGCCATCTTGATGACCTTGCCCTTGACGGGCGAGCACAGCACGTCGGCGCCGGCAGAAGCAGAGATGGAGGACGGAGCAGCGGCAGTCGCGGGCTCAGCCTTCTTCTTGAACATGTCAAACAGACCCATACGTTTTCTCCTCTTGATTAAGCGCAACGTTGTGCGCATGCCTATGGTGATTATAGTGCCAAATGGTTCAAATGCTAAGGTAGGGACTCGAATCGCGAGCCCATCCCAACGCCTTTCCCCGGTGGCACTCATATTGTCGATTAATCCAGGCCCTCGGCACCGTTGGACTTGATGATCTTCTGGTAGGCGTAGAAGCTGTCCTTGCGGCGTCGCTCGTAGGTACCGGTGCCGTCGTCGTACTTATCGACGTGGATAAAGCCGTAGCGCTTGCGCATCTCGCCGGTGCCGGCGGAAACCAGGTCGATGGGGCCCCACCAGGTGTAGGCGATCAGGTCGACGCCGTCGGCAATGGCCTCGCCCATGGCCTTGACGTGGCTCTGCAAGTAGGCGATACGATACGGGTCACGGATGGAGCCGTCCTCCTCGACCTCATCGTAGGCGCCCATGCCATTCTCGACCACCATCAGCGGAATCTCGTAGCGGGCGTAAATCTCGTTGAGGGCGATGCGCAGACCCAGCGGATCGATCTGCCAGCCCCAGTCGGTGGACTCCAGATAGGGATTCTTGCCGCCAAAGGTCATGTTGCCCTCGGTCATCTCGTGATCCTTGTGGGTGCCCACGGTGCCGGACATGTAGTAGCTAAAGGTGTAGAAATCGACCTTGCCGTCGGCGATATCCTGCAGGTCACCGTCCTCCATCACAAGCTCGACATCGTTCTCGGCCCAGAAGCGCTTGGCATAGAACGGATACTTGCCGCGCACCTGCACGTCGGAGCAGTACCAGTTCATGGTATTCATCTCCTGCTGCGTGGCGAACACGTCGGCCGGATCGCACGTGGCGGCATAGGAGAGGACGAAGCAGTCCATGTTGCCCATCTTAAACTGCGGATAGTGCTCGTGGGCATAGCGCACGACGCGGCCGCTGGCGACAAACTGGTGGTGCAGCGCCTGCATACGAGCCTGCGGCGTAGCATGGACCGCCGAAGCCGGGCCCTCAAAGCCCTGAATCATGCTGGTCTCAAAGAGGTTGCCCATGTCCTGAGTGCCGCAGTTGATCTCGTTGAAGGTGAGCCAGAACTTGACCTTGTCCTGATAGCGGTCGAAGACGGTCTGGCAGTACTTCTCAAAGAAGCCGATGAGCTCGCGGCTCGCCCAGCCGTTGTATTTCTCGACCAGGTGATAGGGCATCTCGTAGTGCGACAGGGTCACGAGCGGCTCGATATTGTGAGCGCGCAGGCAGTCGAAGACGCGGTCGTAGAAGGCGAGGCCGGCCTCGTTGGGCTCGGCGTCGTCACCGTTGGGGAAGATGCGGCTCCAAGAGATGGACATGCGGAACATGGTAAAGCCCATCTCGGCGAACAGCGCGATGTCCTCCTCGTAGTGATGGTAAAAGTCGATACCGTCATGGTTGGGGTAGAAGCGGTTAGGGTCGATGTCGATCGTAATCTGGCGCGGCTCCTTGTAGCTGCCACCCAAGAAGTGGTCGTCGACCGACGGACCGCGGCCGTCCACGTTCCAAGCGCCCTCAAACTGATTGGCGGCCGTGGCGCCGCCCCAATAGAAACCCTCGGGGAACTTGATGTTTGCCATGAGCATCTCCTTTGCATTGCGGGTCGATAGGCCGAGTATCGCCCACGCACGCGACAGGCAGGGGCAGGGGTGCCAAACCCGACACTTCTTTTCGCAGACGCGCGCTGCAACAGCGCTGCAGCTGAAACTTTTTGACACCGAAGGAGCGAAGACGATCCGCCCCGCGCTTACCGGCGGTATGCCGCGGGGGTGCAGCCATACTTGTCGTGAAACTTACGGTAGAAGAAGCTCATGTTTTCATAGCCCACCGCATGCGCAGCCGCCCCGGCCGTGGCGCCGCCGCGCAGAAGCTCGGCCGCACGTACCAGGCGTCGCTCCTGCACAAGCTGCCTAAAGGTCTTGCCCACATGGCGCTTGAGAAGCGCCGTCGCATAATTAGGGCTCAAGCCAAACTCCGCCGCCATCCCCTCGAGGGAGCACGCGGCGAATTCGCGATCGATATAGCCAAGCATTCCCGTCACCAGGGCAGTGGGCCCCGCCGTGCCGTCCGCCGCGCCGCGCACCAGCTCGCGCTCGTAGCAATCCATGAGCTCGGCCAAAAACAGCTGAAACAGACGCAAGACGATCTCGGGACCGTTGGGGCTCGGGTCGTACAGCTCGCAGAGCATCTCCTGCATGTAGCGCCGAATCCGACGGCTCTCGCCGCAGTAAAAACGGACATGGCCCCGATGGTCCGTCTCGCTGTTGAGCGCGTTGAACAAAAACCGCGAGACCGCGCTCTCGCGCGAGAGGCTCGACTCGAGACTCCGGCGCAAAAAAGAGCGTGAAACGGTCATGCTCAGCATGATGTCGTCCTCGCCGAGCGCCGCCACGGCATGAGGGCAAAGGGCGTCGAGCAAAAGCACCTCGTTGCGGCGCAACTCGAGCCTCTCCCCCGCCACCGTCTGCGGGCAGCGCCCGCGATACACATAGCTCATCTCCACGTAATCATGCACGTGCTCGGGAACTGCATTAAAGCGCGAGTTTTTCCTTATCGTCAGGCCGCGCGGCATGCCGGGCTGGGCATAGGCAAACCCTGGCTGCCCAATCTTGCGCACTGGGCATCCGTCGATTTCGACATGCTCGGTCATAATCGACCAATCAAATGCCATGCCGTCTTTATAAGCGATCTCACTGGCGCTCAGTTCGTTGAGCCTACGCTCGAGCTCGTCGATCTCCATGGCTTGCCAATCGTTGATTTGGTCATAGTTCGTCGTGATTCAGATATTAGCAGAACGCGCCGACGCGTCCATAATCTGTGCTATGCAGCAGATCGATCGAGCCAAGGAGGATCCATGACCGCGTACTATCAGCAGGTGCTCGAGGGCACATACGACAACCACGTGCTTCCGTTTTTGTGGATGAAGGGCGAGAGCCATAAGACCATTGCCGAGTATCTGGAAAAGATCGCCGGCGCCGACATCCACGAGGTCTGTCTCGAAAGCCGCCCACACCCCGATTTTTGCGGCGAGGGCTGGTGGCGCGACTTGCGCTTTGTCATTGACGAGTGCAGGCAGCTGGGCCTTAAGCTCTGGATCTTGGACGACGCGCACTTCCCCACGGGCTTTGCCAACGGCGCCGTCAAGGAGGCCGTGCCCGAGCTCCGCAAGATCGTGCTCACGCACCGCACGTTCGACATCGTGGGCCCCACGTCCGCCGCGAGCATCGCGCTCGCCAACATGCTCGACAAAACGGAGCGCTTCTACGGCGTGACATTTATGCAGGACGGCAGCCCCGTCGACGTCGCTTACCGAGTAATCGACGATGCAGACGGCAACCCCAGCCGCCTGGTCTTCGATGCACCTGCGGGCCTCACGCAGGCATGCGTGATGTTCACGAGCGGCAAGACCTCCTACAACGAGGACTACATCAATATGGTCGACCGCGCCTCGGTGGCGCAGCTCATCGATGCTGTCTACGAGCCGCATTTTGAGCATCTGGGCGATGAGTTTGGCAAGACGATCCTGGGCTTTTTCTCCGATGAGCCCGGATTTGCCAACGAGAAGGGCACCACGGGCCCCGATGGCATCTCGGACACGCTCATCGGCAAGGCCACCGCGCCCCTACCCTGGTCGGCCGAGCTTGAGCGTCGCCTACGCGCGGCACTGGGCGAGCGCTACCTGGCCGAGCTCCCGCACCTGTGGGACCGCGAGCCGGCCGGCGCGCACGTACGCCACGTCTATATGGACATCGCGAGCACCCTCTATAAGGAGTGCTTCTGCGACCAGCTCGGAGACTGGTGCCGCGCGCGCGGCGTGCAGTACATCGGCCACGTTATCGAGGACAAGGACTGCCACGCGCGCCTGGGCGTGGGCGCCGGGCACTACTTCCGCGCCGTGGGCGGTCAGGACATGGCGGGCGTCGAGATCGTGATCAACCAGCTGGTACCCGGCATGGACCGCGGCCTTCACAGCTACGGACGCGGCGTGTGGGACCTCGAGTTCTATAACTACGTGCTGCCCAAGCTGGGCTCCTCGGCAGCGCACCTCGACCCCAAAAAGCAGGGGCGCTGCATGGCCGAGGTCTTTGGCGCATTTGGATGGCACGAAGGCCTACGCGAGATGAAGTGGATCGCCGATCATTTTTTGGTGCGCGGCGTCAATTGGTTTGTGCCGCATGCCTTTAGCATGGCCGCCTTCCCCGACTGGGACTGCCCGCCGCATTTCTATGCGCATGGCCAAAACCCCCAGTTTGCACACTTTGGGCAGCTCATGAGCTACATGAACCGTACGGCGAGCCTGCTGAGCGGCGGGCGCGCAACGACCCCGGTGGCGCTTCTCTACCATGCGGACGCCGAGTGGGCAGGCGAGGCGAACTTTATGCAGCATGCCGCCTCCGAGCTTATGCGCGCGCAGGTCGACTTTGACATCGTGCCGGCAGAGGCATTTGAGGACGCAGGGCGCTATGCCGTTGAAATTGCCGCAGACGGTAGCGGCTTTGGCGTGAACGGCCAGGCATACCGCTGCCTGGTGATGCCCGGAGCCGAGTTTGTCGGCGGAGCCGTGCTCGACTTTGCCGCGCGTGCCGCAGCCGCAGGTGTTGCCGTGTACGCGCTGGATGAGTTGCCGAACAAGCGCTACGACGGTGACACTGCAGGCCGCGAGGGCTTTGCCTCCCTGGATGCAGCCGCGGTCGCCGGCATCAAGCTCCTGGCGACCACCGAGCTCGCAGACACACTTGCCAACACCGGCATGCAGACCGTGGTTTGCGCCGCGCCCCAGCCCTGGCTGCGCGCACTGCGCTACGAGCGGGCGGGCGAGAGCTATCTGATGCTCGTCAACGAGCATCCCAAGCAGGGTATCTCCACTCAGATTGCGCTTGCCGACGGCACACCCGTTGCAGGCGCGCGCCTCGACCTGCTCAACGGCACCGAGCCCGCCGCCTTTGACGGCACGCTCGAGCTTGCTCCCTACGAGAGCTGCATCGTGGTCCTTGGGGCTACAGGTTCCGTTGCTGTGGCAACCGCCGAAGACGAAGCCACATGCGTCGACGGGCCCTGGGCGGTTGCCTTCTCTGCCCCTGGCACCGATGCCTTTGGCGAGTCTGTTGAGCTTGCAGACCTGCACGACCTTTCCTCGGCCGAGTTCCCCGGCAAGGCCGGCACATTCCGCTACCGGGCCTCCTTTGTCCTGGGCGAAGCGGCCACCCGCACCGTCATCGACCTTGGCGAGGTCTTTGAGACCGCAACCGTCACCCTCGACGGCAAATCCCTCGGCACCCGCATCTGTCCGCCTTACCGCTTTGAGGCCGCCGCACTTTTAGCCGGCGAGCACGCGCTTACGATCGATATCATCAACACCCTCGACCACGCCGTCCCCGACATGTTCGGCATGACCGAGCCCTCCGATCCCAGCGGCCTCTTGGGGCCCGTACGCGTGCTCGGATAGCAGCCCGAGCGCAAACAACTCGGGCAGGGCACGCCCTATGTTGAGCCCGCGCAGCGTCGAGCGGTCCGTCGTTCATAGACCGGCGGACCAAAACTCCCAGCCAAGCCGAACGTTTTATTTATCGCTATGATTGGTTTATCGCGACGCAAACGCATAGGAGCCATATGGATATCAGGCGAAAGATCACGCAGGGCAAAAGCCTCACCCCCACCGAGCAACAACTTGGGCAAACGGCGCTCGCCATGGGCGAGGATGTGCGCGGGCTTTCCATTAAGGAATTTGCCGCGCGCGCCAACGTTTCGGTCGCGAGCGTTCACCGCTTTTGCAAAAAGCTCGGCCTCGAGGGCTTCAAAGATCTCAAGGTCGAGCTCATCCGCCAGGCGACCGAGGCGGGCAACCGGCGCGACGTGGACATCAACTTTCCCTTCGATGCCACCTCCACCCCTGCGCAGGTGATGGAACGCATGGAGGGGCTCTACCAGACCACCTTGGCCGAAACGCAGGAGCTGCTCGACCCTGCACAGCTCAACCACGCCGCCAAGCTCATCATGCGCGCCGGCACCGTGGACATCTACACGGGCTCGCACAACCTCTATCCAGCGGGAATGTTCCGCGACCGCCTGCTCTCCGCCGGTAAAAGCGCGACGTGCCACGACGGTGTCGAGGCCCAGGTGCGAACGGCGCTCGCCTCGGGCCCCGACCATGCGGCAATCGTCATCTCCTACAGCGGCCTTGCCCCCAACCTCAAGGACATCTTGCCGATCCTCAGCAGTCGACATGTCCCGGTCATCGTCATCGGCACGCCTTATTGCGCGCGCATTCACCCTGGCTTTGCCGCCTACCTTACGGTGAGTGACCACGAGAGCATGACGCACCGCATCACGCAGTTTGCCAGTCACATCGCCGTGCAATACGTGCTCGATTCGCTCTACAGCAGCTACTTTGCCAAAGATTACGCCCGCTGCTCCGAGTTCCTCGAGCAGTCCTTCCCCTTTACCAAGCTGCCCGGGCTCAAATAAAACGAGAGAGGATTTTTGGACACTTAAATGACGAGGGTGGATAATCTCCCACTTTGAGCCTGTACACAGGCAAAAAACGGGAGATTATCCACCCTCATTCTGTAGTCGTTGCCCGCGCCTTTTTGCCGCTGGTCGCGTTGGAACCGCGCGCTACTGAGTGGGCGAGACCACCAGAAGCGCGTCGTGCTCAAAGGGATGCTGAGCCACGCGCACGGCACCGTCGACGGGCACAACCGGCAGGTTTGCCACGCGCTTGTTCTCCAGATCAAACGCCACAGCATTCCAGGCGGTTGCGCCGCCCTCGAGTTTGAGCTTGACGGCCGTGGTCCTCGGCAGATAGACCACCACGCGTTCGCCCACGCGCGCCACACGGATGGCTTCGCGTGCATCGTCGAGCAACTCCTGCGCGGGTTCAACAGCTACCGCCCCATCCGCGCTTGTGGCACCCAGGCCGCGTAGCACGTGCTCGATCAGGCCAAAGTCCCACACGCCCGCAAACTGCAGGCACTCTTGCCAGCGGAAGGGCATGTCAAAGCCCTCGCCCAGGACCGAGCCCTGGCTGCGCGATGTCTGCCAGTTCCACACGCCGTGTGCGCCATAGGTCACGCCGGCACTGGCGCCGGCAAGAATCGACGACCATACGCTCGCGCGGCAATCCTGCGCGGTAAAACGCCAGTAGACGTTGCGCGACGCACCCATCTGCTCGTAGCAAGGCTCGGAGTTGACCATCGGCTTTTTGGGATAGTTGGCGATAAAGTCCTGCGGCAGACGCCATGCCTCGGGCTGGCCCTCGTAGTTGTGGCCGGGCTGGAACATATAAAAGTCCAGACGGTCCAGATACTGCGCCGGAATGGTGCGGTTACCGCGGTTGATATGCATGGTGCGCAGTGCCTCGGGCGCGCGCTTGACGACCTCGTCGAGGGCGTCCTCGTAATAGGCGATCGCCTCGTCGCCGGCAAAGTCGGTATCGCCCGTCACCACGTAGACGGGGTCGAACTCGCCCAGGTTCTCGACGACGCGGGCAACGTGGACGCGAACCTCCTCACGCGGCATAACCTCGGCGCCGCAACGCTCGGCGATCTTGGCACCCCAGGTACCGGGCACGTAGTTGCACCACATGAGCACGAGCGCCGGACGAATGCCGTGCTCGACGGCAGCACGGCACATGGCGGCGGCACGATCCCAGTACGCCTGGTTGGGACGGGACCAATCAAAGTGCACGCCGTCCTCGCTGGCATAGGGCCAAATGCCCAGGTCGGGGCAGCAGCGATCCCACTGCGGCAGCGTGTTGATCTGCAGTGCGTTCATGCCCTGCTCGGCACGGCGGGTCAGGTAGTAATCCCAGTCGTTCTCGGCGATGCTCGTAAATGCGCTCCAGCACGTATCGGCAAACCAGAAGAACGGTTTGCCCTCGCACAAAAAGCCATCCTGGCGACCGTTGACGGTCAGCTTTCCCAAACTCATCTGCATGTCCTTTCGTTTGATAAAGGATTTGCGAACCGCCGAGGGCTTTCGCGGTAACCCCGCGCGAAAGCCCCCGCCGCTTGGCAAACCATCGCGGGCGAATACCGTCCGCCCCATCAGTCTACCTTGCAAGAAGGGCCCCGCCGGGCTTACGCCTGACGGGGCCCTGTCGTGTAGGTGAGGTCATATGTGACCGAACGGTTTGGCCTTAGGCCTCCATCTCGGCGAGTTCCTCCTTGGAGAAGCCGCAGGCAAAGACGACGGCAGCGGCGATGACAAAGGAGATTGCCATACCAACGATAGCCCAGACGGTGTTCATCTGGCCACCCTGCAGGTAGTTGGTGAAGACCAGGAAGTTGGAGGCACCGCCTGCGAGGTAGTAGGTAACACCCATGAGGCCGGAGAACACAGCGCCGATGGCACCGCCGATGAACATGCCAAACATGGTGCGACGGAAGCGCATGAGGATGCCGAAGAGCGCGGGCTCGGTGACGCCGCCGGCGATGGCGGAGATGACGTAACCGATGGCGAGAGACTTCTCGTCGGGGTTCTTCATCTTGAGGAAGGCACCGAAGGCGCAGCCCCAGACAGCGGCCATAGCGCAGTTGGTGGAAACGAAGACGAAGGGATCGTAACCGGCAGCGATGATCTGAACCTGGGCGAGCAGGATGACGGGCATGTGCATGCCGCAGACCACGAAGAGCTGCCAGAAGGCGCCGAGGATGGCCATGACGATCAGGATGCCGATGCCGCCAAGGTCAGCAAGGCCGAAGAGGGCGTTGGCGATCAGCGTACCGATCTCGTTGCCGATCGGAGCGAGGACGATGAAGGCAATGGGGATCGTGACGATCATGGTGCAGAACGGCGTGAAGACCGTGGACAGCACGTCGGGCATAACCTTCTTAAAGAACTTCTCGATGAAGTACAGGACGGGCACCGAAAGGATGATCGGCAGGACGGACTGCTGATAGTTGGCAGCAGCGATCTGGATGCCGTAGACGGAGATGATGCCGCCGCCCTCCTGGGTGGCGACGCTCACCACGGAAGGAGCCATGAGGGCGCCACCGAGCAGCATGCCGAGCACCGGGCTGGCGCCGAGCTTCTTAGCCGCGGCATAACCCAGGTAGATGGGGATAAAGGTGAACGTGGCCTCGTACAGCGTGGTGTAGAGGAACGTATAGGTCGGGTCGTCGGCCGAGAGCACACCGAGCATGGTGGGGCCGAGGACGGCCGCGATGGTACGGAACAGACCGCCGGCCATGAGCAGCGGGATGAGCTGGGTCATGGAGCCCGACAGATAGTCGAGGATGATGTTGGGCAGGTTCTTGAGCTCGAACTTCTCCTTGGGAGCATCGAGGTTCTCGTTGACGGCCTCGCCCTGCTTGACGCCGGAGATGGCGACGAACTCGGCGAGCACCTTGGGCACGTTCTGGCCGATGATGACCTGGAGCTGGCTGCCGGCGAACTGGCAACCCAGAACACCCTTCACCTTCTTGATCTTCTCCACGTCGGCCTTGCTGTTATCCTTGAGCGTCAGACGCAGGCGCGTCATGCAGTTGGTGGCAACGGAAACATTCTCCGCACCGCCCACGAGCTCGAGGACATCGGTGGCAATCTGCTTGTTATCTACTGCCATGGGACCCCTCCCCATATCTTCGTGTGCCTACTCGCTTGTGTAAGCACGCCTTTGGCTCGGCGACTATAACCCCTTACGGTTGCCGAACCCTTGGATACGCTGTCGTAAACAATTTGTTTACTGAACGTTTACTGGCTTTAGTTTACACGGAGTGCCTGATTTGTGGCGATTTTGCCGTCTGGAGTCCGGTGAACGGTAGGAAATCGGGGGTAAGCGTATTTAGACGGTAGAAGATCGTCTATTTGACCCGATATTGATATATGGCTATTTACGTGGGCTTTTATTTTGATGAACACCTCTATAACCTGTTAGATCCTCAACAAAAGTCCTGCTAGTTACTAGTAAACGTCTGTTTAGTAGTTCATTGCGTGTTCCGTTTTACCGTTTACCGAGTTCATCTGCTCATTCTACAGTTCTGCATTAGACTAAACATGTTTAATCTGTATTGCCGCCCTTGTTTAGTACTTGCGGCACAAAGGAGTAGCTCATGGAACTCAAATCGTGTACCTACGCAACCGTCACCACGCTGGGCGATTTTGGCCCCTGGATCAGCAAGGTCGTACTCGACCTGCCCTGTACCGTGCGCGCCAACGACGTGAACGAGCACACGTTCAATATCTACTGTGCCCGCCACGAGCGCGCCGGCGAGGTCTTGATGCGCAAGGAGCACGGGGCCGATCACGCGGCGCCCTCCGTGGGCTACGTGCCGGTCCTCGCCACCTACCCCTGTGATGAGAACGGCCAGCGCCTGCCCAAGGGCACACACGTAGCGCTCGAGACGCCCGAGGTGCGTCTCACCAAAGAGATCGAGGGTGGCGTGCTGGGTTCGCGCTATATAGAGAGCCGCCTGCGCGTGACGCAGCTTGTGGCGCTCCCGGGCGAAGACGGCGACGACCCCACCGCGGGCCTCGTCTTCGATCGCAGCCGCGGCGACATCTGTCCCGCGCTCAAGGGCTGGCATAACGCCGTGCAGCAAACGCCCGTCGACGGCATCGCGCTCGAGTACGGCTATTTTGAGCCGAGCTTTGAGCCCGCTGACTCCGCGCTCTTCAACCCGTTTGCGCCCAAGGACACGCCCGCCATCGAGAAGGCGCCGCTGATCGTGTACCTGCACGGCGCCGGCGAGGGCAAGGGCACCACACAGGGCGAGGGCGCGACGCGTGCCTACACCGGCAACCGCGTGACAGCGCTCTCGCAAAAGCAGATCCAGCGCTACTTTGGCGGCTTTGCCTGGGTGCTCGTGCCGCAGTCTCCCACCTTTTGGATGGACAACGGCGTCGAGCAACTCGGTCGCTCCAACCAAAGCATCTACTCTCCCGTGCTCAAGGCGCTCATCGACGAGTTTGTCGCCGAGCATGCCGACCGCATCGACACCGATCGCATCGTGGTCGCCGGTCTTTCCAACGGCGGCTTTATGACCCTGCGCCTGTGCGCCGACTATCCCGAGTTCTTCGCCGCGGGCCTTCCCTGCTGTGCCCCGTGGTACAACGCCACGGACGAGGACGTGGCCGCACTCGCCAAGACGCCGCTGTGGTTTACGCACTCCAAGGGCGACGAGCTCGTGTGCCCGCAGCAGACGGTGCTGCCGCTCACGGCGCGCCTGCGTGATGCCGGCGCCAACGTGCACCTCACCTACTTTAGCCATGTCGAGGACCTGACCGGCGTGTACCGCGAGGCCGACGGCTCGCCCAAGAAGACGTTCAATCACGGCGTGTGGATCCACCAGTTCAACGACCTGTGTTATCAAGACTTCGACGGGGGCAACGTACTCATCGACGGCGAGCCGGTGGGCTGCTGGGAGTGGTCGGCTAGGGTTTCGAGGTAGCCGTCCCATCGGGTGCCCCGCCCTTTAGTTTTGTGAACGTCCTCGCGCATGGGCCCGTTCATCCTGCTCCTTCGGAACAACGGATAAACGGGTCCGCGCTGCGGAATGTTCACAAAACTAAAGGGCGGGGCACCCTGAGTTAACGTTGTTCGAAACGCTGGCCGGGCGCTTCCGGCGGGCCGCCAGGTCGGTGGCGATGCGGGCGTGGGCCCCGTCTTGCCTTGCGCGTAACTGGCTGAAAACAAATCGTGGTTGGAGTTATTCCTATGTCTCAGAATTTGACTCGGGTGATTGTCACCACCGATATGGAAGTCGATGATATGAACTCTCTGGTTCATTTGGCTCTGTATCTCAATGTGCTCGATGTGCAGGCTGTGGTGTACACGGCTTCGCAATATCACTTTCTTGGCGATGGTGTTCATACGCTGGGCGAGGTGAATCCGCATTGGCGGACCAAAGGCGTGCGCTCCTATACCTGGGACGTCGTTCCGCACGAGCCCGACCCCGAAGCTGGCTCGCTCATGGAGTACCGCCCATTCCCCGAGGGTTGGATCGAAAGCCTGTGGAGCAACGAGTATGCCCAGGCCTGGCCGCAGCTACAGGCCAACGCCGCTGCCGCCGGCGAGCCGTCCTTCCCCACGCCCGCCCAGATGATCGAGCGCACCTATATGGGCAACGTCGCCTTTGAGGGCGACGTGCGCGAGGAAACGCCCGGTTCGCGCGTCATCGCCGACGCCATCATGGATGACGACCCCCGCACGCTGTGGCTCCTTTCCTGGGGCGGTATGAACACTATCGTTCGCGCCCTCATGTCCATCGCCGAACAATGGCAGAACACACCCGAGTGGCCCGCCGTGCGGCAGCGGATCTATCAGAAGGTGCGCGTGATGGGGGTTGCCAATGGCGTAGGTCAGGACAACTCATGGCTCGACCATGGGCGCGAGCTCTTTCCCGAGCTCGTCTTTTGGTGTGTGCCCCATAAGTATGGCAGCTATGTCAACGCCAAAATAGCTCAGCCCGATACGCTGCCGCTGTTTAAGGCTCCTTGGCCCGAGCATAATCTCACCCAGGGCAACGGCCCCCTCATGGCGCGCTATATGCTCTATGGTGATGGCAAGGACTACGAAAACGAGCCCGAGCGCTTTCAGTTTGGCAAGCATGCCCGTCTGGATTGGGGCCTGGAAGGCGTGCCCGCAATGCAGTTTGAGCGCGGCGACTTTATGGCCGAAGGCGACAGTATGACCTATATCCCGCTGCTGCCGTTTGGCCTGCGCGGTATCGACGACCGCAACTTCGATACGCTGCTCGGCCGTATGTTTCTTGATGGGCATCCCGATGCAGGAGCACCCACCGATTTTGACGCCATCAGTACGCCTGCAGACGACAACCCCAATCCCTACCTGCGCGCCTATCAGGAAGACTTTGCCGCCCGCGCGCAATGGTGCGCCCATGATCCGGCAGTCTGCTCGCACCCGGCGCATGTTGTCGAAGTTGCGGCCGATCGCAGTGCTATAGCCGGCGAACGCGTCGCCCTTGCAGCGACCATCGTCGATCCCGACGACAAGGGACTCGATGCGCATTGGGATATCGCCGTGGACCCGTCGAGCTATGCAGGTACCCAAGACCTGTCGCTGTGGCAAGAATGCACAGTGGACACCACTTTCGTCGTGCCCGCCGACGCACGACCCGGCGATCGCTTCGTGCTCACCCTCACCGTGCAGACGCGCGCCGAGCGCCCCTGCAGCCGCTACGCCCAGGTCGCCATCACCGTCGTGTAGCAACCGACGGCCCACATTCGGCAAGGAGTGTCCCCAGCTGTCGGCACAAAAGGAACGTCCCCAAGTGCCAAAATGACGAGGGTGGATAATCTCCCACTTTGAGCCCGCACACAGGCCAAAAACGGGAGATTATCCACTCTCACTCTGACTAGTCATTTAAGTCTGTCCCCAATGAGTACCCCACAGCAACGGCAACGCCGATGTCTTGGCAACGACAGCGAGCGGGTCGCATTTGAGACAAGGTGACGTGAAACGAAAGGGCGCTGACCTTCTGGTCGCGCCCTTGAAGTTGAACGTCAGATTGTCCAAATGCGGCCCGCGCAGCGTCGAGCCGTTACGCGGTTTGGTAAAACCGCGTAACTACCTACTTGGCTCCGTACTGCTCGTAGTAGGCGTCGATGGCGGCCTTGAGCTCGTCATCGATGACGACCTTACCGTCGATCTCGTGGTTGTAGAGGGTCTCGACGACCTCGGCCATGGAAACGATGCTCGCGACGGGAAAACCGTACTTGGCCTCGATCTCCTTCTGCGCGGTGGTCACGCCGCCCTTGCCGACCTCCATGCGATTGAGGGATACGATGAGGCCCTTGATCTCGACATCGGCAGCAGCCTTGACCTTGGGATAGGTCTCGTCGATGGACTTGCCGCTGGTGGTGACGTCCTCGACCATGACCACGCGGTCGCCGTCCTGGGGCTCATAGCCCAGCAGGTTGCCCTTGTCGGCGCCGTGGTCCTTGGCCTCCTTGCGGTCGCAGCAGTACTTGACCTCCTTGCCGTACAGCTCGTGGTAGGCAATGGCGGTCACGACGGCCAGGGGAATGCCCTTGTAGGCCGGCCCAAACAGCACGTCAAAGTCGTCGCCAAAGTTATCGTGGATGGCCTGGGCGTAATACTCGCCCAGCTTCTTGAGCTGGTAGCCCGTCACATAAGCGCCGGCGTTCATAAAGAACGGAGACTGACGGCCGCTCTTGAGCGTAAAGCTGCCGAATTTAAGAACGTCGGACTCAACCATGAACTTGATGAACTCTTGCTTGTAAGCCTCCATGCGGGCTCCTCTCGTAATCGCGTACGTGCCTTCCAGTTTAGCGCAGGCAGGGCGCGTTGCGGGCGCGCTTTGGGGCCTCGGCATTCTGTAAAGGCTTTGTCAGGGGCAATGGTTTTCCAAACATTGGGGTTGACACGGCAAACCCCCTCATCAAGAATACGGGCGGATTGTAACGGGTACGAGATACCCAAAGCGCGCCGCGCCCGGCCTTAAGGAGGTGTGCCATGGAAGGCAGTCATAGTCGAAAAACCTGCATGTCGCCCTCGGCACGCCGCGAGGATTCCGCGCACGCATAAGCGCCAACAGCCGATCGTCAAAACCACCACAAAGGTGCCTGTCCCTTTGTGGTGGTTCGAAAGCATGACGTGAGCGACATCTAGGTTTTTTGAAGCACATACGACACGTACGCTAACTCCCTTCAACAAGGAGGACCCTATGCTGATGCTCAAAACCGCCACGGTACTCGAAGCCATCTCCAAGCGCCGCCGCACGGCGCGCCCCGCCGCTCATACCGGCATGTCCAAGAACACCATATTCGCCGCCACCCATAGCGCCGAGGATGCCCTCGTGCTGCTCGACGCCACAGCCGACGGCCTCACCGCCGAGCAGGCAACCGAGCGCCTGGACGCCTCCGGCCCCAACACCATCGAGGCGCCGACCAAGACACTCGCCCGCCGTATCGCCGACGCCTTTGTCGACCCCTTCGCCGGCATCCTCGCCGCTCTCGCGCTGGTCTCGCTCTACATCGACGTGCTCGCCGTGCCCGAACCGCAGCGCGACCCCTCCACGGTCATCGTCATCGGCATCATGTTGCTGGTATCGGGCGGTATGAAGTTTATCCAAGAAGCCCGCAGCGGCAATGCGACCGAGGCCCTCAAGGACCTGGTCTCCAACACTTGCACCGCTCTGCGCGACGGTGAGCGCGTCGAGATCCCCTTCGACGAGCTCGTCCCCGGTGATGTGATCCGCCTCTCTGCCGGCGACATGGTGCCGGCCGATGCCCGCATCATCACCGCGCGCGACCTGTTTGTGATCGAGTCCGCACTCACCGGCGAGAGTGAGGCTGTCGAGAAGACCGCTGCCATCACCGTCGTCGAGGGCGCCGACGACTCCGCACTGCCGCTCTCTGCCTGCA
The DNA here is from genome assembly GCA_959604825.1 of uncultured Collinsella sp. Taxonomy (GTDB): domain Bacteria; phylum Actinomycetota; class Coriobacteriia; order Coriobacteriales; family Coriobacteriaceae; genus Collinsella. The sequence continues at coordinate 10,035 of CAUHCN010000008.1, read as the reverse complement.
AAAACATCGTCTTTACCGGCACCTCCGTGCAAAACGGCACCGCTATGGCACTTGTCGTAGCCACCGGCTCGGACACTTACCTGGGCGGCATCGCCAAGATGCTCAACGGGCGCGGCGAGAAGAGCGCGTTTGACCGCGGCGTCTCGAGCGTCTCCATGTTGCTCGTACGCCTCATGCTCGTTATGGCGCCGGCCGTCTTTGCCATCAACGCCGCCACCAAGGGCAACGTCATCGATGCGCTGTTGTTCGCCACGAGCGTGGCCGTGGGCATCACGCCGCAGATGCTTCCCGTCATCGTGACCACGAGCCTGTCGCAGGGCGCCAAGGACCTCGCCCGTCGCCAGGTTATCGTCAAGGAGCTGCCAGCAATCCAAAACCTGGGCGCGATGGACGTCCTGTGCTGCGACAAGACCGGCACCCTCACCGAAGACCGCATCGTGCTCGAGCGCTACCTCAACACCGACGGCAACGAAGACGCACGCGTGCTGCGCCATGCGTTTTTGAACAGCTTCTTCCAGACCGGCCTCAAGAACCTTATCGACCTGGCCGTCATCGACCGCGCCGATGTGACGCCCTCGGCCGCAGCACCCGATTCCATGCTGGGCCAGAGCCTGCGCGACCGCTATACCAAGGTCGACGAGGTGCCCTTCGATTTCTCGCGCCGTCGCCTGAGCGTAGTTGTCGCCGATGCCCAAGGCAAAACCCAGATGGTCACCAAGGGAGCTGCCGAGGAAATGCTCGAGATCTGCTCCTTTGTCGAGGTCGATGGTGCCGCCCAGCCGCTCACCGAAGATAAGCTCACCCAGATTCGAAAGCAGGTAGCCGGGCTCAACGCCGAGGGCCTGCGCGTGATTGCTGTGGCGCAGAAGACCGACCCGCGCTGCGTGGGCGAGTTTGGCATCGCCGACGAGTGCGACATGGTGCTGATGGGCTTTTTGGCCTTCCTCGATCCGCCCAAAGCAAGTGCCGCGGGCGCCGTCGCCACCCTCGAGGCCAAGGGCGTCGCCGTTAAGGTCCTGACCGGCGACAATGACCGTGTCGCCGCCACCGTCTGCGAGCAGATCGGCATCGACGCGAGCAACGTCTTGCTCGGCTCCGAGATCGATGCGCTCGATGACGCCGAACTTGCCGAGCGCGCCGAGAACACCCACCTCTTCGCCAAGCTCTCGCCTCTGCAGAAGGCGCGCCTGGTGCGCGTCATGCGCGAGCTGCTCGGTCACACCGTGGGCTTTATGGGTGACGGCATCAACGACGCCGCCGCCATGCGCGCGAGCGACTGCGGCATCTCGGTCGACTCCGCCGTCGACATCGCCAAGGAATCCGCCGATATCATCTTGCTCCAGAAGGACCTGGGCGTGCTCGAGCGCGGCATCATCGAAGGCCGCCGCACCTACGGCAACCTACTCAAGTACCTCAAGACCACGGTGAGCTCCAACTTTGGCAACGTGCTATCCGTGACCGTCGCGAGCCTGTTCTTGCCGTTCTTGCCCATGAGCGCTCTGCAGCTGGTGCTGCTGTCGCTGGTCTACGAGATCGTGTGCATCGCGCTGCCGTGGGACACCGTCGACGACGCCTGGACCGTCCGTCCGCGCGCCTGGGACGCCGCGTCCATTCAGGGCTTTATGCTCGAGCTGGGCCCCGCGAGCTCGCTGTTTGACATCGTGACCTTCGCCGCGCTCTTCTTTGTGGTGTGCCCCGCCACCGTGGGCGCGAGCTGGGCAAAGCTTGCCGCCGCGGGCAACGTCGCGGGCATGACGACCTTCGCCGCAATCTTCCAGAGCGGCTGGTTTGTCGAGTCCATGTGGTCGCAGACGCTCGTAATCCACATGCTGCGCTCCCCGCGCCTACCGAGCCTGCGCGACCACGCCGCGCCCGCGCTGTGCCTCCTCACCGTGCTGGGCCTGGTGCTCGTCACTTGGCTGCCGGCAAGCCCCATCGCCGATGCGCTGGGTCTCATGCCGCTGCCGCCAATCTTCTTCGCGCTGCTCATCGGCATTGTCGCCGCCTACATCGCGCTCACCCAACTGGCCAAGCGCCGCTACATCGCCCGCCACGGCGAGCTGCTGTAACTTCACCGGCACCCTCGTCAAGGATGTTTGGGCCGCCGCGACCCGCCCCCGCTGGCCGCGGCGGCCCAAAACAGCTAAAAACGCCCCTCACCCCCGCTTTAATTTCTTTTGCAAGTTTTAACTTCTTTTGCTTTCTTTCACTTCTTTTAACAAGGCGCCCGGCGGGCATAAGTTGCTCGCCGGGGGTGTCGGTTCGACGAAGAGGCCTCAGCCGTAGCAACGGATTGCCCAGCGAGAGATTTCCCAAGTGCCAACTCAAACAGTACATGTTTAATCTGTTTCGTTAATTGAAATGCGTAAATATGGTTAACCAAAGAATTGATATTTGGTTAAATAGTAACTGTATATTTGGTTAAATGTACTGGTAAACAATGGTGATAATTATGCCAAAGAAGTACTACACTAGAATTATCGAAAATGAGCTTGACCAGCTGCTGGGTATATTCGGCGCCGTTCTCATCGAAGGACCGAAATGGTGCGGAAAGACGACCACGGCCGAGACCCGTGCGGCGTCCAGGCTCCTTCTCATGGACCCGTCCCGCAACTTCGAGAATCGCTTGCGTGCCGAGACTGACCCGGCTCTTGCCGTTTCCGGCGAGGTGCCGCGGCTGATTGACGAGTGGCAGGAGGTTCCGAAACTTTGGGACGCGGCACGGTTTGAGTGCGACAACCGCAGCGGCGAGCCTGGTCAGTTCATATTTACGGGGTCAGCGACACCGCGAGACGACGAACGTCCAATGCACAGTGGCGCTGGAAGGTTCGCTAAATTGCGCATGGATACCATGACGCTTTTCGAGCTTGGGAAATCCAGCGGCGCGGTTAAGCTGTCGGGCATTATTTCTGGCGAAAAGTTCAATGGCGCTTTCGGATCGCTGGATTCCGCCTCGATTGCCGAGTACGTTGTCCGTGGCGGATGGCCCGCGGCGGTCGGTCGCGATGCGCTGGCTGCGTCGGCGATGGCGAAACGTTACATCGGCATAGTCGCCGAAGAAGATTTGTCTCGTGTCGACGGCTCTCGCCGCGACCCTGAAAAGGTCAAAGCTGTCATCGAATCGCTTGCGCGCAATGAATCCACTTTGGCGACACTCAAGACGCTCGTAGCCGATCTTGGTGGAGAAGTATCGAGACAAACGGCGGCATCATATATATCCCTTCTCGCTCGGGTTAGTTTCGTTCGCGATATTCCCGCATGGAACCCCGCAATGAGATCTCCCGTGCACTTAAGAGAATCGAAGAAGCATCATCTCGCTGATCCGTCACTGGCGGCCGCTGCGCTCGGAGCGACTCCGGCGACATTGCTGCTAGATTTCAAGACGCTTGGGCTGCTTTTTGAATCGTTGGCCCTTCATGATTTGTGGGTTTATGCGCAGGCAAATGGAATGGGCCTCTATCACTATCACGATTCTCGCGATCTAGAAGTCGATGCAGTCATTGCGGCTCCCGGTGGAACGTGGATCCCGGTCGAAATCAAGCTCAGCTCCGCCCAAATCGAAGAGGCGTCTGACAGCCTTATTGCTGTCGAGAAGCGTATGGTTGCCGCCGGAAACAACCCGCCAGTTTCGAAAGTCGTAATCATTGGATTTGGTTCACAAGCCTATGTCACTGACCGCGGCGTCCAAGTTGTTCCGCTGGATGTGCTCGCGCCGTAGTGCAATTGCAAGTTTTTACTTCTTTTAACAAGGCACCCGACGGGCATAGGCTGCTCGCCGGGCGCCTTGGTTAGGATGCTATTGCTGTTGAGAACGCCTAGGCCAAATCTTCGCCGTTGGTGGCGATAACCTTCTTGTACCAGTGAAAGCTCTTCTTTTTGGAACGCTTGAGGGTGCCGTTGCCGGCGTCGTCGCGGTCCACATAGATAAAGCCGTAGCGCTTGGACATCTCGCCCGTGCCGGCAGACACCAGGTCGATCGGGCCCCAGGTGGTGTAGCCCAGCAGGTCAACGCCGTCCTCGGTCACCGCATCGCGCATCGCGGCGATATGCTGGCGCAGGTAGTCGATACGGTAGTCGTCGTTGATGGAGCCATCCTCCTCGACAACGTCCTTGGCGCCCAGACCGTTCTCGACCACAAACAGCGGCTTCTGATAACGGTCGTACAGGTCGTTGAGGGTGATGCGGAAGCCCAGCGGATCGATGGCCCAGCCCCACTGGCTCTCCTGCAGGTAGGGGTTCTTGGCGCCGGCGAAGGCGTTGCCCTGGGTGCGCTCGACATCGGGGTTATCGGCACCGGCGGAGCAACGGGTGCTGTAATAGCTAAAGCTGATGAAGTCGACGGTGTTGGCGGCCAGGATCTCGCGGTCCTCATCCGTCATGCCCACATCGATGCCCAAACGCTCGAGCTTCTTGACGGCATAGGCCGGGTAGTAGCCGCGGCTCTGAACGTCGACGAAGAAATAGTTGCTCTGGTTGTCAATCTGCGCTTGGCGCACATCGCCCGGACGGCAGCTGTAGGGGTAGTAGCTACCTGCGGCAAGCATGCAACCGATCTTGACCTCAGGGTCGATCTCGTGAGCGATCTTGGTTGCCCAAGCGCTGGCGACGAGCTCGTTGTGGGCGGCCAGGTACTCGACGGCCTCCTTGTTCTCGCCCTCCTCAAAGACCAGACCGGCACCCATAAACGGCAGGTGCAAGATCATATTGATCTCGTTGAAGGTAAGCCAGTACTTTACCAGGCCCTTGTAGCGGGTGAAGATCGTGGTCGCGAGGTTCTTGTAGAAGTCGATGAGCTTGCGGTTGCGCCAGCCGCCGTACTCCTTGATGAGGTGAATCGGGCAGTCGAAGTGCGTGATGGTCACGAGCGGCTCAATGCCGTGCGCCTGACACTCGCGGAACACGTCCTCGTAGAAGGCCAGGCCGGCCTCGTTGGGCTCAGTCTCGTCGCCGTTGGGGAAGATGCGGGTCCAGGCCAGGCTCATGCGGAAGGTCTTAAAGCCCATCTCGGCAAAGAGGGCGATGTCCTCCTTGTAGTGGTGATAGAAATCGATGCCGGTCTGCGCGGGGTAGTAATAGCCGTCCTCGAAGTCGAGCATCTTGCGCTGGCCGGAGACCACCGCATAGCGCTCGGGGCCGTGCGGCGCCACGTCCACGTTGGCCAGGCCGCGGCCATCCACGTCGTAAGCGCCCTCGCACTGGTTGGCAGCCGTCGCGCCGCCCCACAGGAAGTCTTTACGGAAAGCCATGCATCAATCCTTTCACACGCTGTTTGTCGTGGTTTCAGTATCCCCGTAAGCAGCGCGCTACTCAACGGCAACGACGCAGGCCGACACTTCTTTTCGCACACGGCGGCCCGGCAGCCGCCCCTGCCTGACACTTTCTGATACCGCCGCCCCAAACCACCACAAAGGGGACAGGCACCTTTGTGGTGGTTGGGGACGGTTTGTCTCGATCTGTAACAGGTAGGCAACCAAAACCGGGCTTGGTGTTACAGATCGAGATTTTCGGGCAGCCCCCCGCAGTTTGTCTAAATCTGTAACAGGTAGAGACGATTTAGCCCGCTAGATGTTACAAATCGAGACGGAAGATGCTAGCCACAGGCGATGTCGAGGTTCTTGCCGACGAGGCCCACGTAGCCGCCCTCGGCAGCCTTGGGACTATCTGCGTGGCAGAGGACCCACTTGTCGGCCTTCCAGTAGCAGTAGCTGTCACCGGCGGCAGGCATGTCGGCTGCAGCCTCGGGGCGCGGGCCGTTGGTGCCCGCCGGCAGCGCCACCATCACCTGAAAGCCGCCGTCGTCGACCATGCAGGGCGTGTAGTGAAGCGTGGTGGCGTAAACCTCGACGAGCGTGCCGGCGGGCGCGCGAAAGGCCTTGACCTGAGCGGTGTCGAGCTTGCCGTCGACAATTTGCTCGCGCTTGGCCAGCAGCAGAATAAAGTCGCGCGCACCCAAATTAAACTCACTGGCACGGTGATACTCCAGACAGTTGAGGCGCGTGTTGTGGCCGTTGCACCAGCCCGGCTGGAACGGACGGCCGCCGTACATGAGCAGGCCGAGCGTGTCGACACCCTCAACCTGCTCGAGCTCGGGTGCGGAGGCCACGTACTTGGTGCCCTCGGGAATGGGAGTAGCCGCAAGCGCCTCGACAAGCGGGGCGGTCAGGCTGGACGGCACGTCGTCCCACACGCGACCATAGGATTTGAACTCGGGATCTGATACAGAGTAGATATGCATGTTCGCTCCTGTTCGTTTATGTGACAGTATGAACATTCTAGAACATCATTCATCCACGACCACGATCAATACCGAAAACATTGCATGACGAAATCACCCGCTCAAAAAGCGACATGCAGCTTCCTAGTCAAGATAATCTTTAAGAAACTCAATAACGCTCATACACCAGTAGTCGGTCTCCGGCGCATGGGGCTTCATCAATGCGTGCCCCCCTTCTGAATACATGACTCCCTCATGGTGTACTCCAGCTGCATCCAGAGCATCGACCATCTTTTCATAATTGTCGGGCGATACAATATCATCGTCAGCGCATTGCCAAAGATATGTCGGAGGATACTGCTCCCACACATGCTGATTAATACAGAAATCATCGAGCGAGTCGCGACCAGCCCCGCCGCACACCGAATCAAGAAATCTATTGTCTGATGCGTTCTCAAAGCCACGAAGATCAATCGGTGCATAACACAGGACCAAGGCTTTGGGTGCCTCGCATCCGTAGGACGCAAATCCCTTGTTGTCCGTCCCCCACTCGGCAGTTAAATGCGCACCAGCAGAAAAGCCGATAACTGCATAACTTTTTGCGACATTAAATTTCGCTGAATTCTCGAAGACAAAACGGACAGCTCGATTTAAATCGTCGATTGGACGCGGCATCAAAGGCTCGACCCTCACCCTGTATGACAGCACGAACACGTTATAGCCCGCATCGTTGAGCTCGGGGGCAACGGGAAAGCCTTCCATTTGATGACAAACGCTCTGATAACCTCCGCCCGAAACCGCAATGATAAAGGGAGCCCCGGGTCTCCCGGGAAAGAAGAACAGTTTCGTGTTGCGTCGAGTCGGATCACGGATGCAGTCGGCTTCATCCCATATATCGTAGGCAACTTGCCTCCCGTCATCCACGAGCTCGACAATCCGATTCAATCCACGCAAAACGCGAGTAGTTTCATATGGATTAGCATCAGAATTCATATGAGACACGATGGGTTTATTCCACATGCGCTCCCAAGTTGAAGGCCGGCAAAGCATAAGGTGCTCGCCAAAGCCAGCGAACTCAGGAAGGAGCGCGATTTCGCCAAACGTCATATCGGCTGTAATTGTCATAGCTAGTCACTCCAAAAATGAGGGTGGGCTCGCGTGAATCAACGGCAAGCCCACCACATGCAATCTGCCGCGGGGTTTTCGGCAGCTTACATCCCAAATAATTGTCTACTCCACTACTGCCTCTTCATCAGGGCGATACAGGATGTAAACGAGAACGAAGTTAAGAATTAAACCGACGACATTGCAAAGAATTGCGCCGATGAGGCTGCTCATATCACCAGAAGGATCCATATAACCGGGGAAGCTAAAAATGCCGCTCGACGTCATAACGAACGTACAGGTGTTGAAAATCGCCGGGATAACAGCACTGATTGCTCCGGCGACCATGGAAGCGATAATGATCTTCTTGTGCTCCAAGATGATGCCGTACAGCGCCGGTTCCGTAATCCCGAAAAAGCCCGTAATGGCACAGCTGAACCCAAGACTCTTTTCACTCGGGTCCTTCGAGCGGAGGGCAAACGCCAAACAAGCGCCGACAACACCCATGCTGCAGCAGAGAAGTCCAAGGATAGGATCGGAGCCGACGGTCATAATATTGTTGATGGAAAGCACGATCAGGGCCCAATGGAGTCCAAGGGGGATCATAACGAGACCGAATATCGGCCCGAGAATAACGCCGCAAAGGACGGGGCTGAACTGATAGACCGCCAGCACTGCAGTCGCAAGCAAAGAGCTCGCCTGCTGAATAACGGGGCCGATCACAAGGAGCGAGACGGGGGCGGCAACAGCAACCGTCAGGAACGGGACGAGCGCAAATGCCACAACATCGGGAAGAACCGCCCGCAGCCACTTATTAAGAACGGATGCGAACCAAGCCGCCACGATAGCAGGAAACACCGTGGAGGAATAGCTCACCATTGTGAACTTCATGCCGAGCAAATCCAGCGCATCGCCCGCTCCGGCCGCAGCAACGAAAGTCGGATAAATCAGGATTGCACCGAGTACCGCACCGATATATCGATCGGTTCCAAAGAACTGAGCAGCAGATGATCCGACAAGAACGGGCAGAAAATACATGCAGGCATTTCCCATGCCGTACAGCAGAGTGTATATTCCGCTCTCGGCGGAAACAGCACCCGCCGTCGTCAGAATACTAAGGACGGCGTTTATCATTCCGCATGCGATCAAGGCAGGAAGAACGGGCATCATGATGCCGCTGATGAGCTTCATTAGCTTTCCCAGAAAGCCCTTAGTCTCTCCTTCGCTTGCCTCGGAATCTCCGGCATCAATCCCGGTTTCCTTGGCAACGATTTCATAGACCTTATCGACCTTAGGTCCCACAATCACCTGATATTGCCCCGCGGAATGGCGAATGTCGATCACGCCATCAATCGCCTTGACTTTTGCATCGTCTACGATGCTTTCGTCCTTAAGGTTGAACCTTAAACGAGTCATGCAGTGAGCTACAAATGTAACGTTGTCTGCGCCGCCCACCATCTCGAGAATCTCGGCAGCGAGCTTGGTTGTATCTGCCATAAATACCATTTCTCCCATGTTGAGTTTTATATGTAACCATCAGCAAAGCGCGCGCCTTTGCCAACTAATTACCTTGTTTTCGATGCAATTCGATTGATGTGCATCATGAGGTAGAGTCTTTCTTCGTCTATAAGTTCCCGCCCCGTCAGTCGGCTGAGAACAGAAGCAATATCATCGGCGCACATTGATGCCACCGGATATTCTTTTTTGAGCGAGAGGTACATCTTGCGGTTGTCGCTCACGATGCTTTCGCCAGAGTTCAACCTATTGAATAAGTACTGAAGATGGGTTGCGAACCTTGCGTAATCGAAACCTTCCCGATCAACTTGAATGCCAAGCCGATTTTCAACAGCAACGGTTGACTCCTCCAGAACACGATCGTAGATATCCGCGCTAAACTCTTTAACTACTTCGCATGAGTCCGAATCGGCCATGTTATTGATAAACGCCATGGCAATTCCAACTGCCTCATGAGCTGGAAGCCTAACGTTAAGACGTTTCCTGATTATCTTAAGTGCATACTCGCCGATTCTAAATTCGACGGGATATTGTTGGCGGACATCAAACGATAAAGGCATGCGGACAACGATATTTTGCTCTTTGCGCTTAACCGCATACGCGATATGGTCCGCAAGGATAAACGGCAAATTAGGGCTCACCTCATAAGACAGCAAACCTGTCGACATATCAATAACATCCGAGGTAAGCTCGAGAAGCTCGTCGGGGACCTCGTCAACGAGAGCGATGTAGCGAGAGCTAACGTTATAAAACGTTCGTTGAATCTCCGAAAGAGGGACCTCGTCTCCGACATTCTTAAACCCCAGACCACGGCCGAATGCAACCAACTGTCTGCCATTTCCATCGACGCAGAGGACAGCGCTGGTATTAATTCGTTTAACAATTTCCATGTGTCCCCCCCCCTAAACAGAACAAGGCTCCCGAAGCAGAATCCGACAATCAATGTCGACAGATGCTGCTTCAGGAGCCTTGCCTGAATATCACTCTGAGGACTAGTTTAAGCGAGCTAGTGCTAATGACCTCGAATAAACACTTCTAAACAGTTAAACGGTCGATATCCTTGATTGGCAACTTCATCCGAACACTTCCCACATTCATCCGCACATGTGCGGGTGAATGTGGGAACCCGATACCCTGAGGGCCGGACCGGCCGGCCCCGGGAGATCGGAGGACGGCATGTCCGGAAAGAAGAAAAGGGGCTC
>CAUHCN010000007.1 GCA_959604825.1 uncultured Collinsella sp. | reverse complement strand
AGTTCCGCACGCAAAGAAGGCCACTTAATGTGGCCTTCGTCTTGCGCAGGACTGTCCGAGCAGCAAACCAAAACCATCTCGTCAGCCCGGCGACCACCCCTCTCAAAGATTTTCAAAAAAGTTGTTGACGTGCGCGTAACGACTCGTCTAATATATCCCTTGCGCGATGGACCTGTAGCTCAGTTGGTTAGAGCGTCCGGCTGATAACCGGGAGGTCACAAGTTCGAATCTTGTCAGGTCCACCACTTTCTTTCGCAATAAACACCCCAGCGAGAGCCGAGTCGCCGCTGGGGTGTTTATTACTGTCTCCGTGGGGGTTTAGCTCAGCTGGGAGAGCGCGGGCTTTGCAAGCCTGAGGTCAGGGGTTCGATCCCCCTAACCTCCACCATGATGGACCTGTAGCTCAGTTGGTTAGAGCGTCCGGCTGATAACCGGGAGGTCACAAGTTCGAATCTTGTCAGGTCCACCATCAAAACTGTGAAGAGCCTCGAGGGTTTCCTCGGGGCTTTTTTCTTACCTGCTGGAGTAGTCAAAAGAGCCCCGTCCCAAAAAGACTACTTTGATTTTGTGTGCTGTGCGAAAGTTTGGGTAGTATAGCTATTCAATGCGGCGGGCTGCCGCGTGTTAACCGCTACGTACCGGAGGTGTTCCATGGTTCGTGTCGACATAGAGACCATCGTCATGGCCGCCGGTCCCGTGCCATCGCTTATCGTGCTTCGCGAGCGCTGCAGCAAATCGGACTCGCCCGCGCCGCTGCGTTCCCTTTCCATTCAGACTGGTTCGTTTGAAGCTGCTGCCATCAGCCGCGGCATCGATAGCGGTCGCGCCGAGCGCCCGATTACCCATGACCTGTTGCTCGATACCGTTGACGCCTTGGGCGCCAAACTCGAGCGCATCGAGATCGTTCGCGCCGAGCCGCCGGTGTTTTACGCGACGATTGTCGTACTGGCCGATGGTGACGAGCGCAAGATCGATGCCCGCCCCAGCGATGCCATCGCCCTTGCCGTGCGCAGCAATGCTCCCATGTTTGTGGAGGACGACATCATGAATCGCCTGGGCACTGTTTCCACCCACGCCGAGGAAGTCGACGACGAGCAGGAGTTCGAGAAGTTCGACGAGTTCGTCCATACGCTCTCCCCCGATGACTTCTAAATGTCTGGCACGCGAGCGGAGAGGTCGCTGATGGGTACCCGCGTATCGGCTGAAGCGGCGGCCATTGCGCGCGAGGCCCAGATGCGCTCGGAGGCTTCTGAGGCGGCTCGCATTGCCTATGTGACGCAGGCCCGCACGCTTCGCGAGCGCCGCGGCTCGTTTATCAAGATGGTTGTCGTCTCCGCCCTTGTCGCGGCAATCTGCTCGCGCCTTCGTGGTACAGTTGGTGCGCTTGGGTTTTCGATTTCAACAGGCTTGGTAATCTGGGGTGTGGTCGATGCAGTAATGCTGACCAACCAGATCAAGGTACTCGACAAGCGCGCGATGGATATGATGCGCGCCCGCGACGCTGCCGCCAAGATTGCTGCCGAGGCACAAGAACTGTAACGACGCCGGACTCGATGGGAAGGTCTAAAGATGGCACAGGATATGCAGGACGCCGGTAACGTCTCCGCCGAGCTCGACGCCATGGTGTGTGACCTGATTGGTGCGTTCTTGGACGACCTTGCCGCCGGCGAGAATCCGGGCGTAGTTGTGGCGATCGAGGACGCTGCTTCCAACCGATATCTGGCGGCGCTCGATGAGGACGGCGAAGAGGCGTGCCTCGAGGCGGCCACCAACTTTATCTCCGAGCACAAGATGGGTCTTAAGGACGAGGGCCTGGGCCGCATCGCCCGCTATGCCATCGGCTACACCGGTTGTGTCGAGATTGACGGCGGCTACCACGACGCTCTACTCGTGAGTTTCTTTGAGACGGCGCTCGAGAGCGGTTTTTCGGCATATGTGCTGTATGAGGGCATGGGCGCCGGCGATGGTTTTATGTGGAGCGACCCTGAACCTGCAGGTGAGGAAACCCCTCTTATCTAAAATCGCTAAAATAAACGAGTTTTCGGTAAAAGGCTCAATATTCCCGCTGAGCGTTGTGTTGCTGGGCGGGTCGCATACGCGTGCCGTTTGTATATAGATAGAAGATAGGGGAACTACATGCGCGTAGACAATCTGAGGAACATCGCCATCATCGCCCACGTCGACCACGGCAAGACGACGATGGTCGACAAGCTCCTGCGTGCCACGGACGCCTTCCGTGCTAACCAGCAGGTCGAGGACCGCGTCCTGGACTCTAACGACCAGGAGCGCGAGCGCGGCATTACGATTCTCGCCAAGAACATCTCTATCGAGTACAAGGATGTCAAGATCAACGTCATCGACACCCCGGGCCACGCCGACTTTGGCGGCGAGGTCGAGCGCGTGCTGCGTATGGCCGATGGCGCCCTGCTGCTGGTCGACGCTTTTGAGGGCCCCATGCCCCAGACCCGCTTCGTGCTGCGTCACGCTATCGACACCGGCCTTAAGATCATGATCGTTATCAACAAGATCGATCGTCCGGGCGCCAACCCCGAGAAGGCCTACAACGACTGCCTGGACCTCATGGCCGACTTGGGTGCCACCGACGACCAGCTCGAGTTTGCCATGGAGCACGTGGTCTACGCCAGCGCCATGAATGGCTTTGCCCGCCTTGACCCCAACGACGGCAACATGGACATGTATCCGCTGCTCGATATGATCATCGACGACATGCCCGCGCCCGAGGTTGACGAGAACGCCCCGCTGGCCATGCAGTGCGTGACCATCGACCACTCCAACTTTGTCGGCCGTATCGGTATCGGTCGCGTGTACTCCGGCACCATCCACCAGGGCGACCAGATCCTGGTCGTTAAGAACGACGGTTCCAGCGCCACCGCTACCGTCAAGCAGCTCTTTACCTTCGACTACCTGGGCCGTACCGAGTGCCAGGAAGTCGGCGCCGGCGACATCGCCGCCGTCGTGGGCATCGACCGCACCGATATCGGCGATGTCTACACCGATCCCGAGAACCCCGTCGAGCTCGAACCCATCGAGATCGACCCGCCGACCCTGTCTATCGTCTTTGAGGCCTCGACCTCCCCGCTCGTCGGTCGCGACGGCGACATCGTGGGCGCCCGTCAGCTTAAGGAGCGCCTGTTCAACGAGGCCGAGAACAACGTGACCATGAAGATCGAGGAGCTCGAGGACAAGAGCGGCGTCGAGGTCTCGGGCCGCGGCATCCTGCACCTGTCCGTTCTGATGGAGTCCATGCGCCGCGAGGGCTTTGAGTTCCAGGTCGGTCGTCCCCGCGTTCTGTTTAAGAAGGACGAGAACGGCAACAAGCTGGAGCCCGTCGAGCAGGCCGTCGTCGAATGCCCGGACGAGTACTCGGGCAAGGTCGTTGAGGTCTTCGGCACCTCCGGCGGCATCATGACGAGCATGGATACCTCGGGCATCGTGACGCACCTTGAGTTCAAGATCCCGACGCGTGGCATCATGGGCCTTAAGAACCGCATCATGAACGTCACCCACGGCGAGGGCGTGTTCTACCACACCTTCCTGGAGTACGGTCCCTACGCCGGCGAGATCGGCAACCGTCAGAACGGTGCCATGATCTCCATGACCACCGAGAAGGCCGTTGCCTATGCCCTGGGCACGCTGCAGGAGCGCGGCCAGCTGTTTGTTGAGCCGGGCACCGAGTGCTACGAGGGCATGATCGTGGGCGAGCGCAGCAAGGCCGGCGACATGGTCGTCAACATCGCCCGTACCAAGAACCTGGGCAACCAGCGTTCCTCGACCTCCGATATTTCCGTGCAGCTGGTGCCGCCCCGCACCTTCTCGCTGGAGGAGGCGCTGGAGTACATCGCCGATGACGAGCTGGTGGAGATCACTCCCAAGAATATTCGCCTGCGCAAGCGTCTGCTCAATGCCACCGACCGCAAGAAGGCTGCCGTCCGCGCCGGCCAGGTCAACAAATAAGCGCTGGGGCTTATAACCGCCAATAAGAAAGGGCGTCGACCGCGATGGTCGGCGCCCTTTTTGGTGCAAGGGGGACAGGTTCGCTTGCACCACCACAAAGGTGCCTGTCCCCTTTGTGGTGGTTGGCGGCTAGGCGGTGGGGAGTTCCGGCGTATTAGCCGGCTGTTGCGACTTGAGGTGAGCGTTGCGCCAGATGATCTGGATAACATAGCCGAGCGTGAAGACAAAGGCCACGCCGCTGATGAAATCGCCTACGAGGGGGATTGCCGTAAGCGCGCCCGCGGCCACGCCGCCCGCGGCTGCCATGGCGTAGCGGTTCTGGTTGTGTCCGACCATGCGGGCGATCGCGCACCCCGCAAAGGCGCTCGACACCAACGCGATGCCAATAACACCGCACATGAGGGCTCCGGCAAGCGACAGACCAGCGATAGAGATAATTAGCAGTAGGACGGCGGGGACGATAGCAATCGTGCCCAGAAGACCGCTCACCCACAGGGGCATGGGGCGCTGGTGGAGCATGCCGGCGGCGCTGGCGGTTGCGCGCGGAAAGACGAGTTCGAGCAGTAGGGCGACAAAGCAGGTGGAAAGCGCCGCGGCAACGATACCGCCGATGACATCGTTAACGGTGGAAGTATCTTCGTTCTCGGTGCGGTCGATCTTGAGCGCACCGACCTCGGCTCCCGCGGCGCGCTCGGGGTCCTCGGAGACGTGCGCGTTCACGGTGCCGGTGATGTGGGCGTTCTTGCCCAGGATGAGCTTATCGGCCCAAACCTCGACATCGCCCTCGACGGTGCCATCGATAGTCACCGTATCGCCCGCAAGCGCTGCCGACTTGGTAGAGCCGCGCAGGGCAACCGTCTCGCCTATCGCATAGAAACAGTTGGCGGTGCTGTCGGAATTGAGCACGACATGCTGGCCGGCAACGGTCACGCTGCCATCAACCGTAGTCTTGGCAATGTCGATGGTGCGCGCCGCCAAGCGGACGGCGCCGCCCACCGTGCAGTCGCGGATGGAGAGGCTCTCGCCTGCTGCAATTATGTCGCGGCCGATGGACGCATCGTCCAAGTTGAGGGCCTGACCTGCCCAGTACAGGTCACCTTCGACGCCGGACGAATTGGCGTCATTGTCGGTCGCAAGTACGTTGCCTGCGGTGTCTGTGCCGGCGAACGACGCCGTGGGAAGCGCGGTGATCGCCAGCGCGATGAGTGCGAATAGGATGGTGATGCGGCCCCACGCTTTACAGCGCTGGGTCGACGGGAATTGATTGCGGGGCATAGTGAATCCTTCGTTAGATGCTCGATATGCATCTAACAGGGTACCCAACGCGTGGGCGCTCTAAAAGAACCTCTCGGTTGTATTTCGAAGGATGAGCCCGCGCAATCTACTTTTTGCGGTGCAAAAAGCGCGCGATGTCCTCTTCGGTGGGGCTTTTGATGTCAAAGCGCAGCGAGAGCCAGCGCAGACCCATGGTCACGACAACGCATACGACCAGCGCGGCGACATTGCTCATGATGCCGCTCATAACGAGACACACATAGCTTGTCGATCCGGCGATGGCGGCGATGGCATAAAAGTTAGTACGTTGGAAAATGCCCGGAACCACGCCCATAAAGCCGTCGCGCAACATGCCACCGCCCACCGCGGTGAAAAAGCCCATCATGATGCACACCGCCGGCGCAAAGCCGTAGACCAGCGCCTTGTCTGCTCCAGTGGCGGCGTAGATGCCGACCGAGATGATGTCGAGCAGGGGAATGAGTTTTTCGGGCTTGTCGACGATTGCCGGGAAAATATAGATGATGGCTGCCGTGGCAATGGAAAGCGGCAGCGCCATTGGCTGGTTGAGGATGTAGACGTTGCCCACCTGCAGCGTCATGTCGCGTAAAAGACCGCCGCCCAAGCCACAGACCACGGCGAGCGCAACTGCACCCACCAGGTCGAGTTTGTGCTCGCGCGCGACCAACACGCCCGAGATTGAAGCCGCGACGACGGCGAACATTTCGAGCCAAAACGGGATGGCGACCATGGCATCCGTGGCGTGTGAGGTAACGGTCATAGCGGCGACGACGGGCAAGATGGAATCCTTTGAGTTGCAGGTTTGGACAATGCCCGTACATAGTACATGGTTGGCGGCGATTGCGACCCTATTGCTCGGCAAACGGTAGGGGTTGGGTGCGGTCATAGGTTCCAAACATGTATACCAGCCTCCAAAGATGTCGAAAAATGTCGTTTTTGGCGGATGATGTACATGTTTTGGCGCGCGCCGAGCGGGCGACGTTACTCGGAGGGCGTCTCTATGTCCTTCGTGCCCTTCCAGTTGCGGATAAGTGCCTTTCGCAGTTCGTTTTGCTTTCGCTGATACTCGGCATCCGTGCAGCGGGGCATACCGAGTGCTTCGCGGATATTGTTCATGGCACGGTGAAAAGCGAGTTGACTGGCAAATTGCGCTGAGGTGAGTGTGACAATGCGATAACCCATTTGGGCGAGCACAGCTTCGCGTTCCGCATCTGCTCCCTTACGGCCAGTCTCGTCGTGAAAGCCACCCTTATATTCGATGCCGAGCTCTCTGCGCTTATAGGTAATGAGGGCATCGATTTTGAGTGTTCGGGCTTTGGTGCAATGCCAAAGACGTTGAGGGATCTCGAGCGGTCGGTTGAGCTCGATGCCTCGAATGCCAACGCCGCCTTCGCTTGTTGGAAGTGAAAGTGCGATTGCCGATGCAGCCTCCATAGGCGAGACCGAGTGGTCGTAGACATGTCTGAGCGCGAGTCGCGCGCGTGCGGCACCGGGTTTGCCAGGGTGTTGATCGAGCAGTTCGACAATTTCGTCCTTGGAGGTGGTTGCTGGTTGCTCGGTATAAGGGTCAGAGGGATTAAGGCCCATGCGATAGTCGCCGCAAACTTCGTAGCCATACTCGAGGTATTCGATTCTATCCATCCACTCGGCGGCGAGCACGAAGGTGAAGGCTTCGTCGGTGATAAAGATGCCGGGCGTAAGCTCGTCAATATGGCCATAGGGTAGGCTTTGGCCGAGAACATGGCAAGTGACGCCGTTGGTGCGAATTCGCTCGAAAGCAAACACTACGGAGATATCGATAGTCTTGAACATATCGGGCGGAATGCCGCAGTCGGTGAGGGCCTGTCGTATGCGCGCGATGCGTTGCTGGGTGGAGAGACCTCTTGCGCCTATCTGGTAGTCGTGTTGCGCGACCGCTTGAACCCGGCCTTGCGGCGCGTGATGGACGAGCCATGCAGTTTTATGCGAAATGAGAACAGGGGTATCCATTGGGGACCTCTCGCTCTGAGTCGATACCCAACTCTTATGTCCGTTGAGGTGGGGAAATATACCGAATGCGAGTAAGCCGACTCATGCACGGCGTGTGTCATATACAAACGTGTACACCACCCTCCAAAAACGACATTTTTTGACATCTTTGGAGGGTGATGTACATGTTTGGGATGTTGGGTTGGGATTGAACGTGATGGGGGTGTGGGTTGAAGAGGAGGGATGTCCAAATTTTGAGCTTTGCTCAAAATTTATCCGGTCGGCTTACGCCGACCGCGCTGCGCTAAAAACGCGCCACGGGCGCGTTTTCTTTACGTTCCGCGCCCTGGCGGGTTCGAATCCCTCCTCCTGCGCGTTATTGAAATGTGCCCGAAAAGAAAAAGCCCCATTGCTGGGGCTTATACCATCTAATGGCGGAGGAGGAGGGATTCGAACCCTCGTGACCTTATACAGGCCAAACGGTTTTCGAGACCGCCGCATTCAACCACTCTGCCACCCCTCCGCGTGGGGTAAAAACAAAGCAGGCTCGAAGGCCTGCTTTGGAATTAACTGGCGGAGAGTCAGGGATTTGAACCCTGGAGACGCTTTTGACGCCTACACGATTTCCAATCGTGCTCCTTCGGCCACTCGGACAACTCTCCGTTAAATGCGAAAGTCAGTATACACGAGGAATCGAAAAGTGCAAACAGAAAACTTGGCAATTTTTAAAACGTGCGGCCGCGCTTGGCTCTGCAGCGGGGTTTGAGGTGCCAAAAAACGGCTTCCGACCAGCGCGGTTGATCAACTCAATTGTTCAAAAGGGGTATTCATAAGCGACTTGGCAATGAATTTAAAAATCTTTGGGTGGTGCTGTGGACCACTGGTATGCATTTCGCGACCACAGCCTTGTGCCCGTTGACCTGCGGCCTGGCTCAGCTTGTCACCACGGCACCGTATCTTGTCCACAGATCCGTCAAGCATTTGGTCAGCATTTGGTTGGAATGCGCATGAAATGCCGTGTGAGTATGGGCATATGTGGAGGTCATGAGGTTGTAGCTGCATATTCTTGCGGCCTGGGAGGTTGAAAGATATTATTACCAAGTCTTTTCCTGCTTCAGGCGCACCTTCACGACCTGAAGCCACATTTGCCCAGAGGAGGTGACAATATGAAGGCTTATGAACTGCTGTTCTTTGTTGACCCGTCGCTCGACCCCGAGACTCGTCTCGCTGTTATGAAGCGTATCGATACCACGATCGCTGAGGGCGCTGGCAAGGTCGACTCCGTTGACGAGTGGGGCAAGCGCAAGCTCGCCTACGAGATCAACGACCTCACCGATGGTGACTACACCCTCATCAACTTCCACGCAGATCCTACCCAGATCGCCGAGCTTGATCGCGTCCTGCGCATCACCGACGCTGTGGTCCGCCACATGATCGTCCGTCGCGACGACCAGGAGTAAGACTGTCGTTTTGGACTGGGCTTGTGCCCCAAGAGGAAGTAGTGAGTTATGAGCATCAATCGAGTGAACATCACCGGTAACCTCACCCGCGATCCCGAGCTGCGCGCCACCGCCGGCGGAACCCAGGTTCTGTCCTTTGGCGTCGCCGTGAACGATCGTCGCCGCAACGCGCAGACTGGTGAGTGGGAGGACTATCCCAACTTTGTCGACTGCACCATGTTCGGCACCCGCGCCGAGGCCGTGAGCCGTTTCCTGGCAAAGGGAAACAAGGTCGCGATCGAGGGCAAGCTGCGCTACAGCTCTTGGGAGCGCGACGGCCAGCGCCGGAGCAAGCTTGAGGTCATCGTCGATGAGATCGAGTTTATGAGCTCCCGTGGTGGCCAGGGTGGCTACGACCAGGGC
This sequence comes from uncultured Collinsella sp., assembly GCA_959604825.1. Taxonomy (GTDB): domain Bacteria; phylum Actinomycetota; class Coriobacteriia; order Coriobacteriales; family Coriobacteriaceae; genus Collinsella. Next base: position 63,068 of record CAUHCN010000007.1, on the reverse strand, counting down.
GGTTACGCCCCCGCAGCTCCCGCGCCCGCAGCACGTCCTGCCGCACCGGTGGCTACGCCGCCCGCGGTCGACGTCTACGATGAGGACATCCCGTTCTAAGGGTTGTTCACCTATTTTTGAGTGAGAGGCGGCTTCGGTTCGCCGAAGTTGCCAAACGAAAGGTATTTTGACATGGCTAATGATTTTTCTGCACGTCAGCCGCGTCGTAAGTACTGCCAGTTCTGCAAGGAGAACACTGAGTTCATCGACTATAAGGACACTCAGCTTCTCCGTAAGTACATGACCGACCGTGGCAAGATTAAGCCCCGTCGCGTCACTGGCGCTTGCACGCAGCATCAGCATGACATCGCCAACGCCATCAAGCGCGCCCGCGAGATGGCTCTCCTGCCGTACACCGTCCCCGTGGTTTCCTCTCGTGGCAACCGCGACCGCGGCTAAGAAGGGAGACGCATCATGAAGGTTATTCTTCTCGATGAGATCAAGGGCAAGGGCGGCGAGGGTGACGTCGTAGAGGTCGCTCAGGGTTACGCTGAGAACTTCCTGTTCCCCAAGAAGCTCGCTGTTGCCGCCACCAAGGGCAACCTCAAGCAGCTTGACGAGCGTCGCAACAACATCGCCAAGCGCGAGGCCGTCCGTCTGGCTACCGCCAACGAGACCAAGGCTGCCTTCGAGGGCAAGACGGTCACCGTTGACGTCAAGGTCGGCGACGAGGGCATCCTCTTTGGCTCCGTTACCGCCGCTATGATCGCTGACGCCATCAAGGCTCAGCTCGGTATGGACATCGACCGCAAGCGCGTCGAGCTCGGTAAGCCCATCAAGGTTGCCGGTGCCCACACCGTTGCCATCTCGCTGTACCGCGAGATCAAGGCCGAGGTTGTCGTTCTCGTCGGCGTTACCGCCGAGGAGCTCGCTGCCGAGGCTGAGGTCGAGGAGGCCGCTGAGGTCGCCGAGGCCGAGACCGCCGAGGTCGAGACTGAGGCTGCTGCCGAGTAGCATTTGCTGCAACGCAACAATCTTGTTCTAAGAAGGGCGCTCTGGGAAACCAGGGCGCCCTTTTGTTTTTTGCGCTGAGTGAGTGTCATGGTGAACGTTGCGTCGAAGTCCTATATACAGGACCGTTCATCCGTTTGGTTCGGTGATGATTGGCGGCGCGCGGCGCGTTTTGGGACCGTGGCTGATACTATGGATGCTCGCAAGCGATATGAATGAGGATGCTCATGGCATATGACGATAGGGAGACCGGGCTGACGGTTGAGGACCGCGGCTCCAAGTTGGGTCTTCCCCAAAACCAAGATGCAGAGGCCAATGTACTGGCCGCTATGCTGCTATCGCCCGAGGTGGTCGAAGAGGCCCAGGTCGAGCTGCAGCCCGATGACTTCTACCGGCCCATTCATAAGACCATCTATACCGCGATGGTCGATATGTACAACAGCCGCATTCCCATCGACTCCATCTCGCTGATCGATTACCTGCGAAGCATCAACAAGCTTGATGCCGTGGGCGGCGAGGCCTACATTTTGGAGTTGATGGGTCAGACCCTGTCGCTCGTCAACTGGCAGCACCATGCCGCTATCGTTCGCCGCGATTCGATGCTGCGTGAGCTGATCGGCGCCACCAACGAGATCAACGCGCTGGCCTATAACGCTCCCACCGATACCAAAGAGGTCGTGGAGCTGGCCGAGAGCAAGTTGCTCAAGGTCACGGCGCGCGAGGTCAAGTCGAGCTACAAGACGCTGACCGAGTTTATGGTCGAGGCCTATAACGAGGCCGAGGAAGTGTGCCAGGCAGGCGGCCAGGCTGCGGGCGTGCCCACGGGCTTCCCGTCGCTCGACCGCATGCTCATGGGTTTTCGCGAGGGCCAGCTCATCATCATCGGCGCCCGCCCTGCTGTGGGTAAGACGTCGTTCGCCCTGAATCTGGCGCTCAACGCTGCCGCGGCCGGTTATACCGTCGGCTTCTTCTCGCTGGAGATGTCGGGCAAGGAAATTGCCCAGCGTCTGATTTGCGCCTACGCCATGATTTCGATCAGTGACTTCCGCATGGGCCGCATTAGCCCCGAGCAGTGGGCCAATATCAACGAGGCCACGCAGACCTTGTCCAAGCTCGATATTCTGATTGACGATACGCCCGGCACCACAGTGACCGAGATTCGCGCCAAGAGCCGCCGCATGCTCCACAACAAGGAGAAGGCCATCATCATCCTGGACTACCTGCAGCTGGTGAGTCCTCCGCCGGGACGCCGCTCCGAGAGCCGTACCGTCGAGGTCTCCGAGATGTCGCGTGGTCTGAAGATCATGGCCAAGGAACTCAAGATCCCGCTCATCGCGCTGTCGCAGCTCTCGCGTCAGGTCGAATCCCGTACCGGCAAGCGCCCGCAGCTTTCCGACCTTCGTGAATCGGGCTCCATCGAGCAGGACGCCGATATCGTTATGTTCTTGGACCGCTCCGCCGACGAGGCCGAAGCCTCGCGCGACGATCGACCCGACGAGGGCGTTACGCGTATCGTCGTGGCCAAGAACCGTTCGGGCCCGATCGGCGACGTCGACCTGATGTTCCTGCCGGCATCCACCAAGTTCTATGAGCTTGATGGGGCACACGCCGAGGAGTAGGACAGGCGCCCGTTGCACGGGTATACTGGGAATGTTTTGTGCTTCTGCGTGCCGGCGTGGCGCGTAGACAGTCCATGAATGTAAGGAGTAAACATGCCGTCAACCGTTTTGGTCGGTGCCCAGTGGGGCGATGAGGGCAAGGGTAAGATCTGCGACCTGGTCGCCGGCGACTTCGATGCCGTCGTGCGCTACTCGGGCGGCAACAACGCCGGCCACACCATCGTCGTCAACGGCAAGAAGTACGGCCTGCACCAGGTGCCCTCCGGCATCATGTATTCCGACCATGTGTCGGTGATCGGTAACGGCTGCGTCGTCAACCCCAAGGTTGTCCTTGAGGAGATCGACATGTTTGAGGCCGACGGCATCACCACCAAGAACCTCAAGATTAGCGGCAACGCGCACATCATCATGCCGTACCACATCGATCTGGATGGCGCCTTTGAGCAGAAGCTCGGCAAGAAGAACATCGGTACCACCAAGCGCGGCATCGGTCCGTGCTACCAGGACAAGATGGCCCGCATCGGCCTGCGCATGCAGGACATGCTGGACGAGGCACTGTTCCGCGACAAGCTGGAGACCGCTCTCGCCCGCGTGAACCCCGAGCTCGAGCTCATCTACAACCTGCCCACCTACACCGTGGACCAGATTTGCGACGAGTACCTGCCCATGGCCGAGCGCCTGCGTCCCTACATCACCGAGACGAGCCTGCTGCTCAACAACATGATCGATGAGGGCAAGGACCTGCTGTTTGAGGGCGCCCAGGCGACGCTGCTCGACATCGATCACGGCACCTATCCGTACGTGACGTCTTCCAACTGCACCGCCGGCGGCGCCATCACCGGCTCCGGCGTGGGCATGAAGAACGTTGACCGCGTGCTGGGCGTCATGAAGGCCTATATCACCCGTGTCGGTTCGGGCCCCATGCCCACCGAGCTTTCCTACGAGTCCGAGGCCGGCCACACGCTGACCGAGGAGGGCTATGAGTACGGCGTGACCACCGGTCGCCGTCGTCGCTGCGGCTGGTTCGACGGCCCCATCGCCAACTACGCCTCGCGCGTCAACGGCCTCACCGATATCGCCCTGACCAAGCTCGACGTGCTTTCGGCTTTCGACACCATCAAGGTGTGCGTGGCCTACGACGTCGATGGCGAGCGCTACACCAGCGTGCCCGAGCATCAGGTGCGCTTTGAGCATGCCAAGCCCATCTACGAGGAGCTTCCCGGCTGGAAGTGCGACATTACCGGTTGCCGCAGCTTTGACGAGTTGCCGCAGGAGGCTCAGGACTACGTGGCGTTTATCGAGGATCTGGCACACACCCGCGTGACGTTCATTGGCGTTGGCGCCGGTCGCGAGCAGATTATCAACCGATTCTGGAAGTAATCGGGACTATTTGGTTATTGCGATATACCCCTTTGCAGCCCAAGTGGGCGGCCGAGGGGTATATTTGCTTGCAAAGGGCTCGCGCGGAGCGGGCTATTCATCCATAGAGGAGGCACCCTTGAAGGCTGACACTCAAACCATCGACATCCTGTTGTTGGGCAGCGGCGGCCGCGAGCATGCTTTGGCAGCAAAGCTCGCAGCATCACCGCGCGCCGGCAAGCTCTACATCGCGCCGGGCAACGGCGGCACCGCGAGCTGCGGCGAGAACGTTGTTCTCGACGACTGCGATCCTGCGGCCGTGGCGGCGTTTGCTCAGAGCCACGGATGCGGACTCGTGGTAATTGGTCCCGAGGCTCCGCTCGTGGCGGGCGTGGCCGACGCCGTGCGCGCGGCGGGTATTCCCTGCTTTGGCCCGGGTGCCGAGGGCGCCCAGATGGAGGGCTCCAAACTGTTCTCCAAGCAGCTCATGGAGCGCGCCGGTATCCCGACGGCAGCCTATGGTTCATTTACCGACGAGGCTTCGGCTCTCGCCTACGTGCGTGAGCAGGGCGCTCCGTTGGTCGTCAAGGCCGACGGCCTTGCCGCGGGCAAGGGCGTTATCGTGGCGACCGAACTTGAGCAGGCCGAGGAGGCCGTGCGCGAGTGCTTTGGCGGCACCTTTGGCGACGCCGGCAACACCGTGGTCATCGAGGAGATGCTGACCGGCCCCGAGTGCTCGCTTTTGGCCTTTACCGACGGCAAGACCGTGCGCCCCATGGCCACCTCGCAGGACCACAAGCGCGCGCTCGAGGGCGACAAGGGCCCCAACACCGGCGGCATGGGCGTCTACAGCCCGGTGCCCATCGTGACTGACGAGGAACACGCCACCATGGTGAAGGTCATGGAGCAGACCGTGGCCGAGCTTGCTGCCGAGGGCATCGACTACCGCGGCTGCCTGTATGGCGGCTTTATGCTCACGCCTGCCGGCCCCAAGGTGCTGGAGTTCAATGCCCGCTTTGGCGACCCCGAGACGCAGGTCGTGCTGCCGCGCCTTAAGAACGATCTGGTCGAGGTCATGCTCGCCTGCGCCAACTGCGAGCTCGACCAGATTGAACTCGACTGGCGCGACGAGTGGGCCGTGGCCGTTGTCCTGACGAGCGCGGGCTACCCCGGCAGCTACGAGAAAGGCAAGGTCATCACCGGTATTGAGGATGCCGAGGCCAAGGAGAACGTGACGGTGTACCACGCGGGCACTGCCGTGGTGGACGGCCAGCTCGTGACCAATGGTGGCCGCGTGCTTGCCGTGACCGCTCTGGGCGACACGTTCGAGAACGCTCGCAACCTTGCCTACGAGGCCTGCGAGAAGATTGATTTTGAGGGCAAGACCCTGCGTCACGACATCGGCTTGCGCGCGCTGCGCGGCCGCGACGCCTGGGATGCCTAAAATCCGAGAGGAATGAGACGGATGGACGAGAAGAACGAAGAACTCGTGGACGCGCAGATCGTCGAGGAGGACAGCCGCATGTATGGGCACGCCGAGGGCGAGCCTGGTGGCGAGGTCGCTGACGAGCCGGCGCTGGTGCTGGGCGACGACGACCCGCACGATGCCGAGCTGCACGAGAAGATTCTTTCGGAGGAGTGCGCCTGGAAGGGCAAGATCCTCGACGTCCACCGTCTTGAGGTTGAGCTGCCCAACGGTCGCCGCAGCGCCCGCGATATCGTTCGCCATCCGGGTGCGGCGGCCGTTGTGGCACTGACCGAGAGCGGCAAGATCGTACTGGTGCGTCAGTACCGCACCGCCATCGACCGCGTGACGGTCGAGATTCCCGCCGGCAAGCTCGACCCGGGCGAGGACCCGCTCGATTGCGCCAAGCGCGAACTGCATGAGGAGACGGGCTTTAGGGCCGGTCGTATTCGCTTTTTGACGTCGATTGTCACGTCATGCGGTTTTTGCGATGAGATCATCCACATCTACTTGGCTACCAAGCTCGAGTTTGATGCGCCCAACCCCGATGATGACGAGTTTGTCAACGTGGACCTGGTGCCGCTGCACGAGCTGATCGACGCCGTGCTCGACGGCAAGATCGAAGACGCCAAGACCGTTGTAGGCGCGCTTGCCTGCGACAGCATCGCACACAGGCTGGGCGGAGCGGAGATTTAACGAGCGGGAATGATCCCGCAGGTTTGTGTAAGTCAGCGAAAGTGCTCCATTTGAGACAAGGTGGCCTAAAAGAGGAGGGAAGCGTATGGGTATACGCGACCGACGATTGAAGGCCAGATTGTCCAAATGGAGCACTTGCAGCGTCGAGATGAAACGCGGTTTGGTAAAACCGCGTAAGGTGATTATGCTGAAGAGGTTTCTTTCGTATTACAAGCCCCAGATGGGGCTTTTTGTTGCTGATACTGTTTGTGCTCTGGTGCTTGCCGCCATTGACCTGGCGTTCCCCATTATCCTGCGCAATCTGACCGGTGGGCTGTTTACCCAGGGTCAGGCTGCCATTATGCAGGCGCTCGGCATGATCGCGGTGGGCTTGGTGCTGATGTATGCCATCCGCTGCGCCTGCCGCTATTTTGTGAGCTATTGGGGTCACGTGATGGGCGCGCGTATGGAGTCCAAAATGCGCGAGGACCTGTTCGACCAGTATGAGCGCTTTAGCTTTGCGTACTTCGACCGCAACAGCTCGGGCGACATGATGGGCCGCGTGGTCAACGACCTGTTCGATATCTGCGAGGCGGCGCACCACGTGCCCGAGTGGATCATCATCTGCGGCATCGAGATTATCGGCTCGTTTGTGATCCTCTTTACCATCGCCCCGGTGCTGGCGCTCGCCATGGCCGTGGTGACGGCGGCGTTTGCGGTCATCATGTTTTGGCAGAACATGCGCATGCGCGAGGTCTTTAGCGACAACCGCAAAAAGATCAGCGGCATCAATGCGCAGCTGCAGGATTCGCTGGCGGGCATGCGCGTGGTCAAGAGCTTTGCCAATGAGGAGACCGAACGTTTCAAGTTCCGCGCCTCCAACAATCGCTATCTTTCGTCCAAGGAGAACATGTATCACGCCATGGGCGTCTATACCGCGACGTATGGCCTGCTCTCGGGTGTGCTCTATGTGATCGTGGTGCTGCTGGGCGGTTGGCTGGTTGCCCAAGGCCAGCTGCAGGCAGTCGATATGGCAACCTTCGCGCTCTACATTTCGCTGTTCTGCACGCCGCTCGAGACACTCGTCAATTCGGCCGAAATGTATCAGAAGGCTATCGCCGGCTTTAAGCGTATGGACGAGGTACTCTCGACCGCGCCGGATATCCAGGACAAGCCGGGCGCCACGGATCTGCAGGTGACTGCCGGCGCCGTGGAGTATCACGACGTGTGCTTTAACTACGAGGATGTTGAGCTGGGCGAGGGCGATGCCGACGAGCGTCCCGTTATCGACCATATGGATCTGTCTATCAAGCCCGGGCAGACCATCGCTTTGGTTGGCCCTTCGGGCGGTGGCAAATCGACGACCTGTTCGCTGCTGCCGCGCTTTTACGACGTTGCCGCTGGGTCCATTAGCATCGACGGTCAGGACGTGCGCGATGTGACGCAGCAGAGCCTGCGCCGCGCTATCGGCCTGGTGCAGCAGGATGTCTACCTGTTTGACGGAACAATCGGCGAGAACATCGCCTACGGCAAGCCGGGCGCTACGGCAGAAGAGATCGCCGAGGCCGCCCGTCGCGCCAACATCGATGCCTTTATCGAGTCGCTTCCACAGGGCTATGACACGGTCGTGGGCGAGCGCGGCAGCCGTCTTTCGGGCGGACAGAAACAGCGCGTTGCCATCGCGCGCGTGTTTCTCAAGAACCCCAAGATCCTGATTTTGGACGAGGCGACGAGTGCTTTGGATAACGAGAGCGAGGAGGCGGTGCAGGAGTCACTCGAAGAGCTGGCACGCGGCCGCACCACGATTATCATTGCCCATCGTCTTTCGACCATTAAGCATGCCGATGAGATTGCGACCGTTGAGCATGGTCGCGTTGTGGAGCGTGGCACGCACGAGGAGCTTCTCGCCCGTGGCGGCACCTATGCCCGTTACTATCGAATGCAGTTCGAAGGTGCGCGTGCGCACGAGCTCGACTGATTGATATGACAGGAAGTTTATGGCTGACAAGAACCCTTTGACTCCGGAAGAAGTGACGGAGTTATTCTCCGAAATCGATGCATCCGGCGTCTTGGATCCCACGCTTGCCAAAAAGCGAACCGAGCGCATGCGTGAGAAGGAGGCTGCGGCCAAGCGCGGTGACAAAGCGGCGCTAGCGCAGCTGCGCAGCGAGGACCGTGCGAGCCAGGCAAAACATATCGACCCGCTGTCTGAGGACGATCCTTCGGGCTCGCAGGTGAGCCATACCATTACGAAGACCGCGATGGCCGTGGTCATCGGTATTCTGGTGCTGATCGTGGGCATGCAGATTGGCTACGGCGTGATGCGCCGTCTGAATACCGCCAACCTGTCCGAGAGCGTTTCGGTGGATACCGTCTCGACGGCGCTGAAGGGCGGCCTTGAGTGGGGCAACGGCTTTACGCAGTTTCCGCTCGATTTTACCGTCGACGAGGCCGATGAGCGCACGGGCACGGTTGAGGTGACGGTGTTGGACACATCGTCTGCCAATGAGCTCGAGCTGCTGTCCAACGGGCAGATCCAGGCCGCGGCGCTTGCGACCAACGCCCTGCTCAACGATAAGATCGACCGCGTGGTGTATAACGTTCACGCCTATATCGACGAGGATAGCAACATTCAGCACGATTCCTTTTTTGGCATGTTTCCCGCGCGGGGTCATCAGAGCGCCATTTTGACGTTCGTGTGGACCAAGAGCTCATCCAACGCCACGAGTATCGACTGGAAGATGCGCATCGTAAGCATGGACGACACCATTGCCGAGCGCATTCAAAAACAGGTGAACTCGGTTTCGTCGCTGATCGAGGACCCGGTGGTGAGCCAGACCAAGATTGACGAGGAAAAGGCCGAACGTGACCTGGAGCATCGTCTGCATGGCCGCGAGATTTTCCGCGGCGGCAAGCCCGATCGCTCACCGTCCGATCTGCTGGAACAGGACAAGCAAAAGTAAGAGGCCATTATCCCGCGTGAGCCACAAGCCCACGCGGGATAATTTTTCTGGGACGGGGATTAAATAATCATTATGCATAGAAAGTCATAATTATCATTTCGTAAACATTTCGATGAAATTAACGCCATGAGGCATGCTTGCGGTTACAATACCGCGAGGCCTAACTACACACCTTTAAGCCGGTCCTGTGAGACCGGGAAGGAGAATTATGGCGAACAACCATACCGCGGGCGCTGCCGCCCGCACCTTCGCGCCCAGCGAGCTTTGCCAGCGTATGCTGGCCAAAACCAGCAAGGGCACCTGCGGTCCCTGTATCCTGTATCTTGAGGATGGGACCATTTTTTATGGACGTGCATGCGGCGCCGAGGGCACCGCGACCGGCGAAGTCTGCTTCAACACCTCGCTCGAGGGCTACTTTGAGGTCATGACCGACCCGAGTTATGCCGGCCAAATTGTAACCATGACCTATCCGCAGATCGGCAATTACGGTATCGACGAGACCGATGTCCAGTCGGCCTTCCCCGGCGACGCCGTGCGCCCTGCGAGCGCTCCGGCTATGCGCGGCATGATCGTTCGCGATATGTGCGCCACGCCTTCTAACTGGCGCTCGGCCGTCAGCGTGCCGGAGTACCTGCGCGCTCACGGCATCGTCGCTATCGAGGGTATCGACACCCGCGCTCTGGTGCGCCATCTGCGCGACAATGGTTCCAAGATGGGCATTATCTCGACCGAGATCTTCGACGTCGACGAGCTTGCCGAGCGCTTGTCCGCTGCGCCCACGCTGGTAGGCGAGAACCTGGTCAAGACCGTAAGTTGCCCCGCGCCTCACGAGTTTGTGGCCGCCGACCTGCCTGCCACGCATGACTTTGCGCTTGCGGCTGCCGCTCCTGCCCGTCACAAAGTGGTCGCCTACGACTGCGGTGTGAAGCGCGGTATTCTGGAGGGCCTGGTCCGTGCCGGCTGCGATCTCACCGTCGTGCCGTGGGATACGCCCGCCCAGCAGGTGCTCAACATGAATCCCGATGGCGTCTTTTTGTCCAACGGCCCCGGCGACCCCGATGCCGTGGTGGAGACCTATGAGCAGGTACAGCAGCTGATCGGCAAGGTGCCGGTCTTTGGCATTTGCCTCGGTCACCAGATGATCAGCCTGGCCTGCGGCGCCCAAATGGAAAAGCTTAAATTCGGTCACCGTGGCGGTAACCAGCCGGTTATGAATCTGGTGAGCCGTCGCGTGGAGATCACCGCGCAAAACCACGGCTTTGGCCTGCTGTTCCCCAGTCTGGGCAAACTGATTCCGGAGCTTTCCGGCGGCGAAACCGAGCATGCGGCCGGCGGCGACCTGCGTGCCTGGGTGCGTCGCGGCATCGCGCCGGTCGTGATGAACGAGCGCTTTGGTCGCATTCGCCTGACACATGTGAACCTCAACGACGGCACCGCCGAGGGCATCCAGCTGCTCGACGCCCCGTGTTTCTCGGTCCAGTACCACCCCGAGGCTTCGCCTGGCCCCACCGATGCCCACTATCTCTTTACCGCCTTTACGCGACTCATGGACGGCGAGGAGAACTACCTGGACATCGACACCGCGAAGGACCGCCTCGCCGGCTGGAATTTCGCCGAGTCCGAGAACGCTGCGACCGAGGAGAACTAACATGCCGAAACGTACCGACATCAAGCGCATCCTCGTTATTGGTTCGGGCCCCATCGTTATTGGCCAGGCCTGCGAGTTCGACTACTCCGGCGCCCAGGCCTGCAAGGTGCTCAAGGAGGATGGCTTTGAGGTCATCCTGGTCAACTCCAATCCGGCGACCATCATGACCGACCCGGGCTTGGCCGACCGCACCTATGTTGAGCCTATCACCGCCGAGTTTATCGAGCGCGTGATCAAGAAAGAGCGCCCGGACGCGCTGCTGCCCACGCTGGGCGGCCAGACCGGTCTGAACGCCGCCGTCGAGCTGGCAAAGGACGGCACGCTCGACAAGTACGGCGTCGAGATGATCGGCTGCGACCTGGCCGCTATCGAGCGCGGCGAGGACCGCAAACTCTTTAACGAGGCCATGGCCGAGATCGGCCTGGAGGTCGCGCGCTCGGGCTATGCCTACAGCGTGGCCGACGCCGAGGCTATCGCCGAGCGCGTGGGATATCCCTGCGTACTGCGCCCGAGCTTTACCCTCGGTGGCGCCGGCGGCGGCATCGCGCATACCCACGAGGAGCTCGTCTCCATCGTGAGCCAGGGCCTTGAGCTCTCGCCTGCCCATGAGGTGCTGGTCGAGGAGTCCATCGAGGGTTGGAAAGAGTATGAGATGGAGGTCATGCGCGACCACGCCGGCAACGGCATCATCGTGTGCTCCATCGAGAACCTCGACCCCATGGGCGTGCACACCGGCGACTCCATCACCGTGGCGCCAGCGCAGACCCTCTCCGACCTTGAGTACCAGCGCATGCGTGTCGCGTCGCTCGCCATTCTGGAGAAGATTGGCGTCGAGACCGGCGGCTCCAACGTGCAGTTTGCCGTGAACCCCCAGACCGGCCGCCTGATCGTCATCGAGATGAACCCGCGCGTGAGCCGTTCGTCCGCACTGGCCTCCAAGGCCACGGGCTTCCCCATCGCCAAGGCCGCCGCTCGCCTGGCCGTGGGCTACACGCTCGACGAGATCGTCAACGACATCACCAAGGCAACGCCCGCCTGCTTTGAGCCCACAATCGACTACTGCGTCGTCAAGGTGCCGCGCTTTGCCTTCGAGAAGTTTAAGGGCACTGATCCTACGCTCACCACGCGCATGAAGGCCGTGGGCGAGATTATGGCGATCGGCCGCACCTTTGAGGAGGCCTTCGGCAAGGCCATGCGCTCACTGGAGGACGGGCATCAGGGCATTTGTGCCGGTGGCAAGGAGGGTGCCGACAAGCTGAGCGACGATGAGCTCGCTCAGGCCGTGGCAACCCCGACCGAGCACCGCATCTTCTTTGTGGTCGAGGCCCTGCGCCGTGGCTGGGACATCGCCCGCATCCACGCCATCTGCGGTATCGATCCGTGGTACCTCAACCGCATCAACGACATGGTGCAGGTCCAGGAGAGCATCCGCGGCCTGCGTGTGGAGGATATCGACGCCAACGCGATGCGCCTGCTCAAGCAGTATGGTACGAGCGACGCCGAGATCGCCGCGTTGACCGGCTCGGACGAGCGCTTTGTGCGCGCCTATCGCAAGGGTCTGGGCGTGGTTCCCAGCATGAAGACGGTCGATACCTGCGCGGCCGAGTTCTCGAGCGCCACGGAGTACCACTACAAGACGTACGAGAACATCTACCGCACGAGCCCGGATGCCAAGAAGTGCGTGGCTCCCGACGAGACCACGCCGGCGGACAAGCCCAAGGCGATGATCCTGGGCGCCGGCCCCAACCGCATTGGCCAAGGTATCGAGTTCGATTACTGCTGCGTGCACGCGAGCTACGCACTGGCGGCTCGCGGCTTCGAGACCATCATGGTCAACTGCAACCCCGAGACCGTTTCGACTGACTACGACACCTCGGACCGCTTGTACTTTGAGCCGCTCACCTACGAGGACGTCATGGACGTTATCGATGTCGAGCGCCCCGACGGTGTCGTGGTGACGCTCGGCGGCCAGACTCCGCTTAAGCTGGCGCGCATGCTCGAGGAGAGCGGCGTGAACATTATGGGCACCAAGCCCGATGCCATCGACTTTGCCGAGGACCGCGAGTGCTTCGCCGCTCTGCTCGACAAGCTGGGCATCATGTACCCGCCGGCGGGCCAGGCCACCTCGTTTGAGGAGGCCGAGGCCGTGGCCGCGCACATCGGCTATCCGCTGCTGGTGCGCCCGAGCTATGTGCTGGGCGGCCGCGGCATGATGATCGCCTACGATGCCGAGCATCTGCGCGATTACATGGCCGAGGCCGCGCGCATTAGCCCCGACTACCCGGTGTATCTGGACCGCTTCCTGGAGGGTGCGATTGAGTCCGATGTCGACGCCCTGTGCGATGGCGAAGAGGTATACATCGGCGGCATCCTGGAACATATTGAGGAGGCCGGTATTCACTCCGGCGACTCTGCGACCTGCATCCCACCGTTTAGCTTTAGCGAGAGCCTGCAGGCGAAGCTCCGCGAGACTACGCGCCGCATCGCGATGGCGCTGGGAGTCCGCGGTCTGGTCAATGTGCAGTATGCCATCAAGGGCGAGACCGTCTACGTGATCGAGGCCAACCCGCGCGCCAGCCGTACCGTGCCGTTCATCTCCAAGGCCACCGGCGTGCCGCTGGCCAAGTGCGCGGCGCGCATCATGGCAGGCGATTCCATCGCGAGCTTGGGCCTGCCGAGCGACGAACGTCAACTGGACTGGTTCTGCATGAAGGAAGCCGTCATGCCCTGGGGTCGTTTCCCGGGCGCCGACGTCATCCTGGGGCCTGAGATGAAGTCGACGGGCGAGGTCATGGGTATCGCTAAGAGCTATCCCGAGGCATACGCCAAGACGCAGCTGGCGATCGACTACAAGCTGCCCGACCCGAGTTGCGGCAAGGTGTTCATTAGCGTGTGCGACCGCGACAAGCGCCATATCCTTTCGGTCGCCCGTATCCTGCGCTATCTGGGCTTTGACATCTGCTCTACCGAGGGTACGGCGCGCGTGCTGCGTGGAGGCAACGTGACGTGCGAGATCGTGGAGAAGATAAGCGGCCCGCACGACGGCGAGCGCCCCAACATCGGCGACCTCATCGCCGATGGCAAGATCGCGGTGATCATCAACACGCCGTACGGTCCGGGCTCGCGCGGCGACGGCTATCTGCTGCGCACCGAGGCAGTGCGACGCGGTGTGACCTGCGTGACCGCGATGTCTGCCGCCAACACGTACGTGAGTGCCATCGAGGCGGTGCGTGAGGACCAGCAGGGTCACGGCAGCGCCAACGACATGGGCATGGACGTCATCGCCCTGCAGGACCTGCCGCAGCACACGGTGTAATGTGACCTGGTCGGCCGGGGCGGCAGCCGGACACTTTCTCTCGGAAACTGGGCTTCGCGAAGTTTTCCGAGAGAAAGGACCGCCTCCCGCCCCGGCCTACGGTGACTCGGTTGCACCGTGTACTGCCGAAGGGGCTTTGTGCGATGACTAGGGCTGAATAGAAAATGAGTGTGGGCGCCGTCGTTCGTTTGAACGACGGCGCCCACGTTTTGGATTTATTGGGCTGTGGCGGTGAAGGTTGTTTTGTCGGCGGCGATGTGCACGTGCAGCTTTGCCTGACCGTCGCAGCTGATGAGCACGCCCACCTCGAACGGGGTTCCCGTCTTGTCGTAGGTCGAACGCACGATGCGCATCGCCGCCTTACCGGTGTTCTGTCCCAAAAGACGCGCCTCATGCTTGTCGAGGTTGACCGTCTCGTAGACGGCATCGACGCTTGCGGGCAGGATGCCGGTCTTTTCCGCGATGTAGGCGTAGAGCGAGCCATCCACGTCTTTGCGCGTGAGCTCGGGGCAAAGTGACACGGGGATATAGACGTAGTTGAGCTCCATGGGTTTGTCGTTGGCGAGACGCAGGCGGCGAATCTCCCAGACGGGTGTCCCTTCGGGCACTTTGAGCCCGGAGGCGATGCCGCGGACGGCCGGTATGCTTGAAAAGGCGAGAATCTGCGAGCTCGGAACCCGTCCCGCTTCGCGCATCCGCGCGCTGAAATTCAGGGCCAGGTCGATGCCGGGTGCTGAAGTTTGGGGCTTGATGAACGTGCCCTGGCCGCGCTTGCGCACCACGCGCCCCTCGATGACGAGATCTTGGAAGCAACGGCGCACGGTCGCGCGCGATAACTCCAGCCGCTCACAGATTTCGAGCTCGCGTGGCAGCGGCGTCTTGGTGTCGAACGCCTGGCTGGCGATAAGCAGAGCGATTCGATGTTTAAGCTGGACATAGAGCGGCGTATCACCGCTGCGGTCGAAGGGTTCGGAGGCGAGAAACGAGATCATATCCATGGGGTACCTCCATGTCGTGGGCGTACGTGACATGGTCTGACACTGCGGGGCAAACCGGAGATGCCAGGCCCGATTCTTGCTGGTATGTATGGTGCATAAGGAACATAAAACATTTATCAGGCAATCTACCTGCTATTTTAAAAATAATTAGA
Source organism: uncultured Collinsella sp. (assembly GCA_959604825.1). Classification (GTDB taxonomy): domain Bacteria; phylum Actinomycetota; class Coriobacteriia; order Coriobacteriales; family Coriobacteriaceae; genus Collinsella. The sequence continues at coordinate 47,883 of CAUHCN010000007.1, read as the reverse complement.
AGAAAAAATAATTTAGGCACAAAAATAGTTGCTACCGTTAACCGATGAATAGTTGCCGTTCACAACTATTTTCTTGTACCGAACATGCCCCGGCGCAACAATAATCTCAGCAAAAAGCAAAGCCGTGCGACACACGGCAGGTCGAGAGGAGACCGCATGCGGTATCTGGTAATGGTCAGTCACGGAACGCTCGCTCCCGGACTGCACAGTGTCCTCAAGATGCTCGGCAATGACGCCCCGAACATCTTGTCGACGAGTCTCGTGGACGGCATGGGCGCTGACGAGTATGTCGAGAACGTCAAGGCGATGCTCGCTCCCGTTACCGCCGATGACGAGGTTGTCCTGCTTGGTGACATCCTGGGCGGATCGCCGCTCACCAATGCCATGAACACGCTGGCCGAGAAGGGTTTGCTCGCCCACACCATTGCCTTCGGCGGTATGAATCTGCCCATGGCTATGACCGCCATGATGGGGCTTGCCACCATGGACCTGGATTCCCTCAAGCAGATGATGCTGCAGGAGGGCAAGAACGGTATGTCCGAGCTCGTTGTCCCGACCGATGACGCCGACGACGAGGACGACGACATCTAGGCAGCGCATCCGCCCAAATTTTCGTGATGGAGCGGGGGTTAAGAGGAAAGACCCCCGGTGATAAAGAAAGGGAGAACGCATGATTTCGTTCATCCGTATTGATGACCGTATGATCCATGGACAGACCGTTACCCGTTGGGCCCTCGAGTATCCCTGCGACGGTCTTATCGCCGTCAACGACGCTGCAGCGTCCAACCCCGTGCTCAAGGAGGCCTACAAGAGTGCCTCGGGCAAGAAGACGTTCGTGTGGACCAAGGAGCACTTCAAGGAGGTCTCCGAGAAGGTTCTCAAGTCCGACACCAAGTACTTCCTGATCACCAAGAACCCGCTCGACATGAAGGAACTTCTCGTCGATTTTGGCTTTAAGCCCGGCATGGACCGCATCATCGTCGGTCCCTGCAACGATCGTCCCGGCACCACCAAGCTTGGCAACAACCAGTCGATCACGCAGGAAGAGGCCCAGGCGCTCGAGGATCTCACCAACGCCGGCTACACGGTCGAGTTCGCCCTTATCAAGGAGAAGTCCATCGGTGAGTGGCCCAAGTTCCGCGGTCAGTTTGGCTTCTAGTTAGGCGCCAGCCGCATTTTGGTATCTACAGCCCTTGGTGAAAGGGGCTGAGGAATAAAGAAAGGGGAAAGCATGGCAATCAATGCATTCCAAGCCGCGCTGTTCGGCCTGTTCGCCTGCCTGGCATCACTGCCTGGCATGGGCGGCACGACGATCGGCAACTACACTCTGGGTCGTCCTCTGGTCGCCGGCCTCATCGTCGGCATCATCATGGGCGATATGCAGACGGGCATCCTCGTCGGCGCTGCCATCCAGGTTGTCTACATCGCTCTCGTGACCCCCGGCGGAACCGTCTCCGCCGACGTCCGCGCCGTGTCCTATATCGGTATCCCGCTGGCGATCCTCGCCATCAAGAACTCGGGCATCGATCCCGCCTCCGCTGAGGCTGCCGGCATGGCCGCATCCCTCGGTGCCGCCGTCGGCACGCTCGGCACTGTGCTCTTCTATGGCACCGCCACCATCAACCTGGTGTGGCAGGGCATGGGCTGGAAGTGGCTCGAGAAGGGCGATCTCCACAAGCTCTACCTGGTCAACAACGTTCTGCCTTGGATCGGTCACATCGTCTGCTCGTTCCTCCCGACGTTCATCATCACCATGGGCGGCACCGCCATGGTCGACCTCATGAAGACCTACATGCCCATGGACGGCATCGCGATGAAGACGCTGTTCACCGTCGGCTCGCTGCTGCCTACCGTCGGTATCGCCATCCTGCTCAAGCAGGTCATCTCTAAGCCCACGGACTTTCTGACGTTCTTCTTCGGCTTCACCCTGTCCGCTGTTATGGGCTGCAACCTGATCGCCGCTGCCGGCATCGGCTGCTTCTTCGCCCTGATCAACTATGAGATCGCTTCGCTCAAGATCGACCTCGCAAACGCTCCCAAGGCAGCTATCGCCTCGGGCTCCGATGATGAGGAAGAGGAGGACATCTAATGGCAGAGAAGAAAAAGCTCTCTAAGAAAACGCTTGCCAAGTCGTTCCGCAACTGGTCCTATGGCAACCTGACTTGCTTCTCGCAGGAGCACATGCAGACCTTCGGTTACCTGTGCGCCATGCTTCCGATCGTCGAGGAGCTCTACGACACGCCCGAGGAGCAGAAGCAGGCCCTCCAGACCTACTCCGCGTTCTTCAACACCGAGCCGCAGATCGGCACCATGATTGTCGGCGTCACCGCCGGCCTCGAGGAGGCTCGCGCAAACGGCGAGGCCATCGACGACGACGCCATCAACGGCATCCGCGCCGGCCTCATGGGCCCGCTCGCCGGCCTTGGCGACTCGCTGATCGTCGGTACCCTGATCCCGATCCTGCTCGGTATCGCCCTCGGTCTCTCGACCGGCGGCTCTCCGCTCGGTGCCATCTTCTATATTGTCGTGTGGAACCTGCTCATGTTCCTTGGCATGCGCTTTGCCTACAACCAAGGCTATGAGCTCGGCGGCAAGGCGGTCGAGGCACTGGTCGGACCCAAGGCAAAGGCTCTTCGCGATTCCATCGTGATGGTCGGTACCATGGTCATCGGTGCCGTGGGCGCAACTTGGGTCTCCATCACCTGCAGCCCCAACCTGGTGCTGCCCGGCGGCGGTAAGTTCCAGGACACGCTCGACGGCATCTATCCGCACCTGCTGCCGATGATCTTCATCATCTTCTGCTGGTACATGATGACCAAGAAGAAGGTCAACCCCATAGTCATGATGCTGATCCTCGTTGTGATCGCATTCGTGGGCGTTGTTATTGGTTTCTTCGACCCGGCGCTGAGCTACTAGTCATCATCCTTTGACCCCCTGTAAGGCCGTGCGGTCTCAACCGCACGGCCTTCTGATTTTACGCCGCCCTTCAAGGGCAATATGGCCAGCGACCTCCATCGCCTATACGACACCCGCTATATTGCTCTTGAAAGATGACGTATTCGATAAACGATGCACTTGCGCATAATGCACGCTTTGCACGAGGAGGACCATATGCACGAGAAACATGGACACGACCTTTCGCGCGACGACTTGATCCGCGAGGCAAAGATGCAGACCGATGCTATTCAGCGGCTCAACGTTTGGCTGCGCCTGGGCTATTCGCTCGTGGCGATTGGCTTTTTGATGGGGATGTGGGGTATGCAGGGAGGCCCCGGCTGGGGTGTCCCCGTGGGCATCGTGTGCCTAGTGGTGGGCACTCCGCTTTCGATCGTGCTTAAGGTTGGCACGACCAACGCCAAAAAGAATGTCGAGCGCATGCTCGAGGCCGCGGGTATCGACGTTGAGGAGCTTATGCGACGCAAGAAGGACGAGCAATAGACTTCCGCGTTGGGGTATCATAAATAATTGTTGCGAATGTTAACTAATGTACGGCAAATGACGGTTTTATGGCCCTTCTAGAGTTGCAAAGGACAATATCCCCAGTGGATTACGATGACGTCGCTCGAAAACTGATCGTGTACTCACGTTCCCTTGCCAAGGGATCCTTGAGTGCTGCCGGCGGCGCCAGTGTGGGCGAGGCACCGGTTTTACAGTATCTATCGGGTATTGACGGTGACGTCATTCCCTCCGAGATTGCCAAGAAGCTGAAATTCTCCCGTGCGCGCATGTCGCATATCTTGGATTCACTCGAGAGCAAGGGTTACGTTCAGCGCAGGACCGATCCAAACGATCGTCGGCGTGTGCTGGTGAGCATCACCGAGGAAGGCCGTGATTTCGCGGCGAAAAAAAATGCCGAGAGTGTGGCATCGCTCTCGAAACAACTCTCAGCGCTCGGCGAGCACGATGCCCAGGAGCTCGTGCGCATTCTGAATAAAGCCTATAGCCTTACCTATGATGCCGACGACTACCTGGACAATCTATAAGGATAAAGGCAGACATTTAGGTGCATCTTGAAATGCACCCGGGACAGTTGCGCCCATTGACTACCGTCAGCATCTCATTCCAAACCAAATCAGCCAACGTACGTCATGGCAATCCCCGGTAGGTCGCAGGGTGGCGGCTGAGCCTTTCCCTCGGGAAACTTCGCGAAGCCCAGTTCCCGAGGGAAAGGTATGGTCTGTGTAATACCAGATAAACAGTACATTTTTGCTAGATTGGTATTTGACTGAAGAACCAATTGGTATGGCTTATTAAGCCCACATTGCCGTTGACGCTCATTTTACTGCCGCTGGTGGACTTCCGAACTTGGTTGCGCAAGTGCTCCCATATATTGATATGACCTAGTAGGTGGCTATCTGGTTACTACCAGTTGGCCCCTTGGTAACGGGTGGCCCCATTGTGCGGAATGTACCGAACATCCCCGTTTGATACGTTTTCCCATGCTGCCGGGGGGGGGCGTCCTCGGCACCTCAGCATCTCGGAAGAAAGGAGACCAGGTGCGCAGGAATTCCATTTTTACGAAACGGTGGGTGAAGGGAAGCGCGGTCCTCGTTGCCACTGCAGCGACGCTCGTGTTTGCCAATCCCCAGCAGGCGATTGCCACGCCACTCAAGGGCGTCGACTCAGCGACCGTGTCCCAGTCTGCCTCGAATGTCGTCGACATCGATTTCGCTGACGGCATCAAGGGCCGTATTACGTTCCTCGAGGACGGTATTTTCCGTTATAACGTCGACCCCAAGGGTGAGTTTTCCGATTACGCCACACCGCGCAGTAAGTCCCACACGGCTAAAATCCAGGCTCAGCCCGATACCTCGGACACCTACAGCAAGCCGAGTGCGACGGTTGCCGACAAGGGCGACACTATCGAGATCACCGGCGGAAAGGCGACCGTGATCCTGGACAAGGCGACTGGCAAGATGAGTATCAAGTCAGGCGACCGTGTCGTGGTTTCCGAGTCCGCGTCCCTCGACCTTGATAAGAAGGGTACCGTCCAGACGCTCGCCAAGGAGAAGTCCGAGAACTTCTTTGGCGGCGGCACCCAGAACGGACGCTTCCTGCACACCAACCAGACGATCGCCATCTCCAACACGAACAACTGGACCGATGGCGGCGTTGCCTCGCCCAACCCGTTTTATTGGACGAGTGACGGCTACGGCGTGCTCCGAAACACGTTTGCAGAGGGTTCCTACGACTTCGGTTCCACGGACTCATCGACGGTCACGACTTTGCACAGCGAGAATGAGTTTGATGCCTACTACTTCGTGGCGACCAACGAGGGCGCTTCGAACGTGGCAACCGAGATGCTGCAGGACTACTACAAGGTGACCGGTAACCCGGTACTGCTGCCCGAGTACGGGTTCTACCTTGGTCATCTTAATGCCTATAACCGTGATGGCTGGTCAACGACCTCGGGTCAAAAGAAGTGGGAGACCAAGGGCAGCAAGTCCTCGAGCGAGAAGGGCGACGTTAAGTACGAGTCTGGCATGTCGACGGGCTACAAGCTCGACGGCACACTTGCGGCCGAGACGCTCAACGGTGAGGGCCCTACGGTTGATACCGAGAACATGAAAGCGACCGATTTCGACCGCCAGTTCTCTGCTCGGCAGGTTATCGATGACTACGAGGACAACGACATGCCGCTCGGCTGGTTCCTGCCGAACGACGGCTACGGCGCCGGCTATGGCCAGAACGGTTACTACAAGACCGGCGGCGTCAACTCCGACGGAGCGAGCTCGGCCGACCGCCTTAACGCTGTGCGTGCCAATGTCGACAACCTTAAGAAGTTCACCGAGTATGCCAACTCCAAGGGTGTGAGCACGGGCTTGTGGACCCAGTCCAACCTTGAGCCCGACAGCAACCCTGAGACCCCGTGGCATCTGCTTCGCGACTTCGACGCCGAGGTCAAGACGGGAGGCATCACTACCCTTAAGACCGACGTTGCCTGGGTTGGATCTGGCTACTCCTTTGGTCTCAATGGCATCAAGACAGCTTATGACACGGTGACGACCGGCGCTAACAAGCGCCCCAACATCATCACGCTCGATGGTTGGGCCGGCACGCAGCGCTTTGGTGGCATTTGGACCGGAGACCAGTATGGCGGTAACTGGGAGTACATTCGCTTCCATATCCCCACGTATATCGGTCAGAGTCTTTCGGGCAACCCCAACATCGGCTCCGACATGGATGGCATCTTTGGCGGCGACCCCATCATCTCTGCGCGTGACTACCAGTGGAAGACGTTCACGCCCTCTATGCTTGACATGGACGGTTGGGGCACCTACCGTAAATCGCCCATGACGCACGGCGATCCCTACACAGGCATCTCGCGCTTCTACCTCAAGCTCAAGGCGCAGCTCATGCCCTATATCTACACGAGCGCGGCCTCGGCGGCCAACATCGACACGGGTAACGGCGATGCCGGCCTGCCCATGATCCGCGCCATGCTGCTTTCTGACAACTCCGAGTACGCCGCAAGCACTTCGACACAGTACCAGTATATGTTCGGTGAGAACTTCCTAGTGGCACCGGTGTATCAGGATACCCAGGCAGATGAGAACGGCAACGACATTCGCAATGGGATCTACCTCCCCAACTACGGCACCGACGAGAATCCCACCATCTGGATCGACTACTTCTCGGGTAAGCAGTATCGCGGCGGCCAGGTTCTCAACAACTACGAGGCTCCGCTTTGGAAGCTGCCGCTGTTTGTGAAGGCCAACGCTATCGTGCCGATGTACGCCGAGAACAACAACCCCGAGGCAGTGAGCGACACCAACACCAAGGGTACCGACCGCAGTCAGCGTATCGTCGAGTTCTTCGCCACCGAGGGCGACGGCACCTTTACGCAGTACGAGGACGACGGCTCCTCCATCGAAAACAACACGACTGAGGACGATTCCTACGGCACGATCGACAATATCTCCTACGGTGAGCATGTGAGCACCGTCTACAGCTCCAAGGCCGCAGGCGGCACCGCGACCTTTACCGCCGAGGCCTCGCAGGGCGGCTACAACGGCTACGACTCCAACCGCACCACGACCTTCGTGGCCAATGTGTCCGCCAAGCCCACGAGCGTTGTCGCCAAGAACGGCGGATCCGCACTCAACGTGGTTGAGGTCGACTCGCAGGAGGCCTTTGACGCCGCGACCCCCGAGGCCGGCCAGGCGGTCTACTTCTACAGCGAGACCCCCAACCTCAACCACTACGGCAGCGATGCGGACGGCACCGAGGCCGAGCAGGGCGAGAGCTTCAACAACACCAAGATCACCACGAACCCCAAGGTCTACGTCAAGTTCGCGAAGACCGATGTTGCTGCAGCGGCGCAGACGCTTGAGCTGGGCGGTTTCGTGAACGCCGACGCCACGCTCACAGCCGATCGCCTCAACGAGAACCTCTCCGCACCCACGAACCTTGCTGCCCCCGAGGACGTCACGACCCCAACGAGCATCAAGCTCACCTGGGGAAAGGTCGATGGTGCTACCTCCTACGACCTTAAGGTCGACGGCACTGTGTTTGCCGTGGGTGATGCGGCCGAGTTCACGCACACCGACCTCGCCTACAATAGCAAGCACACCTACCAGATTCGTTCACGCAACGCCGAGGGTTACTCCGCCTGGAGCGATGTGCTCGAGGCGAACTCCGCACTCGATCCGTGGCGGAACGTCCCCGACGCCGAGGAAATCACCTGGGAGGGCTCACTTTACGGCAGCCATAAGGCCGAGCTTGCCTTCGACCATGAGTTCCAGTCGGGCGACGGCGGTTTCCACTCCGGTGGCAACGATCTAGGCAAGGCGCTTACCGTTGACTATGGACGCGCTTACAAGCTCGATAAGCTCGAGTACTATCCGCGCGATGACGCCGGCAACGGCACTGTGACCAAGATGCGTGTTGAGACGAGTCTCGATGGCGTCCACTGGACGAGCCAGGAGGTCGATTGGGCACGTTCCGCTGATTGTAAGACGGTAGCGTTTGACGGCACCGTGGCCGCCCGTTACGTGCGCATGACACCGCTCGCCTCGGTCGGCAATTTCTTCTCCGCGTCCGAGATTGCCATCTACAAGACCGACGGCACGGATGGCTTCGCCGTGGGCTCCAACCTCAACAAGGCCACGATCTCCGACGGAGACTACTCCAACATGAAGAACTATCTGGGCCTCGAGAACCGCGAGCCCGATACCCCGACGTTCGGTTCGCAGATCCGCGACCACTTCGCCGACCTCAACGATAACGGCGTTTACGACGTCTACGATTACTCGTTCACCATGGCGGGTCTTGACGGCGGCACTAAACAAAAGGGCAAGCTCGCAGGTTCGCTCGCGGTGATTCCGAGCAAGACCGAGGTCGAGGCCGGTGATGAGATCACCGTTGATGTCTATGCGGCCGACGCCAAGAACGTCAACGCCCTGGGCGCTCTCGTCAACTTCAAGAGCGACCAGTTCGAGTTTGTGTCCGAGAGCATCGCGCAGGACGGCTCGACTGCCGGCATGGAGAACCTGTCTCGCGAGAAGGTCCAGTTCGCGGACAGAACGCAGACTATCAATCTCGCCTTTGCCAACCGCGGCGATGGCAAGCTCTACAACGGTACCGGCGCGGTGGCGAGTTTCAAGCTCAAGGCCAAGACCGCCGGCAAGGTCGAACTGCCCTCGACATCTTGGCTCATCGGTCCGGCATGCGACGCACTTGAGTTTGCGAGCGACGGCACGGTGACGATGCCGGATGTTCCTCAGCCAACGGTCGCCGAGTACGGTCAGGATGCCTTCAACATCACGATGACCAACGATGAGCTCACGACCGACGACGGGACCAACGTCGAGAAACTTATCCAGCAGAAGAGCTATAACGCGCTGTTCGATAATAACGAGGGCGACAACGGCTTTGAGTTCCTATGGAACTGGAGCGGCAACTGGGACAGCGAGGGTAAGCTTCCGAGTTACGTGAAGCTTCCCACCACGATGACATTCGCATTTAAGACGCCGTCGAAACTCGATAGTGTCGAGGTCGTTAACCGCAACGGTGGCAACGGAACCGTGCAGAAGATCAAGGCTGTCGTGACGTTCGAGGATGGCTCGACCCAAGAGTTCGCGGGCGGGGAGTACGATTCCTTCCGGGCTCGCTACGCCTTTGGCCTCTCTGCCGAGAACAAGGGCAAGAAGGCGACCAAGGTCGAGGTCACGCCGCTTGAGGCATCGGGTGACCAGATGCTCACACTGCGTGAGGTCAACTTCAACTACACGCAGGGTGTCGAGGCCATCGAGGGTGTCGAGCTAGGCAAGAACCAGACCGAGTTCTTTGAAGGCGACGTTACGCTCGTCGACGCCAAGGCCACGCCTGAGAGCGCCGGCTACCCCTATGTGACGGTCGAGAGCTCCGACCCCTCTGTGGTAAGCGTCTCCGCTGTTCAGGCTGGCGATAGCGTGAGCTACTACCTGCGTGCCAACAAGGCCGGCAAGGCAAAGATCACGGTGGCGTCGGTACTCGACCCCTCCAAGACCGCATCCTATGAGGTCGAGGTCAAGGCTGGTGTCGATACCTCTGCGCTCGTGGCAGCGCTTTCCAAGGCCGCGGGCTACAGCGAGTCCGTCTACACTAAGGATTCCTATGCAGCTCTCACCACTGCGGTCGAGGCGGCTCAGAAGCTCCTCGACGGCGGCCAAGGCAGCTATAGCAAGAAGGATGTCGCAGACGCCACAGTCAAGATCGAGAAGGCAATCGACGGCCTCAAGATGCGCCCTGTCGATGAGAAGATTCTCATCAACACGCCCGAGAACCGCAAGAACGTCAAGGTGGCCCGCTTCTCGAGTGAGGCCGACTACGAGGGCAGCAACGCCGTCAACGCTCTCGACGGCGACGAGCGGACGCTTTGGCACAGCGACTGGGCCCATGGGACCGGTATGCCCCAGTATCTGAGTGTCGACCTGGGCCGCGACTACGATCTCACCGACGTTACATTCCTGCCGCGCCAGGACGGCGGCACTAACGGCGATATCTTCGAGGCCGAGATACTGGTCTCCGACACTGCCGACGGTTATGAGATGGGCACCGCCGCGTCGATGGGTACGTTCGCCTTCGACAACGACGGCCGCGTGCTCACCGACCGTGGCGACTGGAAACAGATGAGCTTTGGCGCCGCGCGCGGTCGCTACGTGACCGTCAAGGTGATTCACGCCGGCGGAGGCGACGTTGATGCCTACTGCAGCATGGCAGAGCTCAAGTTCTACGGTACGGCCGTCCTCGATCCGGTGGCGAAGGATGATCTCGCTACCGCGATCGAAAAGGTTGATGCCGAGGTTGCTGCCGGCGACCTCAAGGCCGGTGACTACACCGAGGCCTCCTGGACGGCGCTCGAGAACGCCCTGGCGAGCGCCCGCGCCATCTTGAGCGACGAGAACGCCACGCAGGACGAGGTCGACCAGGCGCTCAGAGCGCTCGAGAGCGCCCGCGGCGCGCTCGAGAAGACCCCGGTGGCCCCGGTCGAGAATCCGACTAAGAAGCAGCTCAAGGCCCTGGTCAAGCAGGCGAAGGAGACTGACACCAGGGGCAAGACGGCCGAGTCTGTCAAGGCCCTGACGGATGCCATTACCTACGCCGAGGACGTCTTGGGTGATGAGAATGCTTCCGACACCCAGATCCAGGCGGCCTATGGCCAGCTCAAGCTGGCCATTGAGAGCCTCAAGGATGCCGATTCCGGCAACCAGGGCGGCTCGGGCAACCAGGGTTCCGGCAATGGCTCGAACGGCGGCAACCAGGCGGGCAAGCCCGCAGGCGACAAGGCCCAGGGCAGCAAGAAGAACGGCTCGGCGATTCCCAATACCGGAGACCAGACGGCGGCGACCGTCGCGACCGTCGGTGGTCTTGGCGCCATCATCGCCGCAATCGGCGCTTTCTTCCATCGTCGCAGCAAGGCTAAGTAGCCCCAGCAACAGCTAAGCAAGCGTGCCCGCCGTCCCACCCAAGGACGGTGGGCACGCTTTTTGAATGTAGGCGGAAAGCTCCGACCCTTCGGCCTTAATCTCGCAAAGCGTTCCGTCTCCCGCCGAACACATCAGCATCGGCGGCTATACTTGAATTATTTGCAGTTAAGGGTCGCGGATTCGCCGCGTCACCGCTCTCAACAGGAGGTCTTTGTTTATGGCAGATCAAAAGCCGGTTGTCGGGATCATCATGGGCTCCAAGTCCGATCTGGGTGTTATGGAAGGCTGCACCGCCGAGCTCGAGGCGCTCGGTGTGCCCTATGAGCTCGTCATTGCGAGCGCACACCGCACGCCGGCGAAGGTCCACGAGTGGGCCTCGACTGCCGCCGATCGCGGTATCAAAGTGATTATCGCCGCCGCCGGCAAGGCTGCTCACCTGGGTGGTGTCGTGGCTGCCTTTACGCCGCTGCCGGTTATCGGTGTGCCTATGAAGACGAGTGACCTGGGCGGTATGGATTCGCTGCTGTCGATGGTGCAGATGCCTTCGGGCGTACCCGTGGCCTGCGTTGCCATCAACGGCGCCAAGAATGCCGCCATCTATGCCACGCAGATCTTGGGCGCATGCGACCCCGAGTACCGCAAGGTTATCGAGAAGATGAAGCAGGAGATGGCTGACGCCTAGGCGTTCCGCCGTTTCACCGCAGTATAAGGAGAGCCATGTCCGATTATCAGGGAAAACGATTCAAGGCTTCTCAGATTCCCGATCCGTCGAAGCCAGGTGCTGCCCGTGCGGTACAGCAGGGTCGGACATCCTCTCCTCAGCAGCCGCGCGCGCCGCGCCCCGTGACACCGGCGACGCATCGTCGACAGGACGCGCCGGCCGCATATCGTCCTTCGTCTTATAGCTCCGCTAAGAAGCCGCCCCGGTCCTCATCGCATGCCGCGCCGTCGGATTGCACCGAGCCGCCGCGCAAAAAGCGCCGCTCCATTATTCCCATTCTGCTCATCATCATCGGTATCGGCCTGATTGTCGCCGCCGCCGCTATCTTTATTAATGCCCAGATTGGCTATAAGCAGGCGAGCGATTCGTATCAGAAAATCGAGAAGCAATATGTAAGCGATAAGGATGCCAGCGGCGTGCCGATTATCGACTTTGATGCGCTTGCTCAGACGAACCCCGAGATTGTGGGTTGGATTTACGTGCCGGGAACCAACATCAACTATCCCGTGGTGCAGACCAACAACAACTCCAAATACCTCAACACGCTGTTCGACGGAACGGCTAACGCCTCGGGTGCCATCTTCTTGGATAGCGATGACACCGCGCCGGGAATGGTCGACCAGCAGACCACGATCTACGGCCACCATATGAACGACGGATCGATGTTCAACGTGATTTCGGACACCACTGATCAGGCGACGTTCGATAGCATCGAGTTTGTGTACTACATCACGCGCGATGCGACGTATAAGCTGCGTCCGCTGGCGACCAAGGTGGTCGAGGACACGTATGCCAAGGCGCGCACGACCAATTTTGAGGGCGACGACGGACTTAAGAACTACCTGTCCGAGATGCTCGACGGCGCTTCTGCCGTGGCGAGTGATGCTACCGATCGTGCCGCTTCGGCAACTAAGGTTGTAACGCTTGTGACCTGTCGTTCGCTGTCGCTGAGCAACACACGCGCCGTCATGGTGCTCACGCCGGTCGAGGAATAAGTTGTTCGAGAGTAGCTAAAAAGGCCCCGTCCCAAATTGGCTACTCGACGACGGTAAGGGAGAAATGATGCTCGAGAGTGGCAAATTGATGCCTTCGATTGATGCTTGGCTGCGCGAGGCCAAGGCCGATGCTTCGGCGGCAGGCTGTGGGATGTATCTGACGCATAACGGTGTGGTGCGCGCGACGCCCAAGGCTGAGGTGCGCGGAGTCGAGACCGATGGCGTGGCGCCAGGCCACAGGGTGGGCGGCATGGTCTTTGACTACGACGCCGAAAAGGTACGGTCTGCTATCGAGGCTACGCGCGCGATGCCGGGTATCGGCTATGTGCGCGTGTGGCTGGCAAGCGGCGAGCTTACCGTAGGTGACGACATCATGCTCGTGCTTATCGGCGGGGACATTCGCCCACACGTGGTCGATGCACTGCAGGCGCTCGTTGGCACCATCAAGAACGAATGCGTGAGTGAGGTCGAGCGCGAGGCATAGAGGATTGCGTCGATAGAAGGATCGTTTATAAAAATGCCCACCGGTACGTGTGATACCGGCGGGCATTTTGCGTTTTGGGCGCGGTGAGCGCTATACGCGCGTCGCATCCTTGGGGCTCATGGTCATGCTCTGGAAGCGGTTTTCCATGTACTCGTTATCGAAGTGCTCTCCGTAGAACTGTGCGACGGGAATGTCCGGCTCCGTGCCGTTAACGCGCTGGTACCAGTAGTCGAGCGACTGCAGCGTCATGACACCGTCGACCAGCATGATAACGGTAAAGATGACGGTGGCCGAGTAGCGGCTCTTCCAGGGGATCTTGTTGATAAGCTTAAGCAGCCTCGGCAGCAGCAGCTTGATCCAGATGAGGCCGCCCAGGCCCCACAGGCAGGCGAAGCCCGTGCAGGTGCGTCCGCCCGTGAGGACCACGAGCGGATCGGGCAAACCGAACAGCGTTATGTGCGAGTAGCTCCACGAGACCACGCCAAACGCGGTCTGCATAAACCAGCCCACGAACACCTCAAAGCTGGCGCCGAGCAGGGCGCTCACCAGGAAAATGATGATGGGGTTCTTTTTGTAGAAGCGGTTAAGCACCATGGTCATGAGCACGGCGCCAAATCCGTAGATGGGGCTGAAGGGGCCAAACAGCATGCCGGCGCGGTTCTGGTAGACGCCCGGGTCGTCGACCGTCATGTGCCAGATGTCCTCGGCGATCAGGCCGAGCACGCAGCAGACAAAGAATACCCAGAACAGGTTGAAGTAGTTGAGCTTGATGTAGCCCTCGCCGGTTTCATCGCGGCCGAGCATGCCCTCCGCCGCGGCGTCACGGTCGAGCATCTCCTGCAGGCGGCGCTGCAGTTCGCGCTCCTGGCGCAGCGTGGGGTCGACGGTTGCTGAAAGTGCAACGAGGATGCCGAGCTGGATCGCGGGACGCAGCAGGAAGGGCCCGATGCCCTGGAGCATCACGTCGACCAAAAGCTCGACGACGGTGAATGCAATAAGGATGTAGGACAGGCGGGCGGCGTTGCGGCGCTGGTTTTTGATAAGGTCCAGGCCAAAGATGATCAGGATGACGGCACTTGCCGCAGAGAGCATGATGCCGGCGACGATGAGTCCAACCGAGACCAGCATATTGTCGCCGAGCTTTTCGGCGGCGTTGCCGTTGATGAGCGCGGTGATGACCTGCCACATAAAGGCAGCGACCGACGGGAGTGTGCCCACGCCGGATAGGATGCACAGGACGGCGTACACCTTAATGATGAGGGGAATCTTCTTGACCTCCGTGGCGCTGGGGACGCTGGGGTCGAGTTCGTTTCGATCCATACAGAACCTTTCTCGCTTTGTCCTAGGCTACAAGGATACGCCGCCGACCTGCCAAAAGACAGGACGAACGTCCCAATTGCAACTTTGTAATCCCCAACGGTGGACGCGGCGGCCATCTGGGGGCGCGGGCGCTTGCACTGGACAGACCGATAAAATGTTTGGCCACAAAACGGATTATTAGCTCGGTGGGCTTTTAAAAAGCGCTGCTCATGCGCTGGGGAGCGCGTCGCGCCGTGCGTATAATAAGGCGGGTAACGCCAAAATACGAGGCTCTGAGGGGATGCCATGTCTCAAGAAACCATCCGCGCGGCCGAGCGTGCCGCGGGACAGGTGAACGCCATGTCGACGTATGATCCGGACTCCGACCAGCTGCATGAGGAATGCGGCGTTTTTGGTGTTTGGGCGCCCGATCGCGACGTGGCTCGACTGACGTACTTTGGCCTGCGTGCACTGCAGCACCGTGGCCAAGAATCGGCGGGAATCGCCGTGGGTGACGGCGGTACGGTTATGGTCCGCAAGGATCTGGGCCTGCTCGACCGCGTGTTCTCCAACGCCGACCTGTCGACGCTCTCCGGTCAGCTGGCCGTGGGTCATGTGCGCTACGGCACCGCCGGCGCCAAGAGCTGGGAAGCCTCTCAGCCGCACCTCTCTACTATCAATAGCGTCATTATCGCGCTCGCGCACAACGGTACCCTCGTCAACACCGACGAGCTGCGTCGCCAGCTGATCGAGCTGGGCGTGCCGTTCCTCTCCAATTCGGATTCCGAGGTCGCGACCAAGCTCATCGGCTACTTTACCCAGCGTACGGGCCACCTGCGCGAGGGCATTCGCAAGACCATGGAGCTCGTGCGTGGCGGTTATGCCATGACGCTCATCAACGAGCAGGCGCTCTACGCCTTCCGCGATCCGCATGGCATTCGCCCACTGGTGTTGGGCAAGCTGGTGGACGAGGGCCTGGACCAGGCCGATGCCGCATCCGTTTCGCAGCTGCCGTCGCAGGACGGCGCCGCGACGGTTGACGTTGCCACCCATGTCACCCGCGCCGGCGGCTGGGTCGTCGCCTCCGAGACTTGTGCGCTCGACATTGTGGGTGCCGAGTACGTCCGCGACGTCCGTCCCGGTGAGATTTTGCGCATCAGCGCCGAGGGCCTTGTGTCCGAGCAGGGCGTGCCTGCTGCCGAAGAGCCTGCTAACTGCATCTTTGAGCAGGTCTACTTCGCTCGCCCCGATTCCATCATGAACGGCAAGAGCGTCTACGCCTGCCGTTATGACATGGGTCGTCAGCTGGCACATGAGGAGCCCGTCGAGGCCGACCTGGTCATCGGCGTGCCCGACTCCGGCCTGCCGCCCGCGGAGGGCTATTCGCACGAGAGTGGCATTCCCTTTGGTGAGGGTCTTATCAAGAACCGCTACGTGGGTCGTACGTTTATCGAGCCTACGCAGGAGCTGCGTGCCATGGGCGTGCGTATGAAACTCAACCCGCTGCGCGACAACATCGAGGGCAAGCGCCTGGTCGTCATCGATGACTCCATTGTGCGCGGCACCACCATGGTGCAGCTCGTCAAGATGCTGCGCAACGCCGGCGCCAAGGAGATTCACATTCGCATCAACTCGCCCGAGGTCATCTGGCCGTGCTTCTACGGTATCGATACCGACGTGCAGTCGCAGCTCATCAGTGCCAACAAGACGGTCGATGAGATCTGCGAGTACATTGGCGCCGATTCGCTGGCCTTCCTTTCGGTCGAGGGCCTGCTGAAGGTCATGCCCAAGGGCGGCTACTGCGACGCGTGCTTTACCGGCCGCTATCCCGTGGCGATTCCCGAGAGCTTTGGCCGTGACAAGTTCATGGAGGGCTTTAAGCCCCGCAACCTGGACAAGCCGCTGTACTTTGACGACGACGCCGTGGTCGAGAAATATGTCGACCGCAGCTGGGAAGAGGAGCACGGCGAGGCCTAAAACCTGCTATTTAGGGACAGGTTTATTTTGGTAGGTTTTACCTGCTGTTTTGTTGATATGACGGCGCGTGCTGTTATGGCGCGCGCCGAAATGAGCGCAACTATGAGCACCGTTTGGCGCCCGTGCGGCGCCACGGTAGTGGGAGAGGAAGGCTCAGATGAGCGACAGCAAGCATGTGACGTACGAGGACGCCGGCGTCGATACCGCCGAGGGCGGCCGCGCCGTCGACGCTATTAAGCAGATGGTCAAGGACACCAACCGCCCCGAGGTTATCGGCGGCATCGGTGGCTTTGGTGGCCTGTTCTCGGCCGCCGCGCTTAAGGATATGGAAGACCCGATCCTGATCAGCGGCACCGACGGCGTGGGCACCAAGCTCGTGCTCGCCCAGATCATGGACCGTCACGAGACGGTGGGCCAGGACCTGGTCGCCATGTGCGTCAATGACATTTTGGCTTCGGGCGCCGAGCCGCTGTTCTTCCTGGATTACGTTGCCATCGGTCACATTGAGGCCGAGCACATGGCAAAGATCATCAAGGGTGTGGCCGACGGCTGCAAGCTCGCGGGCTGCGCGCTCGTGGGCGGCGAGATGGCCGAGCACCCCGGCGTCATGGCTCCCGCCGACTACGACCTCGCCGGCTTTACCGTGGGCGTCGTCGACCGTCCCAAGATGCTTGACCCCGCGAACGTTCGCCCCGGCGATGTGATCCTAGGTCTGCCTTCCACCGGTGTGCACTCCAACGGCTACTCGCTCGTGCGCAGGGTCATCGGCGTTGACGGCATCAAGCCGGGCACGCCCGAGGCCGCCGCTAAGGCCGAGGAACTGAGCCGTCCGCTCGAGGAGCTCGGCGGTGCATCGCTGGCAGACGCTCTGCTGGCCCCCACGCGCATCTACGTCAAGCCGATTCTGGAGCTGCTCCGCGGCGGCGCCAACGTGCACGCCATCGCCCACATCACCGGCGGCGGTATCACCGAGAACCTCAACCGCGCGCTCGCCGACGACGTCGACGCCGTGGTCACCCGTTACGGCGCCGAGATGGGCTGGGATGTTCCGCCCGTCATCACCTACGTGTCGCGTCAGGCCGAGCTCGCGCCCAACGAGGCATGCAAGACCTTCAACATGGGCGTCGGCCTGTGCCTGATCGTTGCCCCCGAGGACGAGGCTGCCGTGACCGAGGCTCTGGTCGCGCTGGGCGAGAAGCCGTTCCGCGTGGGCGAGTGCGTCGAGGGTTCCGGTAAGGTCGTGTACTCCGATGAGCGCTAGCGAGCAGATGGCTGCTGCCGAGGGCCTGGGCTTTGTGCCCTACACCCGTCCGACCGGCACCGATACGGCCGAGCCGCTCAAGATCGGCGTGCTTATCAGCGGTTCGGGCACCAACCTGCAGGCGCTGATCGACCTTATCTCCGCCGGCAAGCTCAACGCCTCGATTGAGCTTGTAGTGTCGAGCCGTCCTTCGGCCAAGGGCTTGCAACGCGCCGAGCGTGCAGGTATCCAGACGCTGACGCTCTCCAAGGATGTCTATGCCGACCCTATTGCCGCCGACGAGATCATCGCGCACGAGCTGCTCGAGCGCGGCTGCGAATATGTGGTCATGGCCGGCTACATGCGCATGGTGCGCACGCCTCTGCTGGCGGCGTTTCCCAACCGCGTGGTTAATCTGCATCCGGCGCTGCTGCCGAGCTTTACCGGCGCGCATGCGATCGACGATGCCTTTGTCCGCGGCGTTAAGGTGACCGGTGTGACCGTGCACTTTGCCAACGAGATCTACGACAACGGCCCCATCATCGCCCAGCGCGCGCTGGCTGTCGAGGAGGGCTGGGATGTCGACACGCTCGAGGAGCACATCCACGCGATTGAGCACGTGCTGTATCCCGAGGTCGTGCAAATGCTCGCCGACGGCCGCGTCCACGTGCTGGAGAGCGGCAAGGTCGCAATTGATGCGCCCCGCGGCTAGCGGTGCACAGTACAATTTAGTTGAGTGGTCAGGGTGGTCATTGGCGCCAAGGCGCGCGTGGCCACCTTTTGTTTTGGGTAGTCATCGGGGACGTTCTTGAATGACTAGGTGAGAGAGGTGAGCGCATGGCGGATAACGAAGCGCTGTTTGCGCCTGAGCTGGTGTTTTTTGATTGGGAGTGTGCGACGCCGGATGAGGTGTTCGCGCGGCTTGAGGGCGAGCTTGTACCGCGTGGCTACATTGCCGACGGTTGGTTCGACGCCGTTCGCACGCGCGAGGATGCCTATCCCACGGGTCTTGCCATGCCGGCGGCAAACATTGCCATTCCGCATACCGATCCGGGGTTTGTGGCCAAGCCCTATATCGCGGTGGTGAAGCCCGCCGCGCCCGTGACATTTAACGCTATGGCTGGCATGGGCGCTCCGGTGCCGGCGCAGATCGTCATCAATCTGGGCATCGCCGAGCCGGGCGGCCAGGTCGAGGCCCTGCAGGCGCTCATGAACATCTTTATGGACGCCGATGCCGCAGCCGACGTGCTCGGTCAGACCACGTCCCAGGGCATGGTCGACGCCATCCGCCGTCACTTCTAAGGTGCCGGCTGCCAGAGCTGTCCCCTTTGCACCAAAATGGTGCAGATTAACCTGTCCCCAATGCACCAAGCGTGCCGCGGGGGCTGCGTTGTGACACAATGGCGTTTGTTCGATTCGTTATGCGAAAGGCCAACTATGGCAAATAAGAAAAAGAACTCCGAGGCCGCGCCGACGCCCGAGCAGCAGGCCCACGCTGCCTCCAGCTCTCGCAAGAAGCAGCGCAAGACGTACGTGTCCAAGACCGTCAAGATCGTCCTGGTGGTCATCGGCGTGCTGGCGATGCTGCTTTCCGTCTCGGCGATGGCGTGCTCCGGCCTTATGTCGCAGGCCGAGGACACCTCGGGCTACAAGCTGACCGGCGGCGTGGCTGCTACCATCAATGGCACCAGCCTCACCGAGGACACCGTGACCAAGCAGATCATGAGCATGCGCACGTCCTATGGCTACACCAAGGACAAGGACTGGGCACAGTACCTGGTCGACAACGACCTCACGCCCAAGAAGTACCGCAAGCAGCTCATCGACTCCTACACGCAGCAGATTCTGCTTCAGCAGGCGCAGAAGGAAAACGGCGTGACGGTGTCGGATGAGGAAGTCGAGAAGGCTTGGAAGGACGCGTGCAAGAGCGCGGGCGGCGCCAAGACCTTTAAGAAGACCCTTAAGACTTACGGCTACACCGAGGACACCTATAAGAGCTCGCTCAAGGAGAGCCTGGCGCAGCAAAAGCTCAAGGAAGCCGTGGCGCCCACCAGCAAGCCCAAGGACAGCGAGATCGTCGATTACATCAACGAGAACCTGTCGAAGTACAACGATGCCCGCCGCTCGTCGAACATCCTGATCAAGGTCGATTCCGACGCATCCGACGAGGACAAGGCTGCCGCCAAGGCCAAGGCGCAGGAGTGCCTGGACAAGATTAACTCCGGCGAGCTGAGCTTTGAAGACGCCGTGAAGCAGTATTCCGACGACACCGGTTCCAAGGAGAAGAAGGGCGACGTGGGCTGGGACAAGCTCACCACCTTCGTCGACAGCTATCAGGCGGCGCTCGAAGGCCTTAACAAGGGCGACGTGAGCGACGTCGTCGAGTCGACGTATGGTTACCACATCATCAAGTGCACCGACTACTTCCATGTCGATAGCCAGGTCGATGACATTAAACAGGTGCCCAAGGACATCAAGAAGTATGTCTCCAACGTGGTGAAGACGCAGGCAGAGAGCACTGCGTACAGCGAGTGGCTGGAGCAGTACAAGAAGGACGCCGACATCACCGTTAACCCCATGCCCAAGGACGTGCCGTACAACGTCAGCCTGAAGGGCGTCACCAAGAGTTCGACCGACAATTCGTCGACGACTGAGTAATCATGGGGCGGCGCTCGTGTGAGTGCCGCCCGCACTATTGAGGAGGATTTGCAGATGACCAACGAAGAGCTGCAGAAGGAAATGATCGCAGCCATGAAGGCTAAGGACAAGGTTCGCCTGTCTATCATTCGCCAGGTTAAGGCCGAAGTGAAGAACATCGAGGTCAACGAGCGTCGCGATGTGACCGAGGAAGACGTCAACAGCATGATCAAGCGTCTGATTAAGCAGACGAGCGAGACGCTGGAGATGTCCATCAAGGCCGGCACCGACCAGGAGCGTACCGACAACCTGACCGAGCAGGTCAAGATTCTGGAGAGCCTGCTGCCCGCGCAGGTTTCGGGCGAGGAGCTCGAGGCCCTGATCGAGCAGGTTATCGCCGAGCTGGGTGCCACGTCCAAGAAGCAGATGGGCCAGGTCATGGGCGCGCTCGGCAAGGCCACCGGCGGCAACTTCGACAAGCCTGCCGCGGCAAAGATCGTCGGCGCAAAGCTGGCGTAATTTGTTACGCGGTTTTACCAAACCGCGTAACGGCTCGACGCTGCAAACCCGTACACGCGGCAATCTGACGTTCAATTTCAAGGGCGCGACCATAAGGTCTGCGCCCTTTCATTTCACGTCACCTTGCTCGCGTGTACGGGTTTTCGCTGACTTATGCTCAACAAGGGCGGTTGTATTATTTTCGGTGCTCATTGGGGACAGACTTAAATGAGTACCCACGGGGGGTACTCATTTAAGTCTGTCCCCAATGAGTGGGTGGAAGGTTGCGGGTTCTTTACGGGGATGTAGTGTGGGCTGCGGAAACGTGGTTCTTTCCGTACAATAGTTCAACTCGTGTAAACGCAGGGAAGGGACATCCATGGCAGACATGATCGAGATCAAGCATCTCAACAAGTACTTTGGCGACCTGCATGTGCTCAAAGATATCAACCTCACCGTCAAGCGCGGCGAGAAGCTCGTAATGATCGGGCCTTCCGGCTCGGGCAAGTCGACGCTCATCCGCTGCGTCGATTATCTTGAGGAGCCCACGTCGGGCGAGGTCATCATCGACGGTACGCCGCTCACCAAAAAGAATCACCTGGAGATGGCCCGCAAGTATAGCTCCATGGTGTTTCAGCAGTTCAACCTGTATCCCAACATGACGGTGCTCGGTAACCTGACGCTCGCGCCCATCAAGCTGCAAAAGAAGAGCAAGGAGGAGGCGACCGAGATCGCCATCGCCGCGCTCAAGCGCGTCGGCATGGCGCATAAGGCCGGCGAGTATCCGCAGAATCTCTCGGGTGGTCAGCAGCAGCGCATCGCCATCGCCCGCGCCCTGTGCACCAAGCAGCCCATCATCCTGTTTGATGAACCGACCTCGGCGCTCGACCCCGAGATGGTGCAGGAGGTGCTCGACGTTATGATCGAGCTCGCGCAGGAGGACATCACCATGATCTGCGTGACGCACGAGATGGGCTTTGCGCGCCAGGTGGCCGACCGCGTCATCTTTATGGAGGACGGCCGCATCCTGGAGGAGGGCACGCCCGAGCACTTCTTCGATAACCCCGAGAACCCGCGCTGCCGCGAGTTCCTGTCCAAGATTCTGCACTAGGCGCGGTGATGGACATGACGGATATGACGAGGGCGGCTGTATCGCGCCGTCACTTTTTGCAGCTGGCTGGCGCCGGCATGCTTGCGCTGACGGGGACCGCGCTTGCCGGTTGCGGCAACTCCACCAGCGGCGAGGGTTCCGACAAGGGATCCAAGCTTGCGGCCATTAAGTCGCGTGGCCATCTGAATGCCGGCGTTAAGAAAGACGTTCCCGGCTACGGCTATTACGACACCGCCAAGGGTCGCTTTGAGGGCATGGAAGTCGATTTGTGCTACCAGATCGCCGCTGCCGTCTTTGGCGTGAGCTACAAAGAGGCCCGCGCCCAGGAGCTTGTCGAGTTTACCGACGTAACGCCCAAGACGCGCGGCCCGCTGATCGATAACGGCCAACTCGACGTGGTCGCGGCGACCTACACCATCACCGACGAGCGCAAGAAGAGCTGGGATTTCTCGACGCCGTACCGCACCGACTACGTTGGACTCATGGTCAAGAAGCGTTCGGGCTTTACCTCGATTGAGAACTTGGACGGCAAGGTCATTGGTGTGAGCCAGGGTGCCACCACGCAGGGCCTGATCGAGCAGATGATCAAGGACAACGGCTTTAGCTGCAAGCCCGAGTTTAGGGCCTTTAGCGGCTACCCCATCATCAAGAGCTCGCTCGACGCCGGCAATATCGACGTCTTTGCCATGGACCGCTCCACGCTGGCCGGCTACATGAACGAGACCGTTGAGCTGCTGCAGCCCGAGGTCAAGTTTGGCGAGCAGGGCTACGGCGTGGCGACCAAGAAGGGCTGCGACCTTTCGGCCGTGGTCGATCAGGTGATTTGCGATCGCCTGGCCGACGGCTGGCTCGACCAAGAGGTCAAGACCTGGGGTCTTGTATAGGCGCATCGTCCAAGGAAGGAATCAAATGCTCGAAGGATTATTTGACGCCGACCGTTGGTCGACGACATTTCAAAACATGGGGCCCTTCTGGGAGGGCTTTGGCGTGACGCTACAGGTGGTCGTTGCCGGTCTGCTGCTGTCGCTGGTGCTGGGCACGCTGCTGGGCGTGTTCTCCACCACCCGTTCGCGCGTGCTGCGCGCCATAAGCCGCGTGTACGTGGAGTTTTACCAGAACACCCCGTTGCCCGTGCAGGTGCTCTTTATGTACATGGCCGGTCCGCAGTTTTTGCAAGCCATAACCGGTGCCGACCAGCCGGTGCGCATCGCGCCGTTCGTGCTGGGCTTCTTGGGCGTGGGCCTGTATCACGCGGCCTATATCTCGGAGGTCATCCGCACCGGTATCGAGGCGGTTCCGCGCGGTCAGATGGAGGCGGCCCAGAGCCAGGGCTTCACCCGTGCGCAGGCTTACTGGTACATCGTGCTGCCCCAGACGTTCAAGATCATTCTGCCGCCGCTGTGTAACCAGGCGCTCAACCTGGTCAAGAACACGTCGGTGCTGGCGCTTGTGGCCGGCGGCGACCTTATGTACCGTTCCGACAACTTTGTGAGTCTGTACGGTTACCTGCAGGGATACATCGTCTGCTGCCTTATGTACTTCATCATCTGCTTTCCGCTCGCCATGCTGGTGCAGTGGCTCGAGCGCCGCTCCAAGGAGCGTCCGCGCGGCGTGAGCCTGGCCGAGCTGGGGCTCGACAACGTAGAGGAGGCCTAGCGCATGGAAATCTTCAACGCGACCAACCTGCTCTACATTTGGGGCGGCTTTGTTAAGACCATCGAGATCTCGGCGCTGTCGATCTTTTTCTCGCTCATCTTTGGCACGGTGCTGGCGCTTGTTAAAAGCTATGCGCCCCGCCCGTTCCGTATTTTGGTGAGTGCCTATATCGAGCTGTTCCGTTGCACGCCGAACCTGCTGTGGATCCTGTTTATCTACTTTACGGTGCAGGGTTTGGACATTGTGATTTCGACCATCGCCTTTACGCTGTTTACCAGCGCTGTTATGGCCGAGATTGTGCGCGGCGGCCTCGACTCGATTCCGCGCGGCCAGTTTGAGGCAGCGCAGAGCCAGGGCTTTGGCTTCTTTGCCACCATGCGCTACATCATTCTGCCGCAGACATTTAAGACGATCATTCCGGCGCTGTTTAGCCAGTGCACGACCGTCATCAAGGACAGCTCGTATCTTTCGGGCATTAACGTGGCCGAGCTCATGTACACGGCAAACGTCGTGATGGCCCACGCGATCGACCTGTCGCAGGTGCTTATGCTCTACGGCCTGGTGTTTGCGATGTACTTCGTGCTCAACTTTGGTATCTCGCTGCTGGTGAGGGCATATCAACGCCGCATCGTGGCCGCATAGTCCTGCTTCCCCAAGCACGGCACCTTGCCCCTCAATCGTCGCTTGCGTACATTTAGTACGCGGCGCTCCTCTTTCGGGGCAATCTGCCGCACTTGGGAAACCAGGACGGTCGTAAGTGACAAAATGGGAATCAGGAATCGCCTATTTCTCATTTGTTAGAAAGGAATCGCGATGAGCGATCTGGAGAATAAGAAGAATCCTGTGGTCATTACCATCGCGCGCGACTTTGGCGCCGAGGGCCACGAGATTGGTCGCATGCTTGCCGACGAGCTGGGGATTCCGCTGTACGATAACGAGCTGCTGGTGCGTGCGTCGCTGCGCGCGGGTGAGTCACTCGACAAGATGGCCGCCTACGACGAGCGCCTGGCCGTGGAGAACATGGCGTTTCTGCCCGACCGCTACGATGCGCGTTCGTACTCGGACAAGTTGTTCCAAAAGATGAGCCAGGTGATTTTGGATCTGGGCGAGACCGAGAGCTGCATCATCGAAGGGCGCCTGTCCGATTATCTGCTTCGTAACAACCCCAACCACATTGCTGTGTTGGTGACCGCACCCTTTGAGGACCGCGTCGAGATCGTGCGCAAGAAGCGCGGCCTTAACAAAAAGAAGGGCGCTAAACTGGTCAAGCAGCAGCAGAAGGCGCGCGAGGCATTTTACAAGCGCTATAGTGCCGGCAAGTGGAAGATGACGAGTGGCAAGGACATCGTCGTCAACCGCGCCAAGCTGGGCCGCGAAGGCTGCAAAGACGTCATCGCGGCGGCCTACCGCTACAAGCTGGCGCAGCTCGAAGCCTAGCCGATCAAAACCACCACAAAGGGGACAGGCACCTTTGTGGTGGTTTTTGTTTTAGGCTGAGGGGAAGGCCTTGGCGGCAGTGCCTATCCTCGGCTTTTGCATAGTCTCGATCTGTAACACCAAGCCAGCGAAAATGGCTCTAACTGTTACAGATTGAGATGAACCGTTCGGCCGTCAGCCCAACGTCTTGATCTGTAACACCAGGCGGCATATTTGGTCTCTAACTGTTACAGATTGAGATGCAGCGTGGCCGGCCGGCACAATATCTCAATCTGTAACAACTGCAGGGCTCAACGGACTCCAGCTGTTACAGATTGAGACAAAACGACCGGGCAAGTCCCAAACCACCACAAAGGTGCCTGCCCCATCGTGGTGGTTTGGGCGGCCGGCATAAAAAAGTCCCCGCCGGGCGTGTGCTCGACGGGGACTTTGCCGTTTGATGGCTAGCACTGCAGGTGATTACTCGCCCAGCAGGCTCTTGGTGATGGAAGCGGCGGCCTTCTTGCCGGCGCCCATCGCCAGAATGACCGTAGCGGCACCGGTGACGATGTCGCCGCCGGCCCAGATGCGGGGATCGGTGGTCTGGCCGGTCTCCTCGTCGGCAACGATGTAGCCCCACTTGTTGAGCTCCATCTTGCCGCCGATCTTGGCAGCGAAGGGGTTGGCGTTGGTGCCGATAGCCGAAATAGCGACGTCGCAGGGGATCTCCTCGATGGCGCCCTCGATGGGCACCGGGCGACGACGGCCGGACTCGTCGGGCTCGCCGAGCTCCATCTTCTGGACCTTGACGGCGCACACGGAGCCGTCCTCGCCAGCGACAAACTCGAGCGGGGAGACGAGCGGCAGAACCTCGACGCCCTCGGCCTTAGCATGGTGCAGCTCGGCGCGACGGCAGGGCATCTCGTCCTCGGTACGACGGTAGGCGATGATGGCGTGCTCGGCGCCCAGGCGCTTGGCGGTGCGGACGGCGTCCATGGCCACGTTGCCGCCGCCAAAGACAACGACGTTCTTGCCGTGCTTGGTGGGGGTGTCGTACTCGGGGAACTTGTTGGCCTTCATCAGGTTCACGCGGGTGAGGTACTCGTTAGCGAAGAAGACGTTGGGCAGGTTCTCGCCGGGGACGTTGAGGAACTTGGGCAGGCCAGCGCCGGTCGCCACGTAGATGGCGTCGAAGCCCTGCTCGAACAGCTCCTCGGCCGTGGCCATGTTGCCCACGACGGAGTTGTACTCAAACTTGACGCCCATGTCCTCCAAGCCGTCGATCTCGCGCTTGACGACTGCCTTGGGCAGGCGGAACTCGGGGATGCCGTAGACCAGCACGCCGCCGCCGGTGAAGAAGGCCTCGAAGACGGTAACGTCAAAGCCGTTACGGGCGAGCTCGCCGGCGCAGGTGATGCCGGACGGGCCGGAGCCGACGACGGCGACCTTCTTGCCGTTCTTGGGGGCCATCTTGGGCGTGGAAGCGAGCTCGGGGCGGTCACCCAGGAAGCGCTCGAGCTGGCCGATGGCCACGGGCTCGGACTTCTTACCACGGATGCACTTGCCCTCGCACTGGTTCTCCTGCGGGCAGACGCGGCCGCAGATGGCGGGAAGCATGGAGTCCTCGCGGATGGTATCGAGAGCGCCGCCGAAGTCCTTCGCGCGGATCTGCTCGATAAAGCGGGGGATGTTGATGTTGACGGGGCAGCCCTCAACACAGAACGGCTTCTTGCAGTTGAGGCAGCGCTCGGCCTCGGCCAGCGCCATCTCCTCGGTGAAGCCCTTGTCGACGGGGCGGAAGTCGCAGGCGCGCTCGGCAGCCGGCTCCTCGTTATCGGGGGTGCGGGGCGACTTCATATCGGCAACGAAACGACCGTTAACTAGTGGCATGCGCAGCTCTTTTCCTCATAAGCCTTGAGGGACTCGCCCTCTTCGGAACGGTAAGCGGCCTGGCGGGCACGAAGGTCATCCCAGTCGACCAGGGTGGCATCGAAGTCGGGGCCGTCGACGCAAGCGAACTTGGTCACGCCGCCCACCTCGACGCGGCAGCAGCCGCACATGCCGGTGCCGTCAACCATGATGGGGTTGAGGGACGCGGTAATGGGGGTGTCGTACTTCTGGGCGGTGAGGGTCGAGAACTTCATCATCGGAACGGGGCCGACGCAGAAGACCTGGCTCACGGCCTTGTCCTGCAGCAGGCGCTCCAGCGGAGCGGTGACAACGCCCTGCTCGCCGTAGGAGCCGTCGTCGGTGGTGATGTGGATGTGGTCCTCGTCGAGGAGCTCGCGGAACTGGTCCTCCATGAGCAGGAGGTCCTTGGTGCGGGCGCCCATGATGGCGTGCACCTCGTGACCGGTCTCGACCAGGTGCTTGGCGACCGGGAAGGCAATTGCCAGGCCGACGCCGCCGCCAATGACGGCGCAGGGGCCCTCGGCCATCTCGGTGGGAACGCCCAACGGACCCACGACGTCGCGCAGCGACTCGCCGGCCTCATAGGTGGACAGCATCTCGGTGGTCTTGCCGATCACCATGAAGATGAACTCGACCCAGCCCTCGTCACCGTTCCAGCCGGCCAGGGTAAACGGGACGCGCTCGCCCGTCTCGTTGGCGCGAACCATGAGGAACTGTCCAGCGTGCGCATGCTTGGCGATTGCAGGCGCCTCGATGCGGAACTTGAACACCTTCTCCGAGAACTGCGTCTTCTCCAGGATCTTATACATAGAACCCCTCTCTTGTTAGGGCGGCCGAACCGTGCCTCCACGGAAATGGACGGCAGCCCGAATAAAACCGTACGCGCACAGGCGTTGTGCAGACATACGGTACGAATTATACCCTCATGGACATGCTGTTTACGTGTGTCTTCGGCGGTTGGGAAAAGGGTTTATCCACTTCGTCCTACCGAATAGGGGCAGGTTTATTTTGGTCAGTTTTATCAGGTAAAACAGCAAAGGGGGCCGGCCTCGGGTTGAGATGAGGTCGGCCCCCTTTGGGGTGCTATGCGTGTATAACGGCGCGCGGTTTATCGTGATGCCGCAACCGGGGCGTTTCCGCAGGTAAAACATGCCAAAATAAACCTGCCCCTAAATGATAGGCTTTAGTGCTTGCCGTTGGCGGAAGCGGCACCGTTTACGTGATCGCGCGCGTAGATTACGCCGTGGACGATGGCCAAACCGGCGGCATCTGCGGCGCGGGCGCAGGTGTCCTGGAAGTCCTCGGCCTCGCGGGCGCGCAGCTGCTTGAGCACATAGTCTGCCACGGCCATCTTGCCGGGAGGGTTGCCGATGCCGGTGCGGATGCGACTAAAGTCGCGGCTGCCCATCTTGTCGATGATGGAGCGCAGGCCGTTGTGGCCGGCGTGGCCGCCGCCCACCTTGACGCGCACATCGCCGGCGGGAATGTCGAGCTCGTCGTGGATTACAAGCAGCTCCTCGGCCTTGATTTTGTACTCGCGGCAGAGCTTGGAGATGGGGCCACCCGAGGTATTCATATACGACTGCGGCTTGACCAGCACGATCTGGCGCTTGCCGCCCTCTTCCTCGGGATCGTTGATATTGATGAGCGCGACCTCGGCGCCTGCCTGGTTTTTCCAGTACGTGACGCCGGCCTGACGGGCCAGCTCGTCGATTGCCTTAAAGCCAGCGTTGTGGCGGGTCTCGGCATATTCCTCGCCCGGGTTGCCAAGCCCGGCAACCATGCGAATCTTAAGCGGCTGTGCAGCTGCCATGTTCATCCTTTCGTTGATTTGTCGCCTGCTATGGTGAGCGACCCTGTTGCCGCTGTCAAATGGAGGGTAATTGAGGGCGTTTGGGGGCGTTTGGACGGCCGTCGAAATCCGAGGTGGACAGTTAGTTCAGATACGTATAAGTTCTGAGGACTCGAATTACTCAATTCAATGCCGATACGTTGTTTTGGAGCTTTAGTTAGTCCATATGGCGCTGTTTTGAAGTCTACCCTGCCTTCAAATAGGGCGAATGGTATAGAGATAGCTGCAAAACAGTCTAATTCAATGCGTCCATTTATACGTATTTGAACTAACTGCCCAGCCCTGCTCGACGGCGCACGGGTGATTCGCCGTTTAGACCGGCGCGAGGCCGGTTCCGGCCCGCAGAGCGTTGAGCCAAGCGGCCTGACGCTTGCGATAGCCCTTGATACGGTACCGGAATCGGACTCCTGCGAGTCGATGCATCGTTTGGGCGAAGGCTTCGAGTGCAACAAGGTCTTTCATTTGGTCGCGATTGATAACCAGGACGTGGATGCCCATGGCCTTGAGGCCATTATTTCGATTGCCATCGTGGATGCGAGCGTTTTGAAGCTCATGCCCAATTCCGTTGTATTCGTTGTCGACTCCGGCTGCCGGGCAATATAGGTCGCAGATGGCATAGGGGATGCCCGAGGACATGTTGACCGCAAGAGTATCGAAGTCGATTCGATGGTTGAGTTGCAGGCCTCCCATGGGCAGGCTGCAACATCCGAATCCGCCAAAGCGCATGGGCGCTCCGAGAACGGCAAACATTAGGGATTCGGCTGGGGATGCGGATCCAGCCCGGGCGAGTTTGACTGCCGTGCGAAACGAGGCGTATGAGCTACTTTTGGCGAACCGTGCGACCGCTTCGAGCTCTTCGATGGTCGTGGCGGGCTCGCATTTGTAGTGCGCCTGTTCATAGCGGGTTTCGTTCTGTTGTTCGGCCGCTGACTGGTTGCCCAGGCAATCAAGATCGCCCGTCGCTTCGTAACCATCGCCCTTGGGCCAGATGTCGTCATGGGCAATGGGGTATGTTGCCCCGGGAGGAAGGGAGTAAGTTCCGACCAGTTCCATGAGAAGCATCAAGGTTTTGGCGACTGATTTATTTTTAGAACAAAGCATGGCTGTCATGGCAGGAGACGTTGCGTAGATGTCGGCCTCGACGTGCATAATTGCACCTTCAGGAAGCGGAGCGGAGAGAATATGCTGAAGAAGTCGCTTGTCGGGGCGTCGGTTGCCTTCGTTTGAAACGAGAAGATCGAGCAGCTCGGAATCATCTTCATTCCAGGCGTCGAGTATCGAAAGTGCGCCAAAGTCTATCGCGTCATTATTGGGAATGCAGCTAGCCAAGGCCTGTGCTTGCTGTTCACTATCAATGGAGCTCCAGGGTAGGGCAGAGTACGTCCGTCGTGCGCGACGAATTGCGCGGAGGGCGGAGAAATGTGAAATCACGGTCGTCATAGCTATAACGTACTAAGTTGGCGGCAGAATGCGACCGCCATACCGTTCTTTTCGCTCAGCGGGGTGCTGGGCGCCATGAACGGCCGGGTGTTAGGAAATCGGTGGAATCGGTTGAGGGGATTGCAGGAAATTGAGCTCTGCCGAGAAGGTTGACGATGGCTACTGGACAGTTAGTTCAGATACGTATAAGGCGGCGGGCGTTCGAGGTGTTTCTAAGGGCCTTCGAGGGCGATTTGAAGATAATATATGCGGCGGTTGTACTCGAAAACGATGAGCTTCGGGCGGCATGGCATCCGCCGGGGAGCTCAGAAGGCTCCGAACGGACCTTTGGAGCTTTAAAAAATACGTATCTGAACTAACTATCCAGGGCGGATTGGCGAGGAATAGAAAAAGGGTCGGAAGCGAGCTTCCGACCCTTTAAAAACATCAAAGATGATGCGATACGCGTTGGACTACAGCGCGAAGTCGCCGCCGACGAGCGTGGAGACGGGCTCCTCGTGGTAAACGGCGGAGATGGCCTGAGCGAACTCCTCGGCGACCGAGATAGTCTTGATCTTGCCGCCGACCTCGACGGGGATGGCGTCGGTGACGACGCACTCGACGATGGGGGCATCGTTCAGGCGCTCGATGGCCGGACCGGAGAAGATGCCGTGGGTGGCGCAGACGTAGATGTCACCGGCGCCCATAGCCTTGAGCTCCTTGACGTTGGCGCACAGGGTGCCAGCGGTGTCGATCATGTCGTCGTTGATGATGCAGGTCTTGCCCTTGATGTCACCGATGATGCCCATGACCTCGGCGGCGTTGTGGCGCGGACGGCCCTTGTGGGCGATGGCCAGGTCGCAGCCGAGCATGTCGGACAGCTTCTTGGCGGCCTTGGCGCGACCCACGTCGGGGGAGACGACAACCAGGTTGTCGGTGTCGAAGTGCATGTCGTTGTAGTACTGGCCAAACAGCGGCAGTGCGGACAGGTGGTTAACCGGGATATCGAAGAAGCCCTGGATCTGGCCCTGGTGCAGGTCGAGGGTGATAATGCGGTTGACGCCGGCGCGCTCGAGCAGGTTGGCGACGAGGCGGGCGGTGATGGGCTCGCGCGGGCCGGCCTTGCGGTCCTGGCGGGCATAGCCGTAGTGGGTGATAACGGCGGTGATGGAGCGGGCGGATGCGCGCTTGGCAGCGTCGGTGGCGATGAGCAGCTCCATGAGCATGTCGTTGACGTTGCCGCCGGCCACGGACTGAATCAGGAAGACGTCGGCGCCGCGGACGGTCTCGTCGTAGCGGGCGTAAATCTCACCATTGGCGAACTGCTTTAGCGTAAGGCCCGAAAGCTCGACCCCAAGGTACTCAGCAATCTTCTGAGCGAGGGGACGGTTGGAGGAACCGGAATACACGCGGATGGACTTGCGCATATTCTCCGACTTCTCGGGATCATTAATCGGCATTACCCTTCTCCTTTATACATCGAATGCCATATAGATGCCTTGTTGCATTGTAACCGCGCGGCGGGGTTTATCGGGTCCTGATAACGTCTTTACCGCCAACGGACACGAACCGACCACTCATCCGGTTGCGCAGGTCACGATAGAAAAAGGAGCCGCCCCCATGGAGCAGCTCCTTTTGTGCTTGGTAAAACGTTATACCTCGTCGTCCTCGTGCAGGCGGCGGCGGTAATCGGCGGCCCAGCCCTCAATATTTACCTGACGGGCGCGGCCCAGACCGAGCGCGTCTGCCGGGACCGGCTCGGTGATGACGGAGCCAGCGGCCACGAGCGCGCCGTCGCCGATCTGGGCGGGCGCGACCATCATGGTGTCGGAGCCAATGAAGGCGTCCTTGCCGATGACGGTCTTGTGCTTGTGCACGCCATCGTAGTTGCAGGTGATGGAGCCCGCGCCCACGTTGACGCCGGAGCCCATGGTGGTGTCGCCGATGTAGGACAGGTGCGGTACCTTTGAGCCCTCGCCGATCGTGGACTTCTTGATCTCCACGTGCGTGCCGGCCTTGGAGCCGTCGAGCATGTGGGTGCCCGGGCGCAGGTAGGCGCGCGGGCCGCAATCGACGCCGTTCTCGATGACGGCCTCGATGGCGATGGTCTCGTCGATGACGCAGCCGCTGCCGACGGTGGTGTCGGTGAGGCGGCTGTTGGGACCGAGCTGGCACTCCTCGCCCACGGTGACGTGGCCGATCAGGTGCGTCTGCGGCCACACGACGGTATCGCGGCCGATAACGGCATCGGGGCCGATCCAGGCCTGCGTGGGGTCGATGAAGGTAACGCCCTCGGCCATCCAGTGCTCGTTGATGCGGTCGCGCGCGATGGCGGTGAGCTGTGCGAGCTGGATGCGGCTGTTGACGCCCAGGCCGTCGCGGTAGTCGTCGCAGTGGAAGATGGAGACAGCCTGGCCGTGGCCCTTGAGGATCTCGAGCATGTCGGGCAGATAGTACTCGGACTGCGCGTTGTCGTTGCCGATCTCGTTAATGTGGGCGGCGAGCTGCGCGCCGTCAAAGGCGTAGCAGCCGGCGTTGCACTCCAGCAGCGTGGCGGCCTGCTCGGGCGTGCAGTCCTTCTGCTCGATGATGCGCTCGATCTGACCATCGGCGCCCAGCTTGATGCGGCCGTAGCCGAAAGGATCGGGCGGGGTCATGGTCATGACGGTGCAGGCGAGCTCGCCGGTGGCGACGGTTTGCGCGAACTTGGCGACGGTGTCGGCGGTGATGAGCGGCAGGTCGCCGTTGAGCACCACGACGGGGCCTTGCGTGATGCCACAGGCCTCGAGTGCGACCTTCACGGCGTGACCGGTGCCCAGACGCTCGGTCTGCTCGACGCACTCGACCTTGGTGGCGCTGTTGGCGTAGGCGCCATCGATGAGGGCGCGCATCTCGTCGGCGTGGCTGCCGATGACGACCACGACGCGGCTGCAGCCGGCCTTGATGGTGGCGTCGACGATCCACTGAACCATGGGCTTGCCCAGGATCTTGTGCGAAACCTTGCAGTGGTTCGACCTCATGCGGGTGCCCTCGCCGGCGGCGAGGATAATTGCGGTTGCGTCCATGTGATCTCCTGTTACGTTATTAGAGACGTGTGTTTGGAAACGATACACGGCGCAATATGATACCGCAGGCATATGATGAGCGCGTAACGATTGGTTTGCGGCAGCTGATGCTTGGGCCGGCGGTGCGGCGTTTGCGCTGGTTGTGTATGGCGGAGGCGCTGCGGCGTTGTCGTTTGAGCGAGGGGACGGGGGTGCCCGTGGATATCATGCGAGAGGAATCGGGCAACGAGCCCGTCGCGGCATTCTCGATGTCGCATCCGGCGGTGCCGTCACTCTACATGGTGCTGACGTTGGGGCTCACCATGTTCTCGATGCAACCGGTGCTGATTGCGCTGTCGCTCGCGGGCGGGTTGGCGTATGGATTTGCGACGCGCGGGGCTGCCCGCACGTTGGGCGCGCTTCGCTGGCAGCTGCCGGTGATTTTGATCATTGCACTGGTCAACCCGCTGTTTAGCGCATCGGGCTCGACCGAGCTTTTCCATATTGGCATGCGCGTGGTGTATTTGGAGAGCATGATGTACGGCCTGTGCATGGGTGGGCTGTTTGTGGCGAGCGTGCTGTGGTTTGAGGCCGCGGCGTCGATGCTCGAATACGATAAGGTGCTTGCGCTTTTGGGCAACGCCGCGCCGGTGATCGCGCTCATGATCTCGATGTGCATGCGGCTTATCCCACAGTTTTTGCGCCGCGGTCGCGCGGTGCTGGCGGTGCAGGACGCGATCGATGTGCCGGGGCGCGCGCCGGCCGACCCCGTGCGTTCGCGCCTGCGGGCCTCGAGCGTGCTGATGGGCTGGGGCATGGAAGATTCGCTTGAGCGCGCGGATGCCATGCGCTCGCGCGGGTGGGGTGCTGCGTCGCGCCGTACGACGTATGCGCGGTATCGGCTGAGGCGCGGCGATGTTGCCGCGCTGGTTGGACTTGCAGTGTTTGGTACCGCCGCGGTGGCGGTGGCATGGACCGCGACAACGCAGTATTCGTTTTACCCGCAGCTTTCGGTGCCCGCGCCGTGGCTGGGCTATGTCGTGTACGCTGCCTGGATGGTGCTGCCCTGCGTGCTGCATGCGATCGATGAGAAGAGGTTCGGCTGATGGCTCGGTTGGATAGTGGCCCGGTGTCGGGCGCGGCGTGCGACCCGGATATGCCGGCGATTGAGGTGCGGAGCCTGAGCTTTACCTACCCCGGGGCTGATGCTGCGGTGCTCGAGGGGCTCGACTGGTCTGTCCCCCAAGGTGCATTTGCGCTGCTTGTTGGCGGTACCGGATCGGGTAAGTCGACGCTGCTGTCGCTGCTCAAGCCCGAGATCGCTCCGGCGGGCGAGCGCACTGGCGATGCGCGCGTGCTGGGCGAGAACGTTGCCGACATGGACGTGCGCGCGTCTGCGGAGTGCGTGGGCTACGTGTTCCAGGATCCCGAGAACCAGATTGTGTGCGAGACCGTGTGGCACGAGATGGCGTTTGGCCTGGAAAACTTAGGCATGTCGCGCGACGAGATGCGCCGCCGTGTTGCCGAGACCAGCTATTTCTTTGGTCTGGAGGACTGGCTTCATCGCGATACCGATACGCTTTCGGGTGGCCGCAAACAGCTGCTGTCGCTTGCCGCCGTCCTGGCGCTGCGTCCGCGTGTGCTGCTACTCGACGAGCCCACGTCTCAGCTCGATCCCGTTGCCGAGAAGAATTTTCTGCACGCGCTGTTTCGCGCGAACCGTGAGCTGGGCTGCACGGTTGTTGTGGCTACGCATCAACCGCGGCCGATGCTCGAGTATGCGACGTGTGCGTACCGGATTGAGGGCGGTCGTGTGCGCGAGGTGGCGGATATGGCTTCTTTGGGACGCCGAGAATCGCTGTTTTCCGATGACATGTTGGGGTGGGGTGCCATCCGATGTGCAAAAAACGGAGTATTCAGCAGGCGTGAGGACAATTTGGGCTCTCTGGAGCCGCCCGGGGACGTAGCGAGCGCGAAAAAAAGTTCGGAATTGGACAAATCGTCCGAATTTGTGGCGCAAACGTCACTCGAGAACGGCTCGGAAGCCTTCCCGCGCACGGATGGAGGCAGAATACTCCAAAAAATGCACGGCGGGTCGGCTACCACCCTGTCGGAAGGCTGGTTTCGCTACGATCGCGTTGGCGGTTGGGTGCTGCGCGGGCTCGATGTGACGTTTTCAGCCGGCGCGGTGCATGCGGTCGTGGGCGGAAACGGCTGCGGCAAGTCGACGATGCTCTCGGTGCTGGCCAAGACCGCCAAGCTGCAGCGCGGCCGCATGGTGCGCGGAGCGGCTTCGGCGGCGCTGCTGCCACAGAATCCCAAGGCCCTGCTGGTCGCCGAGACGGTTCGCGATGAGCTGATGGAATGGGCCTCGACCTGCGGATATGACGAGAACTTGGCGCGGGAGCGTGCGGCGCAACTGGGATTGGACGGCCTGGAGACGCGCCACCCCTACGACCTCTCGGGCGGACAGCGCCAGCTGCTCGCGCTGGCAAAGCTGCTGCTGATTGGCCCCGAGCTGCTGCTGCTTGACGAGCCCACGAAGGGCTTGGACCTGGAGAGCCGCCGTATCATCGCCCGCGCCCTGCGTGACCATGCGAATGCCGGCGGTACCGTCATCATGGCCACGCACGACTTAGACTTTGCCGAGCAGGTGTCCGACGACGTCGCCATGATGTTTGACGGCGAGATTGCCTGCATGGAGCCCCCGGCCGACTTCTTTGCCGACAACGTGTTCTATAGGGCGTGATGGGATGACGGACTGTCGTTTCTCGCGCTTGCTTGCAAAACTGGAGATCCCGCTGCTGCTGGCGGTGCCAGCCGTGATGGCTGCGGCGTTGCTGGTGGGCATTGAGCAGGCGGCGCTTGCCATGCTGGTTGTAGTGGCGCTCGTGCTCGCACTGTTCTTTGCGGGTTACGAGGCGTCGCGCCCGGGCCTGCGCCAGATTATGCCCACGCTGGTGTTGGCGGCGTTGGCCGCGGCGGGGCGCATCTTGTTTGGCCCCATTCCCGACTTTAAACCGGTGAGCGCCATCGCCATTATCGCGGGGGCGACGCTTGGTCGCCGCAATGGTTTTATGGTTGGCGTGTTGGCAGCGCTGACCAGCAATTTCTTTTTTGGGCAGGGCATGTGGACGCCGTGGCAGATGTATGCCTGGGGTCTGGTGGGCTATATCGGTGGCGCACTGGCGCATGCGGGCGCGTTTGACCGCGCCGATGGAACCGTGCGAATGCCGGCACTGTTGGCGTATGGCTTTGCGTCGGGCTTGCTGTATGGCGTCGTGATCAACGCGTATGACATCATTGGTTTTGTACAGCCGCTTACTTGGGCGGGTGCCGTGGCGCGTCTTGCCACGGCAGTGCCGTTCGATATTACGCACGGCCTTGCGACCTGCGTGTTTTTGGCCGCCTTGTACAAGCCTTGGTGCCGTCGCATTAACCGTGTCGTCGTGAAATACGGGCTGTAGGGCTGGTCGCGCCGGGGCGGGAATCAATACTGCCGAAGTGCCATTTTAAAACTATGCCGGTTTACGGGGCTAGATTGGCGCGGGCCGACCATACCAGCATTTTTCGAAATAGGGCACACCGTCTACCTGCGTTTTATTATCTCGGAATTGCATATGGTTGGGGGTTCGCGATTCAGCCCCGTAAACCGGCATAGTTTTGGAATGGCCGGCTGATATGACGGGCATCGTGGCCCTCAGAGAGCCAAATTGATCCATTTTCTTCCGTCCCCAGATGTCCCCAGGGAATCAGTTGACGGCGCTTGCCACGAAACTGGCCCATCTACTACGTTTAGCTTGATAGTCCCGACCATGACCGCGTTTTATGAAAAACCGCAGGCTTTCTACGTGCGGTTTTCTTTTTGCGTTGTTCACTGTGGTTGAGGGTGGTGGCTTAAACGTAGTAGATGGGCGTGTTTCGTGGCGGATGGGTCACGTGGATACCCCCACGAGGCCCAAAATGATTCGTTTTCCTCCGTCCCCAGGGGATCAGCTGGGGCTAGAGCTCTAGCGCGAGGGTGACGGGGCAGTGGTCGCTGCCGAAGATGTCGCCGCGGATGCCGGTGTCGCGTACGTTGTCGGCGATGGCGTCACTCACCAGGAAGTAATCGATGCGCCAGCCGGCGTTGTTCTTGCGCGCATTAAATCGGTAACTCCACCAGCTGTAGACGCCCTCGACGTCGGGGTTTGCCGCGCGCCAGGTGTCGGTAAAGCCGGCGTTGAGCAGCTCGGTAAACTTGCCGCGCTCCTCGTCCGAAAAGCCCGCGTTGCCGCGGTTGGACTTGGGGTTCTTAAGGTCGATCTCCTCGTGCGCAACGTTAAAGTCGCCGCAGGTTACGACGGGTTTGCCGCCCTCGCGCTCAAGTGCGCCCAAAAAGCCGCGGTAGGCATCGTCCCACGCCATGCGCACGTCGATGCGCGCGAGCTCGTTTTGGGCATTGGGCGTATAGACGTCGACAAACCAAAACTTGTCGAACTCGAGCGCGCAGACGCGGCCCTCGGTTGCAGCCTGCGCTACGAGCTCGGCCGCCTCGCCCTCGCCGGCGTAGGGCAGCAGGGCATCGGCGTGCAGCACGCGCAGCGGTTCCTGGCGGCTAAAGACCGCGGTGCCCGAATAGCCTTTGCGCTCGGCGTAGCTCCAGGTTTGGTGATAGCCGGGCAGGTCGATATCGACCTGGCCCTCTTGCAGCTTGGTCTCTTGCAGCGCCAGGATGTCGGCATCGAGCT
The DNA here is from genome assembly GCA_959604825.1 of uncultured Collinsella sp. Taxonomy (GTDB): domain Bacteria; phylum Actinomycetota; class Coriobacteriia; order Coriobacteriales; family Coriobacteriaceae; genus Collinsella. Next base: position 9,983 of record CAUHCN010000007.1, on the reverse strand, counting down.
CCTGCGCGATCTGGATAAAGCTCGGGTCCTTTTTGAGCACGGCGCGCAGACCGTTAACGTTCCACGAGGCAAAGGTGTAAGTCTGAGGCATGGTGTCCTTTCGACGGGGTTGGCAGGCTTAAGATTAACGCAACTAGAGCGGGGCGGAGTCCGCGAGTGATAGTGCGAACGCCGCCGTCCCGGAGACACGGACGGAGGACATATATGACGCAGGCAATATCGGATCCCAAGCAGGCCTCCGCCGCGCTGGCGGAGCTGTTCGAAACCCATAGCCACGTGGTCTTCTTTGGCGGCGCGGGTGTTTCCACGGCAAGCGGCATTCCCGATTTCCGCAGCGTGGACGGTCTGTGTCACCAGCGGTTTTCCTATCCGCCCGAGACTATGCTCTCGCATAGCTTTTATGAGACGCATCCGGCCGAGTTCTTCGACTTCTACCGCACCAAGATGATCGCGCTTGGCGCCAAGCCCAACTGCTGCCACACCAAGCTGGCCGAGCTGGAGCGTGCCGGCAAGCTCGACGCCGTGGTGACGCAAAACATCGATGGCCTGCATCAGGTGGCCGGTTCACGGCGCGTGTTTGAGCTGCACGGCTCGGTCCACCGCAATATCTGCCAGACGTGCGGCGCGGTCTACAGCGCCGAATGGATTTGCGCGCGCGAGCACGAGGATGCCGTGGGCGTGCCCGTGTGTCCTGCGTGCGGCGGTCGCATCAAGCCCGATGTGGTCCTCTACGAAGAGCCGCTCGATGAGCGTGTGCTTACCGGCGCCGTTGCTGCCATCGCCGCAGCCGACGCCCTCGTCGTGGGCGGAACCTCGCTCGTAGTGTATCCGGCGGCGGGCCTTACGCGTTACTTTACTGGCGATACGCTGGCCATTTGCAATTTGGCGCCCACCGATCAGGATGCAAATGCCGACCTGCTGATTTCTTGCGACATCGCGGCCGCGTTTGCGTTCTAGTCCGCGCGCGCGGATACAATAGAAAGACTGATTGCAAAGCGACCCCGCCGTCAGCGCCCGAGCGCGGCGGCGTGGGCATTTTAGGAGGATGTTCATGGCGAACGACAGCAAGACATGGCGGTGCGGAAAGTACGAGCTCAGCTTTGATCGTCCGCGCATCATGGGCGTCCTCAATGTGACGCCCGATTCGTTTAGCGACGGCGGGGAGCACTTCGACCCGGATGCCGCCATCGAGTACGGCCTGGCGATGCTCGATGCCGGCGCCGACATCATCGACGTGGGCGGCGAGTCCACGCGCCCCGGCTTTACCCCGGTCAACCCCGACGAGGAGGCGCGTCGCGTGCTGCCCGTCGTGCGCGCGCTCGCCAAAGAGGGCGCTATCGTCTCGATCGATACGCGTCATGTGGCGGTTGCCAAGGCGGCGGTGCGCTGCGGTGCTTCGATTGTCAACGATGTGACGGGCTTCACCGACCCCAAGATGGTCGAGTTCGTTAAGACGAGCACCTGCGGCGTCATCGTAATGCACGCCGGCGAGGTCGCCGCACCCGCTCGTACGCACGCGACGGTGCAGCTCGATACTTCGGCCGCGGCGTTTGTTGCCGAGAAGGCGCGCGAGGCGGCCGCCGAGGCTGCGCGCGAGGCTGAGAAGCCCGCTCGTCGCCGTCGCGGCAAGTTGTTGGGCGACCCTAAGCCCGAGGCAAAGCTCCCGGGTGGCGTGGTGCAGCCCTCGCTGCCGTTTGGCGAATCGGAGCCCGCGCCCGAGCCTGTTGACGAGCCAGAGACGCCGACTGCCGAGCAGGCTGCCCCTGCCGCCGCTGCACCCGAGACCGTGCCCGCAGCTACCGAAGCCACACCAGAGCCCAGCGACCACCTGGCCGCCATGATGCGCCGCAGTGCCCGCCGTGAGGAAGCCTATGTGCCCACCTCGCAGCTCCGCCGCTTTACCCTGCCCGATTCGGCGCCCATCATGCGCCGCGTCATGGGCTTTCTGTCCGATCAGGCCCGCACGCTCATCCATGCCGGCGTGTCGCGCGACCGCATCTGCATCGATCCCGGTCCGGGCTTTGGCAAGACGGCCAACGAGGATATCGTCATCCAGCGCGAGACCGCCAAGATGGCGTCGCTGGGCTATCCGCTCATGTGCGCCGTGTCGCGCAAGCGTTTTGTGGGCGCCGTCTCGGGCGTGACCGAGGCCGCCGCGCGCGATGCCGCCACGTTTGGCGTGTGCCTGGGCGCCATCCAGGCCGGTGCCAACATCGTGCGCGTGCACGACGTCACCGGTTTCGCGCAGTTCCTGAACGGTTACTGGGCTGTCGCCAAGCCGCAGCCACGTCGCGCGTTTGTGGCCGTGGGTTCCAACCTGGGGCATCGCTGCGACAACATCCGCGCCGCCCGCGACATGATTGCCGAGATCCCGCTCACCTGCGTGTCCAACTCCTCACGCATCTACGAGAGCGAGCCGGCCTACGAGACGCGCCAGGACGCGTTTGCCAACGCCGTTATCGAGATCAAAACCGAGCTGGCGCCGCTGGTGCTGCTCGACGAGCTGCAGAAGATCGAGCTCGAGCTGGGCCGCGACCGTTCCAAGAAGGCTAAGGTCAACGGCCCACGCACTATCGACTTGGACCTGCTGTGGATGGATGGCGAGACTCACGGCGGCAAAAAGCTGCGCCTGCCGCATCCGCTGATCGGCGAGCGCGACTTTGTGCTGGTGCCGCTCGAGGACCTGATGCACGACCCGGCGCGGTTCTTCCGCTTCAACGGCGTCGAGGTCAAGGAGCCCGAGGATCGCGTGGGCCATATCGTGGGCGAATTGGGGCGTATGTAGATGATCGAGATGAATGCTGTTGTCGCCGGTACCGAGCTCGACGCGGCGCGTGACGCGGGCCGCGAGGGCATGTCCGCGGGCCGGTGCGCGTGGAGCGCGGGCGATGCATCGCTGACGTTTTCGCTGGTCGTGCGCCCCGATGTGAACATGCACGCCTTCCACGGCCTGCCGTTTGTGGCCGCAATGGGCATGATGGACGCGCTCGCGGGCACGGCCGCAACGCCGGGCCTGGGGCTTGCCGGCAAGGTGGGCATCCAGTGGCCGAGTGGCATCGTGTGCGGCGCGCCTGCGTTTGAGACGTCGCTCGCGCGCGTCGCCGTCAACGGCGGTGCCGGTGCCGCGGGCATGTTTGCCGCGGTGACGGTGGATATTGAGCGTTCGGCACTGGGCGAGCTCGGCGTGGATATGGGCGACGAGGTACTGGTCGAGGCATTGGCCGCGGCGGTGCTCGCTCGCGTTGACGCCTGGGCGGTTGCCGCCAACACACCACAGGGCGCTGCCGGCCCGCTGGCCCCGGTGCTGGGCGAGTATTTCGATATGGTGCCGCTGCTGGGTCGTCAGGTCGCGGCGGTGTCGCCCAACGGCCTGCCGCTCGCGGTCGGCGTGTTTGCGGGCCTGGACATCTGGGGCCGCGCGACCATTAAGACTGACGCCGGCGAGCAAGAGTTTCCGCCCGAGGCCGTGCGCATTCGCGGGCTGTAGCGCGCGGCGCCCGCACTCAAAGATAACGATGACAACAAGACCCTTCTCGGCTGTGCCGGGGAGGGTCTTGCTTGTCTGGGGAATGGGTTGTCAGCACCCTATTCCTCAAAACTGAAAATCTTTCGATTTTGAGGAATAGAATTAAGCCAGCTCGGCCTTTAACGAGGTATATTCGTTGCAGAGTCTATTCCTCAAAACTGAATTATTTTCGTTTTTGAGGAATAGCGATAGAAGACCGCAGGGAGGCACCAATGAAACTCATCAATAGAACGTCATATATGGACACGTTGACGAGCCTTATTGGCGTACCGGACATCAAGGTCATAACGGGCATTCGCCGTAGCGGTAAGTCAAAATTGCTCGAGGCCCTCCGCGATTACGTGGAGGCAAATCTGTCCAATTCGAATGTCATCCATATCAATTACAACCTCGACGAGTTCGAGGGCCTGCTCGAATATCATGCCCTGCTCGCCTGTGTGAAAGAGCATCGAGTGTCCGGCAAGCAAAACTTCCTGCTTATCGACGAGGTTCAGATGTGCGACGGCTTTGAACGCGCGATCAACAGCCTCCATGCATCCGAGCAGTACGACATCTTCATCACCGGATCGAACGCTTTTTTGCTGTCGAGCGATCTGTCGACGCTCTTTACGGGGCGCACGTTCGAGATCGAGGTTTTCCCATTCTCGTTTGAGGAGTATCGCTTCTATAGTGACGAGGGCGAGGTCGATCGCGACTTCGATGAGTACGCGAGAACCGGTGGTATGTCCGGCTCTTACCCTTATCCACTGCAGGAGCAGCGCTACCAATATCTCTCCAATGTCTTCAAAACGCTCATCGTGAGGGATATCGTGCAGCGGCATAACGTGAGAAACGAATCGGCACTGCTGCGCATTGCCGATTACATGATGGACAACGTCTCCAACATAACGTCGGCACGCAACATTACGGATGTTTTGAACGCAGATGGGCTAAAGATAACGAACAAAACGGTCGGTGCGTACATGGGGTACCTGTGTGATGCGTTTGCCTTCTATAAAGTTCGTCGGTACGACATTCGCGGCAAAAAATACCTTAAGAGCGGCGAGAAGTATTACCTGGCAGACCATGCGTTTAAATATGCGCTTCTTGGTACACGTGATATGGATTGGGGACGCGTATACGAGAACATGGTGGCAGTCGAGCTGCTGCGCCGCGGATACGAGGTATACGTCGGCGTGCTCTATAAAAATGAAATAGACTTTGTAGCAATCAAACGGAGCGAGAAGCTCTATATTCAGATGAGCGACGATATCAGCTCGGATAAGACATTTGAACGCGAGATTTCACCACTGCTGAGCATTGGCGACGCGTACCCCAAGATGATTCTCGCCCGCACGCATCACGAGGCCACGGACCGCAATGGGGTGCAGATCGTGGACCTGGCGAGGTGGTTGTGCGGCGAGGCTTAGCAAAAGGTCCTATTCCTCAAAATCGAAAAAATTTCGATTTTGAGGAATAGGACCGATGCGTTGCCTAGTTCGCCGCTCGCGCTCGACTTAAACCCCGCCTTACCCCAGCCTCTGCATGCGGCGGTAGATTTCGCAGATGCCTTTGATAGTGAGCTGCCCGTCGACCACGTCGAAGGCGTCGGTCGAATCGGCGACGATGCTGGCGAGACCGCCTGTGGCGATAACGGTGGCGTCCTCGCGCCCCAGCTCGCGCTTCATGCGGGCGACCAGGCCCTCGGCCATGGCTGCGGCGCCCGTTACGGCGCCGACTTTGATGCACTCCTCGGTATCGCGGCCGATGACGTGCTCGGGTGCCTCAAGCGGAACGCTGGCGAGCTTGGCGGCTCGGGCGGCAAGCGCGTCCATGGAGATGCGGATGCCCGGCGCGATCGCTCCGCCAATGTAATAGCCGTCCTCGTCGATAACGTCGATATTGGTCGCGGTGCCAAAGTCCACCACGATCGCCGGCGCGCCGTAGAAAGTCTCGGCCGCAACGGCGTTGGCGACGCGGTCGGCACCTACGGCCTGGGGACGCGCCGCGCGCAGCTTGGTCACCGCGGCCGTCTGCGGCCCGATAACGATGGCGTCTGCCGCGATGCGGTCGGCCACGGCGTGCCACTCGCGCGAGAGCTGTGGCACCACGCCGGCAAAGGCGATCGCGTCGACCGCGCCGAGCGAGAGGTCGTACATCTTAAAGAAGCCCATCAGGCGCACATGGATCTCGTCGGCGGTATAGGAGCGGTCGGTGGGCATGCGCCACGACTGCACCAGCTCGTCTCCGTCAAACAGGCCCATGGCCGTCTGCGTGTTTCCCATATCGATAGCGAGCAGCATGTCTACTCCCAGTGTTGGCATAAAAGGACGCGCACCATTGTATACGCGCCGTCGACGGCGCTCGGCTGCGATTCGTTGACGGTGATATGGACTGAGGGGTTTAAATATGAAGGAATTATGCTCTACGAGATTTTTCTTGCCGTTTACCGAACCCCCGCGTAATATTCTTTCTTGCGCACATGAGGCGCCCAGACATTGCGGGGTGGAGCAGTCTGGTAGCTCGCCGGGCTCATAACCCGGAGGTCGTAGGTTCAAATCCTGCCCCCGCGACCAAGAACTTGCAGCTCGGAAGCAAAATTGCTTCCGAGCTTTTTCTTTATCGGTTTACCTTGCGGGTGAATTGCGGGTGAATCCTGAGTCAATTTATTATGTGAAGCAGATAAACCATTGATAATCGCGGACCGGTCGGCTTGACTTATCGACCGATAAACTCCAATTGGGAGGAGTCCCGGCGGTCCTTAGCTAAAATAGTGACGTCTGAATAACAACAAGGGAGTCGCTATATGAAGACCGTCTACGATGCCCTTGACCCTATCGTCAACGGGTCGGCAACGACCAAGGAGAAGGGCGACAAGTACGAGGCGGCCTGCGTTTACTATCTCAAGAACGACCCCTTCTACGCGCTGTTCCTTTCCCGTGTCGGGACGATAACCCAGGCACCCGAATGGGATAACAGTTTGTTTTAAGGGAAAGGAAGCCGTATGGCGAAAAAGGGATATATCTTCTGGGACAGCGAGACGGCGAATCCCCAGCAGAGGATATGCCAGGTCGCTTATATCCTCACGGATCTTGAGGGAAACTGCCTGGGCGACCCGGTTTGCCGGGTGATCAATCCTGAGAGCGAGATTGGTTGGTGGAGTAGGTCTCATCTGGAAATCGATTGGGACTCACTGGACGACATGCCGACCTTTGTCCGCTTCTGGGAGGATGCCGGTCTGGCGGATTTGCTGCGAGACTACATCCTGGTCGCGCATAACGCCAACGGCGCCGACATCCACCACATCAAGAAGAGTCTGGCTGCCTACGACATCGAAATGCCCGAGATCGAAGTAATCGATACGATGCTGGTGGCGAAGCAGAAGGGTCTGCCCGGAGCGCTTGTCGACCTCTGCGAGCATTACGGCGTGCATCTTGATAGCCACCACGATGCCATGAGCGACGCCGAGGCGTGCCTTGGGGTTTTCCGTGGGCTGGCCGGCGAGTTCGGTGCGCTCGAGCCCGCCGTTTGGGCTCCGAATGCCTCCTCCCATCATGGCCGCAAGCGTGTTTTCACGGGCTTGGGACTGGTGAACGGGTCGCAGGAGCCATCGAAGAGGTTTTGGCGAAAGCCGAGGAGGCGGGCCACAGGGGCGATCCGGGCGAAATCACTGATCCGGTCGGACTCAAGGTGAAGGTATCCGGCGTTACTCCGGGCTACAATCGCGATGAGATCCTTGCCGCACTTAAGGAATGCGGGATGAAAGCGACCGATGGCAAGCCCGCGCAGAGCACGAAGTACCTCGCAATAGGCGACAACGTGGGACGAAGCAAGCTCGACGCAGTTTTCAGCGGCAACTCGCAGGCAAAAATCGTCACGACGGGCGAGTTGCTTGAGGTCATGAACCGATTTGGCAAGGCGGAATAGAAGGGAAGGCTCGATATGGCCGTCAATTTGAAAACCGTAAAAGACACGGTGAATCTTGCAGCGGGGGTTTTAGCCGCCGCCGCCGGGGTTGTCGATGGGGCAAAGCAGCTCGGTTTCGATGTCGATGGAGCCGTGAAAAGCGCTGCCGACGGGGCAACCAACGGCGCGCGTGCTGTTGCCGACGGCATCGGCAAGGGATTTGGTGCGGCGGCGGAAGGCGTCGGCGCGGCAGCCGGCGCGTTGGGGGATGCCACGAAGGCGTTCCAGGACTCAAGGGCCGCCGCGGAGGCTCGCAAGAAGATCGATGCCGCCAGGCAATCAATATTTGAAGGCGCGTCGACGGTGATGCCCCTGCACGAGTTCATCTGCCAGCAGGTCAAAGCCTCCGAAGCTGCGTTCAACGGCTACGATATGCCCGGCTGCTATCTCATCGCGACATACCGCAGGCATGACCACGATAAGAACTTCAGCGACTATCTCGGAATATACGTGGGGTCAAGTGAGCGTATGGCGGACGATATCGCGTCCATACCTACGCGATTGGGCGATCCGGATGTCTACGCTGACTACAAGTACCGACAAAACATTTTGCTATTCGTGTATCCGTGCGAGCTGAAGGACGTCGACGAACGTCGTGGGCTCCTGCTGCGTTCGTTTGACGGCGAGAGGCTCTACAACGGCACTGGATTATCGGTCGAGAGGGCGGCGGATGAAGACCTATAACCTGGACACCATCCATAAGGTCCCCCTGCGCGAGGTGTGGCCACATGAGGCCCACGACTTCACCAAGTGGCTGGCCGAGGAGCAGAACCTCGCAACCCTCGGGACGGCGGTCGGAATCGAGCTCGAGCTCATAGAGACGGAGTCCTCGGTCGGATCGTTCAACGTGGACATCTACGCGCAGGAGTCCGGTACGGGCCGCAAGGTGATCATCGAGAACCAGCTCGAGGACACCAACCACGACCATCTCGGCAAGGTGATCACGTACGCCGCCGGCAAGGGCGCCGAGGTCGTCATCTGGGTCGTGGCGCGCGCCCGCGACGAGCACCGCCAGGCCATCGAGTGGCTCAACCAGCACACCGACAGCGACTTCGGGTTCTTCCTGGTCGAGGTCGAGCTCTGGAAGATCGGGGACTCCTTGCCCGCCCCGCGCTTCGGCGTGGTCGAGCAGCCGAACGAGTGGACCAAGACCGTGAAGCTCTCCGAGGGGCTCAGCGAGACCGAAAAGGTCAAGCTGGCGTACTGGACGGCCTACCGCGATGTGGCGGGCGGCCATCCGGAGTTCCTCAAGGAGTTCAGCCCGCAGAAGCCCAGCAAGGACCATTGGTCGACGCTTCGCCTGGGGGTCTCGGCATACCATCTCGCCCTGCTCATCGATACGCAAAGGGGCCGCACGGGCATCGAGCTGTACGTGGACGACGACAAGGAGATCGGGCACCGCGCCATCGCCAACAGCGGGGTCTTCGAGGAGCACCTCGGGCTGACGGCGGCACCCTTCGATGCGAAAAAGGCATCGGGGCTGCGCTTCTACAAGGCGGGCCACCCCATCAAGGGCCACCAGGACGCATGGCCGGGGTACATCGAGGAGCAGCTCGGATGGGCCCTCGAGATGAAAAAAATAATCGCGGAGATCGAGCTCTAAAAAATGCCCCGGCAGTAAATTGCCGGGGCGTTTCTTATTGACGTGATTTAGCACTGGCCGTTTCGGTCCGAATGCGCCGCTCGGTTTCTTCGAGGTCCCTGACGATCCTCCCCAGCGCCATGCGGTAATGCGCGAAGACCGGGTCCTCCTTACCGAATCGGTCCTCGCAGCAGAAAAGCATCGACTCATGAAGGCAAGTGAGCTCGTAAATGATGTCTTCGAGTTCCATGCGACTCCTTTCAAAAAGTAAATAGGGCCTTAAATGGTATCGATGTTGGACGCGGGCTGCCGGCGTCCGCCGTGAATCGGCCACGGCTCCGCGGCCGGGTGGCACCTCCGCTACGCCGCGTCAAGGGGGCCCATGAGACCCCGCACAAACCTCCGCTCCGCTCCGGTTGGTGGAGGTCGTCATGGACCTCCCTTGACCCGTCTTCACTCCGGTGCGGCTTTGCAGGGAGCAAAGCCGACGACGACGCGCGGCGTCGCCATTCGGCTTTGCCCGCAGGGGCGAGATGTTGAGGGCCACGTGCCCGGAACGGAGGAAGACATGCAGCAGCTGATGACCGTGGAAATCGCCAAGACGGTGCCGGGGCTCTATGGGCAGGACGGGGCGGAGGACCCCACGGTCTACGCCCACTACTTCTCGTGCGTGAACGGATGGGACTGGTGGCTGCTCGAGTTCGACGGCACGGACGAGGCGTTCGGCCTCGTCGAGGGCTACGACGACGAGCTCGGCTACTTCAGCATCAAGGAGATGGCCGAGCTGAACCGCCAGATGGGGTTCGCCGCCGTCGAGCGCGACGAGCACTTCTCCCCGAAGCCGCTCAGCGCCGTCAGGAGGAGGTAGCCGCATGGTCACGGTCGAGTTCGACTCCATGGGCGAGGCGGTCCGCCTCGCCCTCGTGGCCG
>CAUHCN010000006.1 GCA_959604825.1 uncultured Collinsella sp. | reverse complement strand
CCGCAGGAAGCTTGGATACGCCTAGGCGCGGTCCAAGAAATCGTCCGCACCCCCAAACAGGAACTATTTCACCGCAACTTATCGATGGCGTGTTTGGTTGGTGCCTGTTGATGGTTAGGGCATTGCGAGGGGCGGGCTCCGTTATAATCGCCTAGAACATTAAATGGAAACGGGACGGGAGCCATACATGCGCCAGGGTTTCGACAATGCGAAGTATATCGAGCTGCAGGCTGCTCACATTAAGGAGCGCATCTCGCAGTTTGGTGGCAAGCTCTATTTGGAGTTTGGCGGTAAGCTGTTCGATGACTATCATGCGAGCCGCGTGCTACCGGGTTTTGAACCGGACAGCAAGTTCCGCATGCTCAAGAGCATCGCCGACGATGTCGAGGTTATCATCGCGATCAACGCGAACCACATCGAGAAAAACAAGGCTCGTGGTGACCTTGGCATTACCTATGACGAGGATGTGCTGCGCCTGGTTGACCTGTTCCGCGGCAACGGCTTTGCCGTCGCGGCTGTGGTCATCACCCAGTACGCTGGCCAGCCTGCTGCCGATGTGTTCCGCAACCGCCTGAACGCGCTCGGCATTCCCGCCAAGCTGCACTATCCTATCGAGGGGTATCCGCACGATGTCGATCTGATCGTGTCCGACGATGGCTACGGCAAGAACGAGTTTGTCGAGACCACGCGTCCGCTCGTTGTCGTGACGGCACCCGGCCCCGGCTCGGGCAAGCTCGCCACTTGCCTCTCGCAGCTGTATCACGAGCATAAGCACGGTACCGCCGCCGGCTATGCCAAATTCGAGACCTTCCCGGTTTGGAATCTGCCCCTTACGCATCCGGTCAATATTGCCTACGAGGCCGCCACGGCTGACCTCGACGACGCCAATATCATCGATTCGTTCCACCTTGAGGCCTACAACAAGACCACGGTCAACTACAACCGCGACGTCGAGGCCTTCCCGGTAGTCCGTGCCCTGATGGAAAAGATCCTGGGCAAGAGCCCCTACCAGAGCCCTACGGACATGGGCGTCAATATGGTCGGCTTTGCCATCACCGATGACGATGCCTGCCGCGACGCTTCCAAGATGGAGATCGTCCGCCGCTACTTTACCGCGGTCGAAAATGTGCGCCGTACCGGCGTGGGCGATGAGCAAGTCGACCGTCTCAAGATTATTATGAAGAAAGCCGGCATCGATAAGAACTACTCACCGGCGCGCTCAGCGGCCCTCACCAGGGAGCAGCTGACGGGTGGTCCCGTGGGTGCCATGGTCATGCCCGATGGCTCCGTGGTGACCGGTAAGACCTCCACGCGCCTGGGCGCCGCAAGTTCGCTCATTATGAACGCCCTCAAGCATGTCTCGGGCGTCGACCTTGAGCTCGAGGTCATTAGCGATGAGGCGATCGAGCCCATCAGCAAGCTCAAGACGCATTTCCTGGGCAGCAAAAACCCGCGCCTCCACACCGACGAGACGCTTATGGCGCTGTCGATCACCTCGGCCACGAGTGAGACGGCCGCTCGCGTCCTTTCGGGCCTGGAGCAGCTGCGCGGTTGCGATGCCTTCTTTAGCGTGATTATCTCGCCGACGGACGAGACGGTACTGCGCAAACTGGGCATCAACGTGTGCTGCGAGCCCAAGTTTGAACGCCGTGGTTTCTTCCATCGCTAAGTTTGAAGCACCGCGGTAATTGCATTGCATTTTGGCCGTATCGGGTTAGCGCCCGGTACGGCTTTTTGATCAATAAAGCGCCTATTTCGGCGAAAAATAGCCGTTTACCTGCCTAGAAACAATTTAAGCGGTATACAATAACCGTAACTGTTTCATCCTTAGCGGGATGCCGCATGATGGATATTACCTGCCATCGTGAGGTGTGTCGGTCGCGCACGGCGCGTTAGATGCTCGTGCTCGGTTTGAGGAGGCTGCTATGGCGGGCAAGGGTCGTGCGAGTGTTAACGATATGAAGCGTGTCGAGGTACTGGTGTTGATGGAGATCGCCCAGCAAACCGAAGACAATGGCGGGCCGTATGGTTTCTCGCGCAAAACGCTTGCCGAGCGCGTGGGGGTTTCGCCGTATCGTGCCCGCGCCGCAATCGATCGCTTGGATTCCGAAGGCATGATTGATGTCGTCTCGCGTTATAGCGACGACGGCGGTCAGCTTGCAAATGGCATTTGCCTCACCGAACGTGGCGAGTGGTATCTTGAGGGCGTCCGTACCGGCATGCTCGTTCAAGAAATGCTTGAGGACGAGGTTGCTGATCGATAGCAGCATGTAACCCTTGCCATAGCGACGCCGCCTGGGAAACCGGGCGGCGTTTTGTTTCAAGATTGAGAAATGCAATCGCACGCGAGAAAAATTGCGAACGGTCCGCGGCACGAGTATTACAATGAAGACCCGTAAGGTGTGGATAAACAACTTCTACGGGAAGCGCAGGTAACTCAATATGACCAAGCATGTGTTCGTAACCGGTGGCGTGGTTTCGTCCCTGGGCAAGGGTATCACCGCGGCCTCGCTGGGCCGTCTGCTCAAGTCGCGTGGCTACAAAGTAACGATGCAGAAGGCCGACCCGTATCTGAACGTCGACCCCGGTACCATGAGCCCGTTCCAGCATGGTGAGGTCTTCGTTACCGAGGACGGTTACGAGTCCGACCTGGACCTGGGTCATTACGAGCGCTTTATTGATGAGAACCTGACCCGCGATTCCAACTTTACGACCGGCGCCATCTATAAGAGCTTGATCGCCCGCGAGCGTCGCGGCGACTTTTTGGGCGGTACCGTGCAGGTGATTCCTCACGTCACCAATGCCATTAAGGACAAGTTCCGCCGCATCGAGGAGCAGACCGGCTCCGATGTAGTCATCACCGAGCTGGGCGGCACGATCGGCGACATCGAGTCCCAACCGTTTGTCGAGGCCATCCGTCAGTACCGCAAGGAGGCCGGCCCCGAGAACGTCTGCTATATCCACGTGTCGCTCGTTCCCTATATCGCCGCCGCCCACGAGGTCAAGACCAAGCCCACGCAGCATTCCGTCAAGGAGCTCCGCAGCTTTGGCATCCAGCCCGATATCATCGTGCTGCGCTCCGACCACCATATCGATGACGCTATCCGCGGAAAGATCGCAAGCTTCTGCGACGTCGACACCGATTGTGTCTTTACCAACGAGGACTGCGCGAGCATTTACGATGTTCCGCAGCTGCTTGCCGAGCAGGACTTTGACCTGCGCATTTGCGAGCGCCTGGGTCTGGACCCGCGTGAGCGCGACATGAGCGAGTGGAATGAGTTCCTGCGCAAACAGAATCACGCCAACCATCACGCCGACAAGGTGAAGATCGCCGTCGTGGGCAAGTACACGCAGCTGCCCGATGCGTACCTGTCGGTTATCGAGGCCCTGCACCATGCGGGCGTCTTCTACGATCGCCATGTGGACGTCCAGCTGGTCGACGGCGAGAGCCTCGACGAGCAGAATGTCTCCGAGGTTCTGGGCGACGCCTCGGGCATCCTGGTCCCCGGCGGCTTTGGCAAGCGCGCCCTGGAGGGCAAGATCCTCGCGGCCGAGTTTGCCCGTGAGCACAAGATTCCGTATCTGGGCATTTGCCTGGGTATGCAGGTGGCCGTGTGCGAGTTCGCCCGCAACGTCGTCGGCCTTGCCGGCGCCAGCTCCTCCGAGTTCGATCCGGACGGCCCGTTTAGCGTCATCGATCTGATGAGCTCGCAGGAGGACGTGACCGAGAAGGGCGGCACCATGCGCCTGGGCGCCTATCCGTGCAAGCTCGCCGCCGATACCCTTGCTCGCGAGGCATATGGCGAGGAACTCGTCTACGAGCGTCACCGTCACCGCTTTGAGTTCAACAACGCCTTCCGCGACCAGCTCGAGGACGCCGGTTTGGTTATCTCGGGTTTGTCGCCCGACGAGCGCCTGGTCGAGATGGTCGAGCTGCCGCGCGACGTTCATCCGTGGTATGTGGCAACCCAGGCTCACCCCGAGTTCAAGAGCCGCCCGACCAACCCGCAGCCGCTGTTCCGCGAGTTCGTGCGCGCTTCGATCGGCCAGCACGAGGGTGTCGACCGTCTGCAGGTGACGCCCATGAACCTCGCTACGGACTAAGGGTGCCGGCGAATAAGGAACATACCGAAGCTACTCCCTCGTCGCTCGCCGTGGCGGCGGGGGAGTATCTCGATTACCTCGCGGTCGAGCGGGGCTTGGCGCGCAACACGATTGTGGCCTATCGTCGTGACCTGACGACGTACTGCGCCTATCTGGAGCGGGCGGGTATTGTGTCTTTTGAAGAGGTGACCCGTCAGGTCGTGGGGGGCTTTGTCGCCGATCGCCGCGGCGGAGGCTATTCCGACGCCTCGGTGGAGCGCGCGCTTGCTGCCGTGAAGGGCCTGCATGCCTTTTTGGTGCGCGATGGGGCCGTGGCCCAAAACCCGACGGCGGCGTTGCGCCTGCCTAAAAAGGCTGAGCGTTTGCCGGAGTATCTATCGGTGGAGGATGTCTCGGCGCTGCTCGATCAAGACTTTCCCGAGGGCGAGATGGGACTGCGCGACCATGCCATCTTGGAAGTGCTCTACGGATGCGGTTTGCGTGTGAGTGAGCTGGTTGGGCTCGATGTGGGCGATATCCATATTGACGATGGCTTTGTACTCGTTCGCGGTAAGGGCTCAAAGGAACGCCTGTCCCCACTGGTGGGAAGCGCGGCGCGAGCTCTGACGCTCTATGTAACTGAGGGACGTTCTCGCTTGGCGGCCCATGCCCGCGGAACCGAGACCTCGGCGGTCTTTTTAAATAAGAACGGACGTCGCCTGTCGCGCCAGGCCGTGCATGCGATATGCGAGCGGTATGGGCGTCAGGTGGGGCTGGTGGGGCTCCATCCCCATACCTTGCGCCACTCCTTTGCCACCCACATGCTCGCGGGCGGTGCCGACCTGCGTGTGCTGCAGGAGATTTTGGGCCATGCCGATATTTCGACCACCCAGGTCTACACGCATGTCGACCGAACGCAACTGACCGAGGTCTATCTGGCGGCGCATCCGCTAGCACATCGCTAGCACCTCGCTGACCTGCATATTTATAAATACTAAAGGGGACGGGCCCCAGATTGCCGAGACGCACTTTTGCGCGCATGGGCAATCTGGGGCTCGTCCCATTTTTCGCTAGACACCGACGCGGCGGTGGGCCGTGTGTACCGTGGGTGGGGGAGTTTGGGGGCGATGTGAACGGCGTGTAAAGGGACGTAAAAATCGCCTCAAGGTCAACTTGAAGGTTGAGGTTCGCGGGCGTGGTTCTACAGGTGGCATCCCGCCTTTGCTGCAAACACAACATATTGTGTTTTCGAACATATGCTCGGGGGTGTTTTACAACATATTGGGGGTGGAATGGTGGGGAGGGGTGGGGGAAGGGGTGGGGAAAGGTGTTGAAAAATGGGGCGGTTCCCCATATTATTGATGACGTCGACAGGCGGGGTGGTTCCCCGCGTACGTGCCATCTGAGTAACCGAGGGGAGGGCGCACATGGGAATGACTGGTGCATACGAGCGCAATCTCGATGCAAAAGGTCGTCTGTCCCTGCCTGCACCCCTTCGCGAGGAGCTTGGAGAGCACGTTCGCGTGTTCAAAGCCCTGGATGTCGATGCTCTGTACGTGTTCTCTGCCGAGGCCTTCGATAAGTGGGTCGAAGGACTCTTCGCGGGTCGTGAGGGCCACGAGGGTTTTAACCCGCGTGACATTAACGACCAGAAGCTCATGAGGGCGATCAACAAGCGCACCACGTCGATGGATGTGGACAGCGCCGGTCGTATCGGTCTTTCCGAGTCTCTCCGCAAGCAGGCGAACCTCGACCGCGAGGTCACGGTTGTGGGCAACTACGACCACCTTGAGGTTTGGGATCGCGCCGCGGCCGATGAGGACGATGACGATGAGGCCCTGCTGGACCTCTTCTTCTCGTAAGGGCAAGGCACGGGTAACGGATGGAGCGTGGGATCTTGACACAAGAATATCGGCATGAACCTGTCATGCTCGGCGAAGTGCTTGAGTCGCTGCAGCTAAAGAGCGGCTCCGTTGTCTGCGATTGCACCCTTGGCGGTGCCGGCCATTCGGTAAAGATGGCCGCACAGGTGGGGGAGACGGGCCTTTTGCTCGGCGTCGATCAGGACGACATGGCCCTCGAGGCCGCTGGCGCCCGTCTGGACCGCGAGGTTCCCGGCGTTCCGCACCAGCTGCTGAAGGGCAACTTCGGCGACTTGGACGAGCTGCTTTGCTCGGCCGAGGTGCCCGGGGTCGATGGCTTCCTGTTCGATTTGGGCGTTTCGTCACCGCAACTCGATATCCCTGGCAGGGGCTTTTCGTATAACGAGGACGCCCCATTGGACATGCGGATGGATCCGGGCAATAACACCTTAAACGCAGCTGAGGTCATCAACACCTATAACGAACACGACCTCGCCCGGATTCTACGCGTCTACGGCGAAGAGAAGTTCGCCTCGCAGATCGCGCGCGAGATCGTGCGCCGCCGCGAGCAAGAACCGATCGAAACCACCGGCCAATTTGTCGAGATCATCAAGGCGGGTATCCCGGCTGCCGCTCGTCGGCATGGTGGACACCCGGCCAAGAAAAGTTTCCAGGCCATTCGCATCGAGGTCAATCACGAGCTCGATGTGCTCGAACGAGGGCTTGATGCCGCCACCAGGTGGCTCAACCCGGGCGGACGTATCTGCGTCATTTCGTATCACTCGCTCGAGGACCGTATCGTAAAGAACCACTTTAAGGAGATGAGCCAGGGGTGCACGTGTCCGCCGGAGATTCCGGTGTGCGTGTGCGGCAACGTGCCGATACTCAAGGTCATCACCCGCAAACCCCTGGTTGCCCAGCCTGATGAGGTTGAGCGCAACCCTCGGGCGAGATCAGCCAAAATCCGCGTGGCGCAGCGTCTGTAGGCGCGACCGCGCGATATTGGACCTCCCGCTCGCACCATAAACGAAGCTTAAACACACTACCAACGTACTCGGGATGGGAGGCGGCATATCATGGGCTACAACACTTCAAACGCAGCACTCGCCTATGATATGAACGCCATGCCCGCCTATCGTGAGACGCCGCAGGCCCCCGTTGCTCCCCGTGAGCAGCGCACGCCGCGCTTTGATGTCTACACGGGCGCGGGCCGTCAGGCAAACCAGGCGGTAAGCCCGGTTTTCATGAGCGTTCTTAAAACGTTTTGCATCATTGCGGCTATCTTCATGACGATCGGCGTCGCCCGCGTGGCGCTCGCCGGCGTTACGGCCCAGGTGCTCAACAGCAACGCCGAGCTTACCAACACGCTCGAAAAGGCGACCGATGAGAGCTCCGACCTGGAGGTCATGCATTCGGTCTATGGCGCCGACACGCGCATTCGCGACCTTGCGGGCGCTTATGGCATGGTGGAGCCCAGCGAGAGCGTTACACTTGACTTTTCGCAGGATGCAGCCGCGGGCGCCAACGCGACCGCGACCGCTCAGTAGCAAGACGGTAGCTGAGTATGACAAATGACTATCGCCGCGGTTCCGATGGGGGCCGCGGTTCTGGACGTCCCTCGTCGCGGGGGCGTTCTGGTTATCAAGGAACGGGTCGGCAATC
The DNA here is from genome assembly GCA_959604825.1 of uncultured Collinsella sp. Lineage (GTDB taxonomy): Bacteria > Actinomycetota > Coriobacteriia > Coriobacteriales > Coriobacteriaceae > Collinsella. The sequence goes on along the minus strand of CAUHCN010000006.1, from coordinate 72,057 downwards.
TTACAACGCCGGGCAGTCCCGTGGCAACGACCCGGCGTCGCGACTTTGCGGCTCGGGCGGCCCCCAAGTGCATAACACCAGGTCGCGCAAGAGTTCGTCGACCGAATGGCTCACAGGCACGCCTCTGCCTCGCCGCAAAGCCGTCATGGGCTTCATTGGGCTTGGCTTGGGCTTGGGCGTCTTTCGCCTTGCCGACTATCAAATTGTCGAAGCCGATAAACTGCGCGAGCGTGCCGATGCGCGCCGACTGCTTGCGCAGACCCTCTATGCCAAACGCGGTACCATCTACGACCGCAACGGTAACGTGCTGGCGTCGTCGGTCGAATGTCGCAACATCGCCGTGAACCCGCAGCTTGTCGAGGATGTTGACAAGACGGTGTCGGCGCTGGTCAAGGCAACTGGAATCGATAAAAAGACCTGCCGCAAGCTCGTTGAGTCCGATGGAACCTGGGTGTATATCAAGCGCCAGGTGGACGAAGACGATGCTGCGGCGCTGGAGAAGAAGAACCTGCCCGGCGTGCTTTTTGAGCAGGCTATGAAGCGCGTATATCCATACGGCAATCTGGCATCGCAGGTGCTGGGTGTAGTGAATGTAGACAACGACGGCTTGACGGGTCTCGAAAAGCAATACAACAAGCTTCTGACCGGTACGAACGGTTCTCTCGTACGCGAACGCGCGAGGGACGGCAGCTATATCGCGGGCGGTGCCTATAAAAAGGTGGCTGCGGTCGACGGCGTTGATATCGTGACGACGCTCGACGTCAATATCCAGCGTGCGGCCGAGGATGCCCTGGCAGAGGCTGTCGAGAAGACTAAGGCCAAGAACGGCTCGGCTTTGGTCACCGACCCCACGACCGGTGAAATTCTCGCTGCTTGCTCGTACCCGACTTACGACCAGACCGATCTGGAAAACGCCAAGACCGAGGATATGAACCTGCGCCTGGTCACCGACGCCTACGAGCCCGGCTCGGTCTTTAAGACGCTCGTGGCGGGCGCCGGCTTCGACTTGGGTGTCGTGCGGTCGAGTACGTCGTTTGAGGTGCCGGCGAGCATCAAGGTGGGCGACGATACCGTCACCGATGCCGACAAGCGCGACTATGCCATGACCATGGATGTGCGCGAGATGATGCGCCGTTCGTCCAACGTGGGCTTTGTCCTGGTGGGGCGCAAGATCGGTGCTGACGACTTTGCCGCCTATGTGGACAAGTGGGGCATCGGTCATAGCTCCGGTGTCGATTTTCCGGGCGAGAGCCTGGGCATCGTCAAGGAGCGTGACCAGTATGACGGCGCCACGCTGGGCTCGATGAGCTTTGGACAGGCGCTGTCTGTCTCGCCGATTGAGATCGCACGTGCCGTGGGCGGCATCGCCAACGGCGGCGTGATGATGACCCCGCACTTCTATAAGTCCAGCAAAGGTGACGAGAAGGACTGGGGCGAAGGCGAGCGCGCGATTTCGGAGGATGCCGCATCCCAGGTGACATCGTGCATGCAGACGGTCGTGTCGGAGGGAACGGGCGTTGGCGGCGCGGTTGACGGCTATGACGTGGCGGGTAAGACCGGTACGGCCGAACGTGCCGACGAGAACGGCGGCTACCTCAAGGAGAACTACATGTCGTCCTTTATGGGCTTTGCACCGGCACAATCGCCCAAGGTGCTGTGCTATATCACGCTCGACGGAACGCCGAGCGGATCAGATGCCGCTGCGGTTCCGTTCCAGTTCATTATGGCCAACGCGCTCGACGTGCTGGGTATCCCGCACACGAAGTAGGGGGTTACAATCTTTGGGGCGTGGTTTGTTGTCCCATATGAGGGGTGTTCACATGCCCTGCACCACGCATACGCGGCGCTGGGATACAATACGCCGATAGCATTATTAGGTTTACAGGGGAGCTGCAATGATAGAGATCGCCGTCAACAACCTCGCGGCCGCAACAGGGGCCCGAACCGTGACGGGAGAAGCCGATCGGGTATGCCGCGGGTGCGTTATCGACTCGCGCCAGGTCGAGGAAGGGACGATTTTCGTCGCCTTTCCCGGTGAAAACGTCGACGGCAATGATTTTGCTTCCCGTGCCGTCCAGTCGGGTGCCGGCGCCGTCGTGATGACGCGTGAGCCCGAGGCCGAGCTGGTCTCGCTGGCGCAGGACAAGGGCTGTGCCATCTTGCTGACCGATGATCCCGAGGAGTTTCTGCTGCGTTTGGCGCATGCGTATCGCCTGGAGCTTGGCTGCCTGGTCGTTGGCATTACCGGTTCCATCGGCAAGACGACGACCAAGGACGTGCTCGCCGCTGTGCTCGCCAAGCGCTATCGTGTCTGGGCCACCAAGGGCAATTTCAATAACCTGATCGGCATGCCGCTCACGGTGCTTTCCGCTCCGGCCGATACCGAGGTCCTGGTGCTCGAGATGGGCATGAACCATTTCCACGAGATCGAGCGCCTGTCTCAGTCTGCCAATCCCAACCTTGCCATCGTGAGCAAGATCGGCACCTCTCATATCGGCATTTTGGGCAGCCGCGAGAACATCGCCCGCGCTAAGGCCGAGATTGTCCAGGGTATGTGCGCCGCCGGCGACTTCTTGCCGCTGCTGGTTTTGGGCGGTGAGGACGACTTTACGCCGTTCATTCGCGATACGTTCGCCCAGCCTGCTGGTATCGATGTGATGCTGGCCGGCGTCTCGGACGATGATGAGGTCCGTGCCCGCGACGTTCGAGCTGATGACGAGGGCCGTCCGGTCTTTACGCTCGATTTTGGTCAGGGCGAGACGATCGATACCATGCTTGCCATCCCCGGCGTGCAGTCCGTTCCTAATGCCGTTAAGGCTGCCGCGGTTGCCTATCGCCTGGGCGTGACGCCCGAGCAGATCGATGCTGCCTTTAGGGGCCTCACGATCACCGGTCACCGCCAGGAGATCAAGCGCGCCAAGAGCGGTGCCCGCGTCATCGATGACTCCTATAACGCCAGCGCCGAATCGATGGCGGCCGGTCTCGATCTGCTGTGCTCGCTTTCGTGCACGGGGTCTCGCATGGCGATCCTGGGCGAGATGGGCGAGATGGGCGATGAGGCTCCTCGCATGCATGAGCTCGTGGGCGCCTATGCCGCCGCCAAGAAGCTCGACATGCTGGCGTGCGTGGGTGGTGAGCTGGCCCAGCTTATGGCCGATGCCGCACGCATGATGGGCATGGACGAGGACCGCATCCAGGTGTTCTCCGATTATCAGCAGGTGCTCGACCGCATGGGCGGCGCGCTTGAAAAACATGATGTTGTACTGGTCAAGGGTTCCCGCTTTGTTGAGCTCGACCGCTTTGTGGAAGGTGTGTGCTAGCCCATGTTCGGCAATCCCTCGTATCCAACGTATCAGGCTTTTTTGGGGCTTGGCATCGCCGCAGCCATTGCGCTGCTGCTCATGCCGTGGTGGATCAAGCTGCTCAAGGTCGAGGGTATCGGCCAGCAGGTTCGTGCCGACGGCCCCAAGCGTCATTTGGTTAAGCAGGGAACGCCCACCATGGGTGGCGTTGTCATCCTCGTCGCGATCTCGCTGACCTGCCTGCTGATGGGCAAGCTCACCACCGAGCTCGTACTCGTACTGCTCGCCACGCTGGCGACCGGCGTGCTGGGCCTGATCGACGACCTGACCTCCGTTACGCATGGGCGCTCGCTCGGTCTGACGCCTCATGCCAAGATGATCGGCCTAACCATTATCTGTGTCACCTTTACGGTACTTGCCGTCAACTGGTGCGGCGTCGCCCCCGAGATTCGTTTTCCCGGTGGGTTGACGATCGACCTTGGCGTGCTTTCGACCACCATCTGCGGCTATTCGTTCCCGTGGCTCTATATTGTCTTTTGCTGGCTGATGATTGCCGGTCTTTCTAATGCCGTGAACCTGACCGATGGCCTTGACGGTCTTGCTGGCGGCACCTCCATGATCGCCATGCTCGCCATGGCTGCCATGGCGTTTTTGCACGGAGACGTGAACCTGTCCATCTTCTGTACCGCGTGTGCCGGTGCCTGCTTGGGCTTTCTGTGGTTCAACTGCTATCCGGCGAGCATCTTTATGGGCGATACCGGCTCGCTTGCTCTGGGCGCCGCGTTTGCCTGCACGTCCATCATGACCAACACCGAGGTCGTCTCCCTCATCATCGGCGGCCTGTTTATCGTTGAGACCCTGTCGGTCATGATTCAGGTTGTCTACTTCCATTTTACGCACAAGCGCGTCTTCCTTATGGCGCCCATCCATCATCATTTCGAAAAGAAGGGCTGGGCCGAGACCAAGGTCGTCATCCGTTTTTGGATTATCGCTGCGGCCTTTGGTGCCGTTGGCCTTGCTCTGTTCTTCCAGTTGGGATAGTGGTCTTTCATGCCTCTTGCTGATGTCTTTAGCCTGCTCGTTTTGGGTCAGGGCAAATCCGGTCTCGATGTCGCCCGCTGGGCGCTGGCACATCCCGAGCGCGTAAGCGCCGTTACCGTGTATGGCGGCGGCACCTCTGAGCCCAATGACGCCACGCGTGCGCTCGAGGCTGCTGGTGCGTCGTTTGTCTATGGGACCGAACAGGTCGAGGGCGCCTATGACGTATGCGTGACGTGCCCGGGCATCTCGGAGTTCTCGGGCTTCTTTAAGGCCGGGCGCGAACATGCCGCTCAGATTATGGGTGAGCCAGAGTTTGCCTATCGCCTGTCGTCCGATAACTGGATTGCCATCACGGGCACCAACGGTAAGACGACCACCACGTCGCTGACTGATTATCTGCTCAAGGCTGCCGGCGAGGCCAGCGTAGCTGTCGGCAACATCGGCGAGCCGCCGGTCAACGAGATTGACGGCCGAGCCCACAACGAGTGGTTTGTGGCTGAGCTCTCGAGCTATCAGATTGCTACGACCACCGAGCTCCACCCTCGCGTGGCAGTGCTGCTCAACATCACTCCCGACCACTTGGGCTGGCATAAGAGCCATAAGAACTATGCGCTTGCCAAGATCAAGCTGTTTGACAATATGGTCGATGACGATCTGGTGGTTGTCGACGTCGAAGACGCCGGCATTCACGAGTTCGATGAGTACATCTATACGCCGGGTCGCCGCATCTGCAAGGTCGCTTTTGACGAGCCCGAGGGTGCAGACGCCGCCTTTGTGCGCGACGGCAAAATGGTCGTGCGCCTGAAGGGCGTCGAGACCCAGCTTGTCGCCACGTCCGAGCTCAAGATCTCGGGCCATCACAATGTCATCAATGCCTTATGTGCCGCCACGGCTGCTCTGGCCGTCGGTGCCGATGTCGATGGTGTCCGCCGCGGTCTGGCCTCGTTCCAGCCGCTCGAGCATCGCGTGGAGCCGTGCGGCGAGATTGACGGTGTGCGCTACGTCAACGATTCCAAGGCGACCAACACCGACGCGGTCGAGAAGGCACTGACGGCATTTCCCGATGACGACGTGATCTTGCTGCTCGGCGGCCACGATAAGGGCACGCCGCTCACGGACTTCGCGCGCGTTGTTATGGATAACGTGCGCTCGGTCGTCTGCTTTGGCGATGCGCGCGAGCGCTTCACCGCCGCTATGGACGAGGCCGATGTCGATGGCGATGTGGATATCGCCCAGGCGGATGACCTACGCGATGCCGTGGACGTTGCCCGTTCGCTGTCGAGCCGTGGCGACGTGATCTTACTTTCTCCTGCCTGCTCTTCGTTCGATGAGTTCTCGGGCTATGAGGAGCGCGGCCGCGTGTTTAAGGACTATGTGGCCCAGCTTGCCGCTGCAGCGAAATCGCAAATGGAATAGGGGTTGCCGGTGAGAGAGGAGAGCCCCCGACAAGGTATGAGGAGGCCCGACTCGGACCGTGCTTCCTCGCGGCGTAGCACACCGCGTTCCGGTCGCGGCGGGCGGTCGTTTAGCGAACGCTATATTGCCGGCGTTCCCGCCCGCATCATGCGCCCCCGTCTGATATTCATGGCCTGTCTGTTTATCTTGGTGTGTTTTGGCCTGCTGATGGTGTACTCGGCGTCTTCGGTCGAGGCGCTGCACGAGAATGGCTCAGCGACGTTTTTTCTGGGTCGACAGGCTGCGTTTGCCGTGGTCGGTGTTCTGGCGCTGATTGCCATCGTGCGCGTTTTGCCGGACAGCTGGTTTGGGGAGGATGTGCTCAGGATCTTCCTCATAGGCATGATAGGGCTACTGTTTCTGGTGTTCTTGGTGGGCAGCGGCAGCCGTGGCGCCACGCGCTGGCTCAACATCGCCGGCATTCAGTTCCAGCCTTCCGAGTTTTTAAAGCCATTTGCCATTGCGTATTCGGCCATCATGCTCGATCGCTTCTTTTCGCCCGGTGGCAACATCAACGAATTCCTTCGCAAGATGGGCATCTACCTGGGCATTTCGCTCTTTCTGATCTTTATCCAGCCCGATTTCGGTACCGTCCTGATCATCCTGTTGACCCTCATGTGCATGGCGTTGTTTGCGGGTCTCGATCCCAGATTTATCATCGGCGTGCTAATCTTCGGCATTCTCGTGATCGTGATTGCGCTTGTCGCAGAGCCGTACCGTATGGTGCGTATTCAGGTTGCCTTGAACCCTTGGGCCGACGAGTATGGTGACGGCTATCAGGCCACGCTTGCCATCATGGCCTTTGCCTCGGGCGGTCTGTTCGGCCGTGGCATCGGCAACTCAACCATGAAGTACTCGTATCTGCCCGAGGCGCACAATGACTACATCCTGGCCATCATTGGCGAGGAAGTCGGTTTTGTCGGAACCGTCCTGTTCTTCTTGGTGTTTGCGATGCTGATCTACTCGGCGTTTCGCATTGCCGAGCAGGCGACCGATCGTCGGGGCGCGCTTATGGCGTCTGGCTCCGCGGTCATTCTCGCGGTGCAGTTTTTGATTAACGCGCTTGGCATCCTCAACGTGTTTCCCATGACGGGCAAACCGTTGCCGTTTATTAGCTACGGCGGTTCGTCGATTATCGTGTCGCTTATGCTTGCCGGGTTGATTCTGCGCGTTTCGTACGAGAGCGCCCGCCGCGATGAGTATGACCGCCGCCGTGAGAGCTTTGCCGTTATGGACGAGAGCACCGCCGGCGTGGCCCATGTGCGCGGTGAACGACCTTCGCGTAGCGGCTTTACCGTTCTGGATGGCTCTGCGACCGAGCCGGCAGCTCGTCCACGTCCGCGGACGGCGCCGCAAGGTCGTCCGCAGCGCCCCAGCCCTCGCAGCGCGGGCGGCGGATATAATCGAATCGATTTGAACTCGGACCCGTCGGCGCGTTTGCGCACCGACGACCAGGGACCGCGTGTACGAAGGGACTACCATGACCGATAAGATGACCGTTGCTATTGCAGCCGGCGGCACGGCAGGACACATTAACCCCGCGCTCGCTTTGGCCGAGGAGCTGCATGACCGTGGCCACCACGTTGTGTTCGTGGGCCAGTCGCGCAAGCTCGAGGGTCGTCTGGTCCCCGAGGCTGGGTTTGATTTTGTGCCCATTACGGTCACGGGCTTCGACCGCTCCCGTCCCTGGACGGCGCTGACCTCGCTGTGGCGTGTCAACAAGGCCAAGCGTGCGCTCGCCAGTCATTTCTCAAAGGTCGGCAAGCCCGATGCTGCCATCGGTTTTGGTGCCTATGTCGAGGTTCCGCTGCTGGGGTGGTGCAAGGGCGCAGGCGTTCCGTATCTGCTACATGAGCAGAACTCTGTTCCGGGCCTGGCCAACAAGATGATGAACTCCCACGCCGCTCGCGTGTGCATCTCGGTGCCGGCAGCGCGCTCGGTCTTTGAGCGCGAAGGTGACCCTGACCACGTGCTCATGACCGGCAACCCCGTACGTCGCTCGGTGATCGAGGGCGATCGCGCTCGCGGCCGCAAGGCACTTGGCGTTCCCGAGGACGCTACGCTGCTGCTCGTCTTTGGCGGTTCACTTGGCGCCCAGCACCTCAACGAGCGCGCGGTTTCGCTCAAAAACGAGCTGCTTTCGCGCAAGAACCTCTATGTGTTGCATTCGACGGGTGCCGACGGCTTTGAGGAGACCGAGCGCGCTTTGGCGCTGACGCCCGAGGAGGCGAAGCGTTACCGCGTCCAGCCTTACATCGACAACATGGGCGATATGCTGGCTGCTGCCGATTTGGTGCTCTCGCGTTCGGGTGCATCGAGCGTGGCCGAGATCGCTGCGCTCGCCGTGCCCTCGATACTCGTGCCGTATCCGCATGCGACGGCCGACCACCAAACCACCAATGCCCGTTATCTGGTCGACGCCGGGGCCGGCGTGCTCTGTGCCGATGCCGATATCGACGGTTCTGCCTTTGCCGATGAGCTGCTGCACCTGGTCGATGACGCGGCAGAGCGCGACGTCATGCGTCAGGCGGCGCGCGGTCTGGCTCAGGATAGGGCCGCCGCTCTTCTGGCCGATGCGGTAGAGGGTTTGCGTTAGTTAGACGGGATATCGTCGGTCGCCCTCGCGCTGATGCGGTAGGTGCGGTACAGTTAACGGGTTACAGGCAGTGTTTACGCAAGGAGTACACGAGCACATGGCTGATTCCCAGACTGCAACCTCCGCGCCCGAGTTTAAGAGCGCCCACTTTATCGGTATCGGCGGCGCCGGCATGAGCGGCATCGCCCTCGTTCTGCACGAGCGCGGTTATGCCGTTACCGGCTCCGACCTTAAGACGTCACGTTATATCCGCCAGCTTACCCGCGCTGGTGTGAAGGTGCATGTGGGCCATGAGGCAGCCACGATCGACGAGGTCAAGCCCGACGTGGTTGTTGTCTCTACCGCTATTCCGGAGTCCAACCCTGAACTCGTGCGCGCTCGCGAGCTTGGTATTCCCGTGTGGCCCCGTGCCAAGATGCTCTCTGCTTTGGGCCACGGCTACACCACCGTCGCTGTTGCCGGCACGCATGGCAAGACCACCACGTCTTCGATGTGCGCCACCATGCTCGACCGCATGGGTCTGGATCCGAGCTTCCTGATCGGTGGCATCGTCGAGGGCTATGACACGAACGGCAAGAACGGCTCGGGCGACTACTTTGTCGCCGAGGCTGACGAGTCCGACAGCTCCTTCCTGTTCCTGAACCCCAACGTAGTCATTGTGACCAACGTCGAGGCCGACCACCTCGATCACTACTCGGGTATCGAGGAGATCGAGGCAACTTTCGCCAAATTCATGAGCCTGGTGGGCGAGGAGGGCACCGTCATCGTCTGTGGTGAGGACCCGCATCTGGTCGAGCTCGCCAAGTCGACGGGCCGTCACGTGCTTTCCTACGGCTTTGCCGAGAGCAACGACATCGTCTGCATGCACCCGGATGTCAAGGGCATCCAGAGTGACTTTATCGTTCGCTTTGAGGACGGCACTGAGCATGCTGTGGAGATCAAGAGCAATCCCGGTCGCCACAACATGCTCAACGCCACGGCGGTGCTCACCGTCGCCCATGTCCTGGGCCTTGACATCGACGCCGCCGCCAAGGCGCTCTCGAGCTTTGAGGGCGTCCGCCGTCGCTTTACCCACGTGGGCGATATCGATGGCATCACCGTGGTCGATGATTACGGCCATCACCCCACCGAGATCAAGGCGACGCTTGCTGCCGCTTCGTCGCTGGGCTACAAGCACGTCGACGTCGTGTTCCAGCCGCACCGCTATTCGCGCCTGCAGGCCCTGTGCGACGACTTTGCCGATGCATTTGCCAATGCCGATAAACTGCTGCTGATTGATGTGTTCTCGGCTGGCGAGATGCCCATTCCGGGTGTCACCTCTAAGATGCTCGCCGATACCGTGCGCGCCAAGCATCCTGGCAAGGAGGTCGTGTATTGCTCCAGCCGTCTTGAGCTCAATCAGGAGCTCGAGCAGATGGTGGGCGAGGGCGACCTGCTGCTCACCATGGGTGCTGGTGACGTTACGACCGTCGGTCCCGAGTTTATCGAGTATCTGACTGCCAAGAAAGACGCTTAAGTCTAATGGGTCTGTTTAACGCCGTCATGGCGCTCTCGGGCATGATCGACACGGATGTGATCGAGGACGAGCGCCTTGCGCGTCATACGAGCTATCGTATCGGCGGCAAGGCCGACCTCTTTGTGACGTGCCATAGCTATCATGCCCTCCGCCGCGCCGTGGCGGTGCTCGATCGCGAGCAGGTGCCGTGGGTCATCATCGGCAAGGGCTCCAATCTGCTGGTTGCCGATGGCGGCTATCGCGGTGCCGTCATTTCGCTCGGACGTGAGTTTCAGCGCACGGTTGTTGCCGATGACGGTTGTACGCTGACGGTCGGTGCGGGCGTGATGTTTGCGCGCCTGGTCAACGATGCCCTGTCGCGTAGCCTCTCGGGCCTTGAGTTTGCCGTTGGCATCCCTGGCTCGGTCGGCGGTGCGATATCTATGAATGCCGGCACACGGACCGAGTGGATTGGCTCGCTGGTTGAGGATGTCGTAACGTTTGACCCGGCATCCGGTATCAAGCATTATGCGGGGTCCGAGATCACTTGGGGCTACCGCGAATGTAGCCTTCCCCGCAATGAGATCATCCTCGAGTGCGTGCTCAAGCTTAAACCGGCGCCCAAGGCCGATATTCGCGAGCGCATGGAGCGGTACCTTACAAGGCGCAAGCGTACGCAGCCCATGGGTCGCGCATCCTGCGGGTCTGTCTTTCGCAACCCGCCCGATGCGAGTGTGGGCAAGCTTATCGAGGATTGTGGATTAAAGGGTTTTTCAATTGGCGGCGCGGAAGTTTCGCCCGTTCACGCTAATTTTATCGTTAATAACGGAACTGCCTCGGCCGATGACGTTGCCGCGGTTATCAGACATGTGCACGGAAAGGTGAGGGAGGCGTATGGCATCGAGCTCAGACCGGAAGTTAAATTCCTCGGCTTCTAGAGCATCGAAACCCACCTTCCGCCGCGCCGGAGGGCGTTCCGGCGCGCCTGCCAAACCTCAACGCAATACCGTCGCGCACTCTGAGTCTGTCGGGCATGCTCGACAGACCAGTCGTCCGGTCGTCGGCTCTCAGCTCGGTAATCGTCCGGCCGCAAAAAAGTCCTCGCGTCCCTCGGTGACGTCAAAGCCTGTTATGGGCGCCAAGCCTGCCCGTCCCATGGCAGCTCCCAAGCCCTCGACGGGAACTATAGCGGCGCGTCCAGGTCGCACGCTGGGCGCATCGAAACCGCGCTCGCTGACATCGGTGCCGGCTACCGCCAAGAAGCCTTCGAGTAAAAAAGGTTTCAACCCGTTATCTTCACTTGGGGCGATGGCAAATAAAACATCAGACGCCGCTTCTGTCGTTACAGGCAAAGGCAAAATCGTGGGCGGCGTTCTGGCCGTCTTGGCCGTGCTCGTCGTCGTTGCCATCGTGGTGATCAACTCTGGATTGTTTACTGCCACTGATATTCAGATTCAAGGCAGCGAGCATGTGACGAAGCACGATGCTATCCAGCTGATCGACTTGCCCGAGGGAACGTCGCTTTTTAACGTCGATCCCGACCAGATTACCGAGGATCTCAAGCAGAACCCGTGGGTTTCGGGCGTGGATGTCCAGCGCCAGTTTCCCCATACGCTTATCATCACGCCGACGGAGCGTAAAGTTATCGCCATTGCGTATATCAGCTCCGACGACCTTGCCTGGGCTATCGGAGACGATGACACCTGGATCGCCCCGCTGTCGACGTCGGTCGAAGTGGACGACCAGGGCAACGTCATCACGACAGGGCGGGGCTCAAATACCTTGACCGGAATCGATGCCGCGCTGGCGCTCGCCAAGCATTATGGCGCGGTGTTGTTGACTGATGTCTCGGCGGATGTCGCTCCGGTTTCCGGCCAGGCGGTGAACTCCAAAGCCGTTAAGGCCGGCCTGGATTATGTGCGTGGTTTTTCGAGCGAGTTCTTGGGACAAGTCAAGGATATTTCCACGCCTTCGGTCGAAGCCATCTCGGCAAACCTCAATAACGGCATTGAGGTGTCGCTGGGCGATTCGGACGATATCGCCAAGAAGGAACGCGTAGTCACCAAGTTGCTTTCGCAGGTAGAGGGCGTAACGTATATTAATGTGCGCTCTCCGGGCAACTACACATTTAGGAATGCTCCGACCTCGTAGCGCTGGTTGATGCTTTGTTGAGGGGCCATACCACGCCGTTTATCTGGTTTGTTTGGTTTTCACGGTCAATTATTTGACTGATACGTTCATAATGTGCAAACATAATACGGTTTACCTTTGCATTTACTTTCAACCTGAAGGTTAATGTGCGCAGGGGTCGACCCATGCTATGGCTATAACCTTTGTTCGGAGGACCGACATGCACGAGACAGAGATCAACAACTACCTTGCCGTCATTAAGGTGGTCGGCGTCGGCGGCGGCGGTACCAACGCGGTCAATCGAATGATCGAAGAGGGCATCCGCGGCGTCGAGTTTGTTGCCATCAACACCGATGCTCAGGCACTCGCGATCTCTGATGCCGATATCAAGGTGCACATCGGCACCGACCTTACCCGCGGCCTGGGCGCCGGCGCCAATCCCGAGGTTGGCCGCAAGGCTGCCGATGAGTCCCGCGACGACATCGCCGAGGCGCTCGCTGGCGCCGACATGGTGTTTATCACCTGCGGCGAGGGCGGCGGCACCGGTACCGGCGCTGCTCCCATCGTTGCCGATATCGCGATGAACGAGGTCGGCGCACTGACCGTCGCCGTCGTGACCAAGCCCTTCACCTTCGAGGGCCGCAAGCGTAAGAAGAGCGCCGAGGAGGGCATCAAGACCCTCTCCGATTGCGTCGACACCATGATCGTCATTCCTAACGATAAGCTGCTCGACATCGCCGAGAAGAAGACCACCATGCTCGAGGCCTTCGCGATTGCCGATGGCGTCCTTTCCCAGGGCACCCAGGGCATCACCGACCTCATCACCGTCCCCGGTATCATCAACCTGGACTTCGCCGATGTTAAGACCATCATGAAGCAGGCCGGTACCGCCATGATGGGTATCGGTACCTCTTCTGGGGATACTCGTGCCGTCGACGCTGCCCAGCAGGCCATCTCCAGCCCGCTGCTCGAGAGCTCCATCGATGGTGCCACGCGCGTGCTGCTCTCCATCGCCGGTTCCAAGGACCTGGGCATCCAGGAGATCAGCGACGCCGCCGACGTTGTCGCCAACGCCGTCGACCCCGAGGCCAACATCATCTTCGGTACCGTTGTCGACGAGTCCCTGGGCGATCAGGTGCGTATCACCGTCATCGCTACGGGCTTCTCCGACTCCAATGTCAACCGTCAGGATGAGCTCTTTGCTGCTCAGCAGTCTCAGAGCAAGGCCGCTGCCTCCGCTGAGCCGCAGCGCACCGCTCCGGCTGCCAGCCCGGCTCAGGCCGCTCCGACCCGCAACGTCGGTGGTACCGAGCTGCCCAACTTTGGCAACGACCAGTTCGAGCTTCCCGACTTCCTGAAGCGCGGTAGCTTCTAGTTCGTTTTTCTCAACGACCTGCACGGGGTGTGTCCATTTGGATGCACCCCGTTTTGTTTCTCGTTTGTAAACGAAAGCCTCCAATCTCCTTACGTTCCCTTTACGTTTGGTCCCTACCGCTGCGGGTATCCTTTTAAGGAAGTATGACAGCCGTATAAACGCGGACTGCGCGGCGACGCCGCGGTACTTGTGTTATTAGGAGGCTTTAGTATGGCAGCACGTGCGGACAACGTTTCGCGTGTCGACCATGATGGAGTTACGTTGGTGGAGGGCGCGACATCCGATGTCCGCTTTGCCTTTACCGAGCGCACCGGTGGCGTTTCTGAAGATGCGTACTCCTCGCTCAACCTGGGCTCGCATGTAGGCGATGACCCCTTTGCTGTTCAAGAAAATCGTCGTCGAGCGCTCGAAGCTATGGGCGCCACTGAGTGCGAGCATAATCTGCTCGTGCCCAATCAGGTACATGGTGACCATATCGTTACGGTGACTTCGAACGGCGCCGACGATCTTGAGGCTGTTCGCGAGCAGATTGCCGAGGGCTGCGATGCCATCGTCTGTACGGCCCATGACGTGCCCGTGCTGCTCTGCTTTGCCGACTGCGTTCCCGTGGTGCTGGTGGCCCCTGGCGGATTTGCCGTGGTGCACTCCGGTTGGAAGGGCACGATTGCACGTATTTCTGCCAAGGCGTGCCAGGCGCTTTGCGATGCTGCCGGCTGCGATGCGAGCGACGTTTCCGCCTATATCGGCCCCCATATCTTGGCTGACGAATATGAGGTATCCCAGGAACTCATGGATCGCTTTGCCGTCGAGTTCTCTTGCATCGATGCGAGTGCCTCTCGCATGCTCGATCTTTCCGCTGCCATTTGTGAGGCGCTGGTAGATGCCGGTGTGGACGCGGATAATATCGTGGATACCCAGCTTTCGACTGTGCGTCAGAACGACCGCTTTTATTCCTACCGTAACGAGGACGGCACCTGTGGGCGCCATGCTGCGATCGGCGTGATGCTATGAGAAAGATCGTATCGGTCCTGAGCGCCGCTGTGCTTACGCTTACGCTGTGCGCCTGTTCTTCGGGATCTTCTACCTCTTCCATTACCGTGGCCGGCTCCACGACCTGCCTTCCTATCGCCGAAATTGCGGCAGAGGGCTTTAAGGAGGAGACCGGCATCGACGTGCTCGTTTCCGGTTTGGGCTCTTCCGCTGGCATCGAAGCCGTCAGCGCTGGCACGGCCGATATCGCCAGCTCCTCCCGTGGACTCAATGCCGACGAGCAGGATCTGGGCCTGACTCCCATCGTCATTGCCCACGACGGTATCGCGGTCATCGTGAACGAAGACAACCCCGTCGATAACCTCTCGACCGAGCAGCTCCGCGATATCTATGCCGGCAAGATCACCAACTGGAAAGAAGTCGGTGGCGAGGACCTGAGGATTCAGGTTATCAACCGAGATGAGGCGTCTGGCACGCGTGAAGCCTTCCGCACCATCGTGATGGACGGCACCCCGTTCGATCGCCGCTCCGCCGTTCTTTCGGGCACGGGCCAGGTGCGCGACGTGGTATCTCGTTCGCGCGGGGCTATCGGCTACATTTCGCTGGGCTTCGTCGATAGCCTCAACGCCAAGACCTCGGTCAAGGCCGTCTCGGTCAATCATGTTGAGGCGTCCGAGAAGACGGTTGCGAGTGGCGGCTATCCCATCTCGCGCGACCTTTACTTCTTTGTGAAGGGTGCGCCTTCGCAGCAGGCGCAGGATTACATCGACTACGTGACGTCCGAAAAGATGGACAAGCAGATTCGCGAGGCGGGCTTTATTCCCGTCACCAACGACGAGAAGGGGAGTGAGTAGCATGGAAGCACAGGAAAACTCCCAGACTGAGCAGAATGCTCAGGCGCCCAAGAAGCGCGAGCTGGCGCTCGTATCGCGCAGCACCTATATCAAGGAGAAGGCGCTGCAGTGGATTTTCTTTGCCTGCGCGTTCTTGGCGGTTGTTACCGTCATCCTGATTTTTGTCTTTACCACGTACTCGGCGCTGCCCGTCTTTACCGACATCGGTCTGGCGGACTTCTTTAGCTTTACGTGGGCGCCCTCTGAGGGCCACTACGGCATCGTGTCGCTGCTTGCCGGCTCGGGTCTGGTGACCGTCGGTGCGCTCGCCATGGGTGTGCCCCTAGGCGTGGGCACGGCCGTGTATCTGGTCGAGATCGCCAGCAAGCGCGTGCGCAAGCTCATCAGCCCTGCCGTTGACCTGTTGGCCGGCATCCCTTCTATCATCTATGGCTTCTTTGGCATGATCATCATCCGCCCGTTTATCGCACAACTGACCGGCGGTCTTGGTTTTGGCGCGCTGACGGCGTGGTTCGTGCTCGCCATTATGATCGTGCCCACCATCACGACGCTTACCATCGATGCTCTTAATTCCATTCCCATGGGCATTCGCGAGGCATCGTATGCCATGGGCGCCACCAAGTGGCAGACTATCTATAAGGTCGTGTTACCTGCCGCCAAGCTGGGTATCGTGGATGCCATCGTGCTGGGTATGGGCCGTGCCATCGGCGAGACCATGGCCGTGCTCATGGTCGTGGGTAACGCCCCGGTTATTCCCGACAGCATTGCGAGCCCCATCTCGACGCTCACGAGCCAGATTGCGCTCGACATGAGCTATTCCTCGGGTCTGCATCGCTCGGCGCTGTTCGGCATGGGCGTGGTCCTGTTTATCATTTCCGCCACGCTGGTGGGCATCGTCCGCCTGGTTTCCAAGAAGAAGAGGGGGTAGGCTATGTCCGATTCCGTTGACACGACGGTCGATACGACCTCGTCGCGCGAGCGCATCAAGCGTGCCCTTTCCCACGGCAAGAAGGGCCGCATCAACAAGGACCTGTCCAACAAGATCATGCTTGGCGTGTTCCGTGCCGCGGCATACATCACCACGCTGGTGCTGGTCGCTATCATCGCCTACGTGGTCATCAACGGCCTGCCACACATCTCGCTCGACTTTATCTTCGGTTGGCCCCAGGGCGTCAACGCCGAGGGCGGTATTTGGCCCACGATCGTCTCGACCGTCTATGTGACGGCGCTCGCCATGCTTATCTGCACGCCGATCGCTGTGCTGGCAGCCGTCTATCTGGCCGAGTACGCCAAGCAGGGCAAGATCGTTGAGCTCATTCGCTACGCTGCTGACGCTTTGGCCTCGGTGCCCTCCATCGTTATGGGCCTGTTTGGCTACGCCTTGTTTGTCGAGGCTATGGGTCTGGGCCTTTCGATGGTCTCGGCCGCTCTGGCGCTTGCGCTCTTGATGCTTCCCATCGTCATGCGCACCACCGAAGAGGCCATTCGCGCCGTTCCGCGCTATATCCGTTGGGGCGCGTATGGCCTGGGCGCCACCAAGTGGCAGGTTGTCTCCAAGATCGTGCTTCCTTCTGCCTTTGGCCGTATTGCCACGGGCATTGTCCTTGCCATCGGCCGTGCCATTGGCGAGACCGCCGTGGTGCTCTACACCATGGGCCAGGCCATCAATCTACCTATCTCGCCGCTCGATTCCGGCCGCCCCATGACGGTTCACCTGTACCTGCTTGCCAACGACGGCATCAACATGAACGCAGCCTACGGCACCGCGCTCTTGCTGATGGTGATCATTCTGGCCTTCAACCTGTTTGCGCGCTTCCTGTCGCGCAAGCGTCGCTAGTTAAGGAGTCCCATGTCCGTTTATCAGTCCGCTCCCACGCTGGAGCAAGCGGCCATTACGGCCAAGGATTTCAACTTTTGGTACGGTGACTTTCATGCGCTGACGGGGCTCGACCTCAACATCGCCAAAAACGCCATCACCTCCTTCATTGGCCCTTCGGGCTGCGGCAAGTCGACGTTTTTGCGCTGCATCAACCGCATGAATGACCTGATCGAGGGTACGCGCGTCGAGGGCACCATGACGCTCGACGGCAACGATATCTATGCCGAGGGCGTCGACCCGGTCGACCTCCGTCGCCGCGTGGGCATGATTTTTCAGCAGCCCAACCCGTTTCCCAAATCCATCTACGAGAATGTCGCCTTTGGCCCTCGTCTGCAGGGCGTGACTAGCAAAAGCGACCTCGATGACATCGTGGAAGAATCGCTCAAGCGCGCCAACCTCTGGAAAGAGGTATCCAATCAGCTCAACAAGGATGGTTTGGCGCTCTCGGGCGGTCAGCAGCAGCGTCTGTGCATCGCGCGCGTGCTTGCGGTGCAACCCGATGTCCTCCTGATGGACGAGCCCTGCTCCGCCATCGACCCCACGTCCGTCTCTAAGGTCGAGGATTTGATGGCCGAGCTGGCGCCCGAGATGACGATCATCATCGTCACGCATTCAATGCAGCAGGCAGCTCGTATCAGCGACTACACCGCATTCTTCTTGCAGGAAGTTGCCGGTGAGCCTGCCACGCTCATCGAGTATGGTCAAACCGACGCGATCTTCACCAGCCCGGTGGACTCGCGGACGGAAGACTATATCACCGGCCGCTTTGGCTGATCGGTGCGACTAGTCCCAAGCCGATCGGACCTGGTCCGGTGCGTATTCACTGTGCGGGCGGCATGACCGCACCCAACTGATTGGAGTGAACCATGCGTAAACTGTTTTCCCGTCAGCTCATCGAGGCCCGCCACGAGATGCTGAGCATCTACGAGGCCGTCGATCTGGCCCTCCACGATGCCGTTAAGGCCTATGTGACCGACGACCGCAAGCTCGCCACCAAGACCAAGAAGCGCACGCTTTCGATTGACGCGCGCTGCGCCAACTTGGAGGCCGTGTGCTACAACCTGATCGCCACGCAGTCGCCGGTCGCCTCCGACTTCCGCTTGCTGCAGACGATTATCTACGTCGACTTTAACCTGCAGCGCATGACCGATAAGGTTCGCCAGATCTGCCGCGCCGCGCGTCACATGGTCAAGGCCGACATCTCGCTGCCCCAGGAGCTCGTCGGTACGGTTGAGGCCGAGGCCGAAGCTGTTTACCAGGTGCTGGGCTCTTCGCTTTCTGCGCTCGTTACCAATGACATGTCCATCATCTGCAACCTGGCCGTCGAGGACGAGCCAGTGCACGCCGCCTACGAGAAGTTCTTCCGCACCTTTAACCGTATGGATACGGGCGACTTTATGGACGACGACGGCAACTATGACGACCTGCGCCGCGCCATCATGGTTTCGCGCTATCTCGATCGCATCGCTTCGATTTCCATCGATGCCGCTTGCCGTCTGACCTTCCTGTTGACTGGTCAGCGCATGAACGCCGGCGATATCGCCCGCACTGATGAGGACGAGCTCGAGAGCATGCGCGTGCCTTCGGGCGAGGGTGTTATCATGAGGCCCGCCGTCGACGCGCGCTACGTTGCCAAGGTGCCCGCCAACGAGGTCAGCGAGGGTCTTCGCTACCTGCTCGATCATCTTGAGGACGAGGACGATGGCGAGGACGACGAGGAGTAAGTAGCCCCGTTCGTCGAAAGATTGTAAATACCTAAGTGAGCGCGGCCTTGCACATGCGGGGCCGCGCTCTTGCGTTAGCATGGGACTACTTGTTTGGCTGTCAGCGGAGGCGATTGGCAATGGATAACTATTTGGATTTGATGCGCGCTCGCCGCGAGCAGATTCTGGAACGTTTTTATGCGGCGCTCGATCGCGCGGGCCGCCCCCACGACGCCGCGCGCCTCATTGCCGTGTCCAAGACCGTTGGTGTCGATGAGACTGTTGCTGCCATCCAGGCGGGGTATCGCCATTTTGCCGAGAACCGCCCGCAGGAGCTGGTTCGCAAGCTCACGGGTCTGGCGGAGCATCCGGAGCTGCCCGAGGTACGCTTCGATATGATCGGCAACCTGCAGACCAATAAGATCAATGCGGTGCTGGGCTCAGCCGAGCTGATTCACTCGGTGGGTTCGCTGCATCTGGCACAGGCGATCTCGAGCCGTGCTGTCCGCAAGATTGAGGCAGGCGAGCTCGCCGGCCCCCAGCGTGTGCTCATCGAGGTCAATGTGAGTGGTGAGGAGTCGAAGGGAGGCTTTTCGCCCGATGAGATTCGCGACGCCGCGGGTGAGCTTGCGGAGCTTGAGGGGATTTGCGTGCAGGGGCTTATGACTATGGCGCCCCGGGGGAATAAGGATGTGGCACGCCGCACCTTTGCGGGGCTTCGTGAGCTGAGGGATGAGCTGGAGGCGGCGCATCCCGATTTGAACCTGCCTGAGCTTTCCTGCGGCATGAGCGAGGACTTTGAGCCTGCCCTTGAGGAGGGCTCTACGCTCGTTCGCCTGGGCAGGGTAGTATTTAGCCCGGAGTTTGCAGTAAAATAAGGCTCTGAAGTGCGCACTGATTATCGGGGCGCCTGCACTAAACCGCGAGAGGACACAACCATGGGCTTCCTTGACGAGATTAAAAATAAGATGCACCTGGGCGGCCAGCAGGGTTACGACCAGGGTTATGGCCAGGACGACGACTACGGCTACGATGACGGCTATGACGATAGTTATCAGGGCAACGGCTACGGCGGTGCTTCGGGCGAGGGCTTCTACACCCAAGACGAGCCGAGCAACGGCCTGCTTGGTCAGACGCGCCGCGGTGAAGCTGAGTCGGTTGCCGTGTATACGCGCTCCGGTCAGCTGGTCGGCGATGACTCCCGCCATGCCACGACGTATAACCCGCCTTCGCGCTCGCAGGACAGTGTTGCGAGCGGTTATCGTCCTGGTGCCTATGACACGCCGTCGAGCTACGCCGAGAACACCCGCGCCCGTGCCGCCGCTGCACCCGCGCCTGCACCGAGCGATGCCTCGGCCTATGCGAGCAATATCATCAACGCCACGCCGCAACTGCCGGCCTATGTCCTGCGCCCCGAGAGCTATGACGACGTGGAGACCGTGGTGCGCCGCGTTCGCACCAAGCAGCCTGTCGCACTGATTTTTGTGGGCGTACGCACCGAAGTTGCCAAGCGCGTCTTGGACTTCTCTTACGGCTTTGCCTGCGGTCTGGGCGCCACGGTCAAGGAGGTAGGCGACCGCGTGTTCATGGTGCTGCCCGCCGGTTGCGAGGTCAAAGATTCCGATCTCAAGAAGCTTCGTGCCGACGGCTACCTTAAGTAAAGACAAGACGAGGAGATTCCCATCAACATCTACACTATCGTCCAGCTGGTCAACACGCTGTTCAACTTCTATTCCACGCTCATTGTCGTCTACTGCTTTATGACGTGGATTCCCATGAAGCAGGGTGGTTTGCTTCAGGATATTGCTGCGGTGCTCGATAGCGTGTGCGGTCCGTGGCTCAACCTGTTCCGTCGTTTCATCCCGCCGATGGGCGGTATCGATTTTTCGCCGGTCGTTGCGATTATTGCGTTGCAGTTGGTGCAGAGGCTGGTTCTGCAGCTTCTTATAGGTATACTCGTATAGAACTGACTTAGTAACTTACGTCGGGCGTGTACGCCGAGGCGATGAAAAAGGAGACTTGTTATGGCTATTACCCCTGCAGACATCCAGGCTCAGACTTTCTCTGAGGCCAAGCGTGGCTACGATCCCGCCGAGGTCGACGTCTTCTTGGAGACGCTGTCCTCCGAGGTTGACGCTATGCTCGCTAAGATCGTCGACCTTAAGGGTCGCCTGACTGCTACCGAGCAGCAGCTTGCCGATGCGCAGGCTCAGCTTGCCCAGGCTCAGGATGCCACCGCCCAAGCCGTTCCTGCCGCCCCCGTGGCTGCTCCCGCCCCTGACTTCTCCGCTCAGGAGCGCCAGATTTCCGCTGCCCTGATCGCTGCCCAGCAGACCGCTGAGACCATCGTCAACGATGCCAACGAGAACGCTGAGCGTATCCGCAACGAGGCTGACGCTAAGGCACGCGAGGTTATCCGCCAGGCTCTGACCGAGAAGCAGGCCGAGCTCGAGGAAATCGATCGTCTCAAGGCTTCCCGCGAGGAGTTCAAGGCCGAGTACCTCAAGCTCATCCAGCACTTCATGGACGATGCCCAGAACTCCTTCCCGGCCGACCTCATGGCCTCCACGCCGGTCGGTTCTGCCGCTTCTCCTGCGGTGACTGTTCCCGCCGAGCCGCTGCCCGTCGCTGACCCGGTTGTCCCCGTGGCCGATCCCTTCGCCCCGATCGACAACTTTGCCGCCGACGACCTGGACTAGCATCAGAGCTACAATCTAGTGTCCTTAAGAGGAGCTCGCACCTGCGGGCTCCTTTTTTGTGGCTGTATACGGGTTGGGAAACAAAACGCCGAGCTCTGCATGCGATAGGACAGAACTCGGCGAAGGGCGCGTGGTAAAAGGTAGATTTTAAGGTATGTCTAAAAACTACTTGAGGAGGAAGTTGGAGAGGGGAATAGTGCGGGCCTCGCGATGCTCGGGATCGGCGATGTGGTCGGCGGGATAGCCACAGACGAGCATGTGATAGGGATAGACGCCCTTGGGCAGATTGAACTGCTCCTGTGCCACCTCAGGCTTAAAATGGCATACCCAGCACGTTCCCAGGCCCTGCTCGGTGGCCTCCATCATCATCTGGTCGCACACGATGGACGTATCGATTTCACTGGAATTCATCTGGTCATACGGGCGCACCCAAGCATCATCGGTAAAGCTGCAAATAAGGAAGACAAGCGGAGCTCCAAAGATAGACCCATCACGAGCAAACCGAGGCTGACAAGCAGCAGCCTTCTCCAACAGCTCAGGCGTATCCAGCACCATCACACGGGCTGGATGATTATTACAAGCAGAAGGAGCAATCCGCCCCGCCTCAACAATGGCATCCACTACCGACTGCTCAACAGGACGGTCCTCAAAAGAACGACAAGAATACCGACCACGAGCCAGATCCAAATAAGACATACAAGCCCTCCTAAAATTAAAAATCAAACAAACCAAAAGTAACCCAAAGAGTACCCAAAGCAGCAATCAGCCAAACGCTCATCAAGGGCCAAAGTGTCCGAACGGATACCAAAGGTCCCTTCAGCCAAACCCCCGTCGCGCTAAATCTATCAGCCAAAGTTCCCAATGGTGGTGCATAAGGGAGCGGGCCCGGCCACTAATAACCTTTTGAACGACTCTGCTTGCAGCCGGAGTGAAAAAGGTTATTAGTGGCCGGGCCCGCGACCGGTGGGACATGTACCCCCAATTAACTGTTCTTCATGACAATCGAATCCACGACATCGGCCACATTCTCGCAGCAGTCGGCGCAGTACTCCAGGAAGGCGTACACGTCACGCCAAGCGATGACCTCGAGCGGGTCCTTGCCGTTAACGTGCAGGTTACGCATGGCGTTGATATAGAGCTCGTCGGCCTCGGACTCGATGGTGTTGATCTGGATGACGAGCTCGCGCAGCGTTTTGGACTTGCGGTAGTTAGGCAGCTCGACCATCAGGTCTTTCATGGCGCGGCAGGCGTCGGTCACCTTGTGGGCGATCACGATGGCATCGGGATGGATGCTCTGGATGTTGGTGAAGTAGACGCGCTGCACGACGCCCTCGATGCGGTCGAGCACGGTGTCGAGCGAGCAGCTCATCAGGTCCAGATCCTCGCGCTCAAGCGGGGTGATAAAGGCGGTGAGCAGGGCGTCCTCAAGCTCATGGTGCTTCTTGTCGGCCGCATGCTCGATCGCATGCATCTTGTCGAGCATATCGTGAATCTTTGCGGGATCGAAGTTCTCGAAAATCTTGGTAAGCAGCTCGGCGGCCTGGACGGCGAGGTCGGCGCAGGCGACGTAGTTGTCAAAGTAGAACGAATCGGGTTTCTTTGCCATGAGTGGGTCCTTTCGAGGCGAAGACGGGTGGGCGAGGTGTTACGGTCCGGATGGACGTTCGGTTTGACTAGATGAACATCATGAACAGCTTGGCCATGACAAAGCTGATGAGTCCGCAGGCGGGGAAGGTGAAGAACCAGGTGAACATCATGTCCTTGACGACGCCGAAGTTGATGGCCGAGAGGCGTTTGACGGCACCGACGCCCATGATGGCGCAGGTCTTGATGTGCGTGGAGGACACGGGGATGCCGGTGAGGGTGGCAAGCAGCAGGTTCGCGGCGCCCGCCAGGTCGGCGGAGAAGCCCTGGTACTTTTCGAGCTTGACCATGCTCTGGCCAACGGACTTGATGATGCGCTCGCCGCCCACGCTGGTGCCGATGCCCATGGTGGCCGAGCATAGCAGCATAATCCAGATGGGGATGCCGGCATCGCCGACGCTCGTCTGGCCGCTGGCAAAGGCCACGCCTAAAAAGAGCACGCCGATGAACTTCTGTCCATCCTGCGCGCCGTGCATAAAGCTCATGGCCGCAGCGCTCGCGATCTGAGCGTATTTAAAGAAGACATTGGCACGTCGCCTGTTGGCGGCGGCGAAAAGAATCGAGACGAGCTTGCACAGGACCCAGCCCATGACAAAGCCCAGACCGATGGAGAGCGCCAGGCCGTAGATGACCTTCATCCACTCGTGGACGTTGACGCTGCTCGCACCGCCGAGGGCGATGGCGGCACCGGTCAGGCCGGCGATAAGGCTGTGGCTTTGCGAGGTGGGGATGCCAAAACGCGACGCTGTGGCGCCGTAGACGACGATGGAGAACAGCGCCGCGCACAGACAGGCGAGCGCCATGGTGCTGTTTCCGCCAAAGTCGACAATATGGGAGATGGTGTTGGCGACGCTCGCGTTAAAGTGCGTCATGATGAGCACGCCAAGGAAGTTGAATGCGGCACTCATGAGAATAGCGGCGCGGGCGGGCATGCAACGCGTAGTGACGCAGGTCGCGATGGCGTTGGGTGCGTCGGTCCATCCATTGACGAAGATGGCGCCGAGCGCGAGGATCACGGTGACGGCAAGGACTGGGTTCGACACAAGTTGGCCGAGGAAGGTTGAGAACGTTACGTCCATATATGGGCTTTCTCGAAGTTTGCAGGCACGTTACAGAAACATGATAAATCGTATCACCTCCTGCGGGTTTCTTTACCGAGTTCTGATGGGAGCAGTGAATTTTTTGGCACTAAAAATGAATATTAGCCCTGTTGACCGTGGGTGTTCTTTTTGCTAACACACCATGAGGACACGTGCGCGCGCCCCAACACCCCAAAACCACAGTCTGTTCGCTTTACAATATGCAAACATGCGTTCGATAATAGGAGACATGGAATATCGACAGACAGATGGCAAAACTCGGCGCGTGCACAAGCAGTATGTGGACGTCGTGGCTCGCATCCTCGCGGGCGGACAGGTCGTGCCGGTCACCGTCTGCTGGGTCGACGGTCGTTGCTTTACGATTGACGAGATTGTCTCGACCACTGGGTTTGGCCTGACGGTTCACGGCATTCGTACGGCAACGTATAAGGTTCGTTTTGGCGGACATGCGACCGAACTGTATCTGGAAGAACAGGCACGCGAGCGACCGGATGGCTCGCAGACTCATCTGATGCGTTGGTGGGTGTGGGCGTTCGACCGAACACTCGAGAGCGAGCGCCGCAGGTAAGAACGCGTGGCGTTCGGGTACAATGGCAGGAAACTTGTCAGCTACGGCGCCGTCGCGGTGCTTTTTGAAAGGACGAAATTATGAACGATATCCAGGGCTATCAGAATGGCCCCATCGAGACCGGCGCAAGCCGTGCCAAGGAGATGTCGCCGCGCGCGTACAACCTTGTCATGTCTGCTCTCATCTTTTTGGGCTTTTGCGCCATGGGCGCCGGTGCTTACTTTACGAGCACCATGTCGTTTGCGCGCATGATGATGAGCGGCGCCGCTTTGCCGCTGGTCTTTGGCTCATTTATTTTGACCATCGTCGGCATGGTCATGATGTCGGCTGCTGCCAGCAAACAGTCCGTGGGCCTGTCACTCGTGGGCTACGTGGTCTTTGCGAGCACCTTTGGCCTGACGGCGTCGTTTGGTCTTGCCAACTACGACCTGCCTACCATTAACACCGCCTTTATCGCCACGGCCGCCATCACCTTTGTCTTTGGTGCGCTGGGCGTGACCTTCCCCAAGTTCTTCCAGCGTGTGTATGGCATTGGTTTTGGCATCCTGTTTGCCACGATTCTGGTCGAGATCGTGCTGATGTTCATGGGCGTTTCGCAGTCCATCACCGACCTGATCGTGATCGTGGTGTTCGCCGGCTTCATCGGCTACGACACCTATGTGGCAACGACGGTGCCGCCCACGCTGCCCAACGCCGTGCTCATGGCATCCAACCTGTTCGTGGACATCATCAACGTGTTCCTGCGCATTCTGAACATCCTCGGCCGTCGCGATTAAAGCGCGGCATTGC
The DNA here is from genome assembly GCA_959604825.1 of uncultured Collinsella sp. GTDB lineage: Bacteria > Actinomycetota > Coriobacteriia > Coriobacteriales > Coriobacteriaceae > Collinsella. The sequence goes on along the minus strand of CAUHCN010000006.1, from coordinate 46,437 downwards.
GATGCTTCCTGCCGGACACGGTAAAACGATGCGAAAGGCGGTCCTTCGGGGCCGTCTTTTTTGTGCGCGGCGGGGTATCATGGATGAGAAAAGCCGATAGCGGCAGCGACAGGAAAGGTGACCACTTATGGCAGACGTCGACAACAGGAACCGTAACCGCAGGTCCAACCGAGCGGGTCAGCCCAATCCCAAGCGCGAGGCCCGTGCCAAGGCCGCCGAGCGCCATGTGATGACTGTGTCCGAGACCTGCGCCAAGGATATCGAGCGTTCGCTTGCCGGTGTTCGCGAGTTTGACGGCATGCCCACCGGCTTTGTCGCGGCGATGAAGGCCAAGGTTCAGACTGCTGTGGCCCCCGAAGAGCAGGTCGCCGAGGACGTCGAGAACGCGGAGACTGCCGAGGTCGAGGCAGCGCCCGAGACCGAGGCGGCGCCCGAGCCCGTCGAGGAGCCTGCCGAGGAAATCGCCGAAGCTGAGTCCGCGCCTGCTGAGGAGCCCGCTCCGGTCCTGCCCGAGGTCACTGTGCTTGATGCCTCCGCCACGCAGGCAATCCTCGATAACGGTCGCGGCTATGCGCAGTTCTGCGACATGGCCGTGCTCGCCTTTGCCTCGTTTACCAATCCGGGCGGTGGATATATTCAGGGTTATCTGGGCCAGGAGGCCACGCTGTGCGCCGATTCGTATCTGTACAACGTCCTCGATAAGCAGCGTAAATGGTACGGTGAGAACCGTCGCCGCAACATCAACTGTGAGCTGTACCGCAACCGTGCGCTGGTGGTGCCCGCGGTGCGCTTCGAGCGCAAGCATGTGCACGCCTATGCCGACGTGATCGTCGCCGCTGCACCCAACGCCAAGCGTGCTCGCCAGGAGTACCGCGTGAGCGACGATGCCTTGCTTGACGCCCTGCGCGACCGCATTCGCTTTGTGCTTGCTATCTGCGATGAGCTTGGCCGCGAGAAGCTCGTAGTGGGTGCTTGGGGCTGCGAGAACAACGGCTTTGACGCAGAGGCCGTGGCCGAGCTCTTCCGCAAGGAGCTCGCATCGGGCGACTTCAAGGTCAAGCAGGTCTTCTTTGCCGTGCCCTCTACGCGCTGGGACGAGGACTTCGCCAAATTCGAGCACGTGCTGGCAAACTTCCCCGAGCGAAACGAGGAGTCCTATGCTCAGGTTGCCGCCCGCGCCGCAGCCGCCCGTGCCGCCGAGCAGGCTCAGGCCGCTGCCGAGGATGACGAGGATGACGACGACTGGCGCAAGTACCTGTAAACGGTGCTCGTGATGCGATATACCGAGCCGACGGGAGAGGCTGCTCCTGTCGGCTTTTTATTGAGTGGTGAGCTTACGATGAAAAACGTTCTGTGCTTTGGTGACAGCAACACCTATGGTTACGATCCGGCGGGCATGCGCGACGGTACCGCGGTGCGCTATGCGCAGGATGTGCGCTGGTGTGGCGTGGTCCAACGTGACTTAGGCGAGGGCTGGCATGTAATTGAAGAAGGCCTCAACGGCCGCACGACGGTACGCGACGACATGTGCCATCTGGACACTAACCTCAACGGCATTCGCGCGCTTCCGATGCTGCTCGAGGCTCATAAGCCGCTGGACGCCATTGTGATCATGCTGGGCACCAACGACTGTAAGACGGTCTTTAACGTGACAGCTTCCGATATCGCCCGTGGCGCCATGGCGCTGATTCGCGCCGTCCGCGCGTTTCCGTGGACCGACGCTGCGCCTTGCCCGCGCATCCTGCTGATGGCTCCTATCAAGATCAAGCCGCAGATCGCCGATGTATATATGACCGATTTTGACGAGCGTTCCGTCGAGGCATCTGAACATTTTGGCGAGTACTATGCGCACGTGGCCGAGCAGTTTGGCTGCGACTTTTTGAATGCCGCCGAGTTTGCCGAGCCGGGCGATATCGACTATCTGCATATGATGCCCGAAAGCCACGAGAGCCTGGGACATGCCGTGGCAGCCAAGCTCCAAGAGATGCTCGGTGAGTAGCGCGACCCCAAGCCACCGCAAAGGGGACAGGCACCTTTGTGGTGGTTTTGCCCGGGTAAACGAACGGATTGGCTGCCATATGGGCATGGACGAGCTCATCGACCTCTTTGCCGAGGGCGATGAGCTCGTCTCCAATACCGCTTTTGAGGATTTGGATCTTGCCTGCGACGTGGCGAACGGCGCGACCTTCGATGGCGTCGTGTTCCGATCTTGCGAGTTCGATAGCGTTGACTGGAGCGGCTCGACGTTTCGCGACGTGGTGTTTCGCGGTTGCCGCTTTATCCGCTGCAACATGGAAGGCTGCTGGCTCAACCGCTGCGACTTCGTTGACTGCTCGGCGCCGGGGCTCAACTTGCTCAGGGCGCGTCTGTCGAGCGTGTCGTTTACATCGTGCGATTTGAGCTATGCGAACCTTTCGGAGGGACGCATTGGCCCCATGGCTGCGCATGACACGCGTTTGACCGAGGCCGCACTCCAGGGGGCAAAGCTGGGGCAATTGCGCTTGGACGGCTGCGACCTGACGCGAATCGATGTGTTCAAGACGCCGCTTTCCGGCGTGGATGTATCGCGATGCGCGTTCGCGGCCCCTGTCATCTCGGGCGACTACCGTGAGCTGCGGGGCCTGACGGTCAATGCCGAGCAGGCACTTGCGCTCTCGGGTTTGTTGGGAATTCAACTCGCCGACGACTAGACGTCAAAAAGGGAAAACCGCCGCAAAGGTGCCTGTCCCCTTTGCGGCGGTTTTGGGCTGCGAATCTTAATATTGCCACATGTGGTTGACGGGGCCAGAGCCTTTGCCCATGTCAAAGCCGGCGGCGAGAGCGCCGGTTAGGTAGGCCTTGCCGGCGTTGACGGCATCGGCAAGATCCATGCCCTGGGCCAGCGCGCAGGCGATGGCGGACGAAAGCGTGCAGCCGGTGCCGTGTGTGTTGTCGGTCTCGATGCGCTTGTGGCGGAACCACGTGGTGAGCGGATCGCCCAGATGGTTGCCCTCGTCATCGAGTGGCGCGGGTTCGGCCAATACATCGTTGGCCTCGTTGACAAGATGCCCACCCTTAACGAGGGATGCGCAACCAAAGCGGCGGGTGAGGAGCATGGCAGCATTTTGCTGTGTGCGCTCGGAGTCGACCTCGTAGTCGAGCAGGGCCATGGCCTCGGGAATATTGGGCGTGATGACGGTTGCTAGTGGGAACAGGCGGCGGGTGAGCGCCTCGGCGGCATCTTCGGCAATCAGCCGTGCGCCCGAGGTGGCTACCATGACGGGGTCGACGACCACGTTTGTCGCGTTCCAGGCGCTCAGGCGGTCGGCGATAACCTCGATAATCTCGGCAGAGGAAACCATGCCGATCTTGACGGCGCTGGGGCGGATATCGTCAAATACGGCGTCGATCTGCGCAGCGACGATATCAGGGGAGATATTCTGCACGGCGGTGACACCGAGCGTGTTTTGTGCGGTGATGGCGGTGATGGCCGTCTCGGCATACAGGCGGTGCGCCGTGATGGTCTTGATGTCGGCCTGAATGCCGGCGCCACCGCTGGAATCGGATCCTGCGATGGACAGGACGGCAGGTACCTTACTGCGATCCATGTTTGCTCCCTTGTTCGGTCGGAATCAAATGGGTCTTTAAGCCAGCATTATAAAGATGCCCGGGCCGACTCTATGTCGAACCCGGGCGGGCGATGCAATCTTTACGCAAATGCAAGCAAATGTTCACACGTCAACAATTGACGAACACCATGTTACCGATTGCGGCTCCGGTGACGAGTTAGTCCTCCATGCCGAGATCGATCGTCGTACCCTCGAACACCTTGTTGACGGTGCGGACGGCGCACATCTTGCCACACATGGTGCAGGTGCCCTCGGTGGCGGCGGGGGACTCCTCGTAGCGCTTCTTGCCGGTGACCGGGTCGAGCGCGCACTTCCACATGGAGTCCCAGTCGAGCTTGCGGCGTGCCTGGCCCATCTTGTCGTCCATGTCGCGGGCGTGGGGTACCTTCTTGGCGATATCGGCGGCGTGCGCGGCAATCTTAGTGGCCATAAGGCCATCGAGCACGTCCTGGGCGTTGGGCAGGCACAGGTGCTCGGCCGGCGTCACGTAGCACAGGAAGTCGGCACCGGAGCTGGCGGAGATGGCGCCGCCGATGGCAGCGGTGATGTGGTCGTAACCCACGCCGATATCGGTCACCAGCGGCCCGAGCACATAGAACGGGGCATTGTGGCACAGGCGCTTCTGAAGTTTCATGTTGGCGGCGATCTCGTCGAGCGCCATGTGACCCGGGCCCTCGACCATGACCTGGACGCCGGCGGCCCAAGCGCGCTTGCACAGCTTGCCCAGCTCGATCATCTCAGCGGTCTCGGTGGCATCGTTGGAGTCGTAGAGGCAGCCCGGGCGGCAGGAGTCGCCGAGCGAAATCGTCACGTCGTACTCGTGGCAAATCTCGAGCAGCTCGTCAAAGTACTCGTAGAAGGGGTTTTCGTTGCCGGTGACCTCCATCCAGCCAAACAGCAGCGAGCCGCCGCGACTGACGATGTTCATCAGGCGGCCGGTCTCCTTAAAGGTCTTGGTGACCGACTTGTTGATGCCGCAGTGGATGGTCATAAAGTCCACGCCATCCTCGGCGTGCGCGCGCACGACCTCGAACAGGTCGTCCTTGGTCAGCTTGACCAGCGGCTTTTCCATGTAGCCGATGGCGTCGTACATGGGGACGGTGCCCACCATGAGCGGCGTCTCGTCGATGAGCTGCTGGCGGAACTGGCGCGTTTTGCCCGAGTTGGAAAGGTCCATGATGGCGTCGGCGCCAAAGTCCTCGGCGATCTTGACCTTCTTCCATTCCTCGGCGGCATCGGCCTTGTCGCCCGAGATGCCCAGGTTGACGTTGACCTTGGTGGACAGGCCCTCGCCGACACCAAAGGCGCGCATGCCCTTTTTGATATGCACGATGTTGGCGGGAATGGCGATGCGGCCGTCGGCCACGCGCTCGCGGATGTACTCGGGGTCGCGATGCTCGCGCTCGGCGACTTCCTTCATCTGCGGCGTGATCTGCCCGGCGCGGGCGAAGTCGATTTGCGTGACGAGCTTGGGCTCGGTCTGTGTGCTCATTGGCACGGCTCCCTTCGTTGGCATTACCCATATCAGGTTTGCGGGTCAGGGCGGGCGCGCCCAGTCTCAGCCTGCCGTCTTGTCCTGCAAGCTCCCCGTTTATGTAATGGGCTCAAGTATAGCTCGAATGGGTACGATTGGCCTAACGAGCGTGCCTGTGGGGAGGCGAACATGGAAGACAAGCATCTATATCGAGAGACGCAATGGGATGTATCGGCCGAGGAAAGCCGTGCGCACCATGGCCTTGTCTCGATTGGTTTTGCGGTGCTTGCCGTGCTGGTGATTGCCTTTTGTATCTGGACGTTTGGCGGTCACGGCGGCGCTGCATGGGAGTTCGAGGCCGACGATGCCCTGCCGATCATGACAGTGAAGGTTACGGGCGGCAATACCGTTGCCGCGCCGGGCGACTATTGGTATTCGCGCGATGGATTTGTCCAGCTTCAGCTGAGCGGTGGGTCTATTCCTGGTGAGGAAATCGAACGCGTGACGTATGATGCGGCGCTCAAAACGCTGACGGTGAAGCTCAAGAATCAGGGCGACGTGCCTACGACTATGGATATCGCGCTGACGGAATGGCGCTTGGAGCCCCCATCGGGTGTTGCGGTGTCCGAGGTAGAGCACGTTAAGATTACCTACCAAGATGGCTCGACAAACGAAGTTGCCAAAGCCGACGGCTTGGCGGAATAGACGCCGTGCCTAGGCGGCACATTCAAAAGTAGCGGTGATCCTACAAGGCCTGCTCGTTCAGGAAGACCAAAGTGTTTTTATTTGAAAGCTCGGGAAAGTGGCGATAGCCAACATCGAACGCGGTGAGCCCGCTTACATCCTCGAGCTTGTTTTCTGCCATCCAGCGCACCATGGAGCCGCGCGCCTTTTTGCTGGCGGTCGAGCGCTGGATGGGCTTGCCGTTGCGAATGCCTTCGCCAAAGAGGCATGTGACGGCCGTGGCGTCGCACGCGAGGCAGGGCAGAACGGCTTTGGCATACTCTATGCTGGCGAGGTTGACGATCGTGATGTTGGAGCCCGCCGGAGCGATGGCCCGTGCGAGCTTGTCGCCCCAAAACGCGTAGAGGTCTCGGGCATCGTCGACGGCAAGCTTCGCGCCCATCTCCAGCCGATACGGTTCAACGGCATGAAAGGGGCGCACGCATCCGTAAAGGCCCGAGAGGATCCATAGATGGTCTTGCAGCCATGCGAGCTGCGCGGAATCCATCACCTCGGGCGCCATGCTCTGGTATTGAATGCCGTGATAGGACATGACGGCAGGGGAGAGGTGACGGGCGAGCGCGGGATTGTCGAGATCGCCGTTTTTCAGGATGGGCCCAAACTCATGCAGGGTGTTGAGGCAAGGCCCCAGCAGTTTGTCGCTCACGTTCCAGAGCGCCTGCAGACCTCCGCTGCCTTCATTCCGCTCGATATCTAGCAGTGCGCGGTGGAGGCGAGCCGTCTCGTGCGCAAAAGGTGGAATGCCCAGGACTTCAAAAGCATCTTGGGCCGCACGCATCTGCTTGGCGGGCGAAATGATGACCTGCGGCATGGACTCTCCTCTGCCAAAAAGGAAGTTGCGGTGGAATACGGCCTGTTTGGCCGTTTATGGGCCAGTTTAGTCCGTATTTCACCGCAACTGATGAAGGGTTGGTTAGGCGCGCTCGATGAAGGCCTTGTAGCCGCGATAGGCCTCGTAGATGTCGGCCTTGTTGGCGACCTCCCACAGGGCGTGCATGGACAGGACGGCAACACCGGAGTCGATGACGTTCATGCCGTACTTGGCCATGATGTAGGCGATGGTGCCACCGCCGCCCGCGTTGACGCGGCCGAGCTCACAGGTCTGGAAGTCCACGCCGGCCTCGTCCATGATGTCGCGGATGAGGGCCACATACTCGGCGTCGGCGTCGTTAGAGCCGCCCTTGCCGCGGCTGCCCGTGTACTTGTTAAAGCACAGGCCGCGACCCATAAAGGCTGCGTTCTTGGTTTCGAACTTGCCGGCGTAGCCCGGGTCGAAGCCGGCGGACACGTCAGAGGAGAGCATACGGCTGTGGGCGAGTGCACGGCGCAGGGCCAGCGGGCTATCCTCGCCGGCGAGCGTCATGATCTCGGCGACGGTGTTCTCGAAGAAACGGCTCGTCATGCCGGTGGCACCCACGGAACCGATCTCCTCCTTGTCGACGATGAGTGTGATGCTCGTGCGCTCCACGTTGGCGACGTTGATCTGGGCGAGCATGGACGGATAGGCGCAGACACGGTCGTCGTGGCCATAGCCCAGAATCATGGAGCGGTCGAGGCCCATGTCGCGGGCCGGGCCGGCGGGCACGACCTCAATCTCGGCGGAGAGGAAGTCCTCCTCCTCGACGGCGTACTGCTCCTTGAGGATGTCCAGGAACATCTGCTTGACGGGCTCCTTGGGGGCGTCCTTGTCGTCCTCGTCAAACTTGACGGGGCGGCCGCCCACGATCACGTCGAGGATCTCGGCGTCGACGGCGTCCTTGGCGGGCTTGGCCATCTGCTCGCTCGAGAGGTGGATCAGCAGGTCGGAGATGGTAAAGACCGGGTCGTCGGCCTTGTCACCGATGTTGATGTCGACGGTGGTGCCGTCCTTTTTGCAGATGACGCCTACGAGTGCGAGCGGGGAAGCGACCCAGTGGTAGCTCTTGACGCCGCCATAGTAGTGCGTGTCGAGATAAGCCATGTCGCCGGCCTCGAAGGCGGGGTTCTGCTTGAGGTCCAGGCGCGGCGAGTCCACGTGGGCGCCCAGGATGTTAAAGCCCTGCTCGAGCGGGGCGGTGCCCAGGTTGACGAGCATGAGGTCCTTGCCGTGATTGGTGGCGTACACCTTGTCGCCGGCCTTGAGCGCGCGGCCCTCGGCAATCACGGTCTCCAGATTGACGTAGCCCGCCTCCTCGGCCATCTTGATACCGGTCTTGACGCACAGGCGCTCGGTCTTGTTCTCGCTCAAAAACTGCTTATAGCCGCGGCAAAGCTCCTCGAGCTCCTCGATTTGCTGTGGCGTGTACTTTTTCCATGCGCAGGGACGCTCCATGACGCAGGCTCCTTTCGGATCGATCGTGCTGGTTGATGTACCGTGAGCCATCGTATCACGCGCGGGCTCACGGTGGCGGGGGAGCTTGATGTGTGGTGGCCGCGGGGCGGGGAGCGTGTAAACTGGTGTGAGCAAACCGTGCCCAGCCCAAAGCGAGGTATTCAATATGTCTGACAAGCGCCGCACCTTTGCCGTTATCGACGGCAACTCGCTCATGCACCGCGCCTTCCACGCCGTGCCGCCGACCATGAACGCGCCGGACGGTCGCCCCACCAACGCGATCTTTGGCTTTCTGAACATGTTTCTCAAGATGATCGACGCCTTTAATCCCGACGGCGTTGTCGTGGCGTTTGACAAGGGCAAGCCGCGCGTGCGTATGGAGATGCTGCCGCAGTACAAGGCGCAGCGCCCGCCCATGGACCCCGACCTGCACGCGCAGTTCCCCATGATCAAGGAGCTGCTCGCCGCGCTCAACGTGCCCATTTTGCAGTCCGAGGGCTGGGAAGGCGACGATATCCTGGGAACCATGGCGCGCCTGGGCGAGGAGGCCGGCTGCGACATGCTGCTGGTGACCGGCGACCGCGACATGTATCAGCTCGTGACCGAGCACGTCAACGTGGTCTCGACTCGCAAGGGCCTGTCCGACGTGGCGATCATGACGCCCGAGAGCGTGGACGACCTGTATCACGGCATCACGCCGGCGCTCGTGCCCGATTTTTACGGTCTGAAGGGCGATACGTCGGACAACATTCCCGGCGTACCGGGCATCGGCCCCAAAAAGGCGAGTGCGCTCATCGCGCAGTACGGCAGCCTTGACGAGGTCATCGCGCATGCTGACGAGGTCAAGGGCAAGATGGGAGAAAACCTGCGCGCACACATCGACGACGCGCTGCTGAGCCGTAAGGTGGCGACCATCCGCACCGATGCACCCGTTGAGCTCGATTTTGAGGCGACGTCCTTCCCGGCGTTTTCCGCCGATGAGGTTTCCGCGGCGCTGGGCACGCTTGGTATCACCGCCATGCAGAACCGTTTCTTGGCGCTGATCGGCGGCGAGGGCGGGGCAGCTGCCAGCACGTTTGAGATTCCCGCCGTTTTGCGCGCAGCCGCCGGCGATGCTGGCGCGCTTGGTGCCGTTGCGGCTGAGGTCTCCCGCGTGATTGATGCCGGCGAGTGGGTCGCCGCCGTGGTGGACGATGACAAGGAAGAGGGCGCGCTCTTTGGGCTGACGCGCACGCTGTGGTTGGCGACGTCCAAGGGCCTGTTTGCGCTCGAGGAGGGCGACAGTGGTGCGGCGGCTGAGGTTGAGGGCTTCAACTTCGCCCACGGCGTGATTGCCGGCGTGCTCGCGCGTCTGTTTATGGAAGGCCGTGTGGCGAGCCCGGATATGAAGGCGCTTCTGCATGAGCTTTCGCCCATCGATTCTTCTGAGCTCGAGCTCATGGATCCGCTGGCAGTCGATTCCACGCGCATCTTCGATACCGTTGTTGCCGCCTACCTGTTGGATTCCGACCGCTCCGAGTTTGACGAGGTGTATCTGGCCGATACGTATCTGCAGATGGCGCTGCCTGCGGCGCGCGGCGCAGAGGGTGCTGGCGAGGACGCTCCTGCGCCCGCCGCTCGCACGGCGGCCTTGACGCTGGCGCTGGTTGCACCGCTGCGTGACCGCATGGCCCGCGAGAACGCCGCCAACGTGTTCGATGGGATTGAGATGCCGCTCGTGCCGGTGCTTGCCAAGATGGAGCGCGCGGGCATGCTCGTGGACCCCGACCGCCTGCACAGTCTGTCCGAGGGCCTGGCGACCCAGATTGCCGATGTCGAGCGCAGCATTCGCGACCTGGCCGGCGACGAGACCTTTAACATCGGCAGCCCCATGCAACTCTCGCACGTGCTGTTTGATGTTATGGGACTTCCGACCAAGGGCCTCAAAAAGACCAAGCGCGGCTACTATTCGACCAACGCCAAGGTGCTGAGCGACCTTGCCCGCGACCACGAGATCGTGTGCCTGATTTTGGACTGGCGTGAGAAGTCCAAGATTAAGTCGACCTATCTGGACACGCTGGGCCCGCTGCGCCGTGGTGACGGGCGTGTGCACACCACGTACAACCAGACCATCACCGCGACGGGGCGTTTGTCTTCGAGCGACCCCAATCTGCAAAACATTCCGACGCGCTCGGAGCTGGGGCGTACCGTCAAGACGGCGTTCTCGGCGGGCGAGGGCAGCGTCTTTTTGGCGGTGGACTACTCGCAGATCGAGCTGCGCCTGCTCGCGCATCTTTCGGGTGACGAGCACCTGGTGCGCGCCTTCAACGAGGGCGAGGACTTCCATGCCGAGACGGCCGCACGCGTATTTGGCGTGCCGGTGTCCGAGGTGACACCCGACCTGCGTAGCCGCGCCAAGGCCGTGAACTTTGGCATCGTGTACGGTCAGCAGGCCTATGGTCTGTCGCAGTCGCTGCACATCTCGATGGCCGAGGCGCGCGATATGATCGATCGCTACTACGAGGCCTACCCGGGCGTGCGCACGTTCCTCGACAATGTGGTGGCGCGAGCCAAGCAGACGGGCTATGCCGAGACCATGTATGGCCGCAGACGCCATATTCCCGAGCTCAAGGCCAAAAACCCACAGCTCCGCGGCTTTGGTGAGCGCACGGCCATGAACCACCCCATGCAGGGCACCGCCGCCGACATCATCAAGATCGCCATGGCCCGCGTAAGCCGTCGCTTGGAAGAAGAAGGCTTTGCCGCCCACATGATCCTGCAGGTACACGACGAACTGGACTTTGAGTGCCCCGTCGACGAAGTCGAGCGCCTCACCGCCATGGTCCGCGACGTCATGGAACACGTAGTAGACCTCCGCGTACCGTTGATCGCCGAAGCCAGCACCGGCATAACCTGGGCCGACGCGAAATAGGAAAGCACTCGGTAAGGCAAGCTCGCCCAAGACGCAAGCCCCCACATACTTAAGATTTGGGACAAACACTACTGATTAATTTGTCCCACAGTAACCAAAACAGAGGGGAGCCCCTTCCAACAAGGAGCTCCCCTCTGCTCAAATCATTTCAGCTAAGTATCTAGACACTCAAGACGCCATCCTGGCGGCAAGTAAGTAAACCTAGGGCCTGGCCGGGCGGCACGGGTTAACTTTTCGTAGATTCCGCACGCAAAGAAAGCCACTTAATGTGGCTTTCGTCTTGCGCAGGACCTGACCGAGCGAAAAGTTAACCCGTGCCGCCCGGCCAGGCCCGATGGGACGGCTACCGAGCCGCCAAGATGGCGTCGATGAGCGTCAGTACGCCCCCGTCGTTGTTGCTCGGAATGCGCCACTTGGCGTGCGCGTTCATATGCTCCTCGGCATTGTCCACGATATAGCTATGCCCGACGCGCTCCAGCATGGGGATGTCGTTGTAGGTGTCGCCCACGGCGGCAGCATCGGCAATATCGATGCCCAGGTGCTCGCACAGGTGCGCGACGCCGGCGCCCTTGTCGACGCCCAGGTTCATAAAGTCGATCCACTCGCGCCCGGCATTGGTGACATAGAGCTGGTCCGAGAATGCGGGGTTATAGTCCTCGCGAAATGCGGGCTCGGCATCATAGTCGGGGAAGAAGATCGAGATCTTGTTGGACTCAACGTCAAGGCCTTCAAAGGTATCGACGTAGTTGATCGTGTTGTAGTACACGCTGATCTCGTCGTGGTATTGATGGTCGCGGGCAAGCACGTAAAACTCGTCGAAGCAGCACAGCACGGGGACAGCGCGCGAATCCTCCGAGGCGCGCGCAAGCACCTGCTGATACAGTGCCACATCGATAGTGCTCTTATAGATATAGTTGCCACGGTAGATAACGCAGGCTCCGTTATCGGGGCAGAAAGCGATGCGGCTCTTGATGTCCTCGAACATCTCCTCGAGCTTGGGAGCGGGGCGTCCGCTGGCGGGGCAGAACACGATGTCAGCCTCGGCGAGCTTGTCCAGGCGCTCATCGAGGCCCTGGGGAAGCACGCGCTCGTCGGTCAGCAACGTCTTGTCCATATCGACGGCAAGGATCTTGATGTTGCCGATAGCGGCGTCCGATTCGTAAGTTTGCATAAAAGCGCCTTTCCGTTTCTAAATTGTTTCGGGCGGAATAACCCTCCGGTTGGTAATCGAGCGTATTTTCGCAGGGTTGACGCGTAATTGCATCACGATTCACAAACTAATGAAAAAACTTTTCAGAAATTTGAATTTGTCGCTTGTGCCGCGGGCACTTTAGCGTAATATAGCGAACATCGAAAACGGAGACGGAAAAACAACCGCTTACCGAGTAAAAGGTACCGTTTGCGATATTAGAATTGCGCCCGGCGATAGGTGAAAGGAGAGGCAGATGCAGTTCGTAAAGATCATCACCACTGCAGACAATGCCATCCGACGCCAGCGCGCAATTTCCCGACGACGATAACAATCGTCTCTGTCCGCATGGGGCGAATTGCCTCAACAGAGTCATTTTGAGGTCGTTGGGTTTTAGCACGACATTGCTGCATGTTTCTAGGGCATGTATGTGCTGATTTTTGCTATTTAACCTGATATTGCACGGTTTTTGACCTCGAAATGACTTGCAACTGACCGATGTTCTAACTAGCTACCAAGGGCGAAAGGAAACAGCCATGAGCAAGGAAAAAGTCGTTCTCGCATATTCCGGTGGTCTTGATACATCCGTATGTGTCAAGTGGCTCCAGGACGAAAAGAATCTCGATGTCGTTTGCGTCTGCGGCAACGTGGGCCAGGAGGAGACCGGCTTGGATGCCAAGAAGCAGAAGGCGCTTGACCTGGGCGTTCTCGATTGCCAGGTGCTCGACCTGCGCGACGAGTTCTCCGATGAGTTCCTGACTAAGGCCATCGCCGCAAACTCCATGTACGAGAACAAGTACCCGCTGCTCTCCGCGCTGTCTCGCCCGCTGCTCGCCAAGAAGCTTGTCGAGGTCGCTCACGAGTTTGGCGCGACCTACGTCGCCCACGGCTGCACCGGCAAGGGTAACGACCAGGTTCGTTTTGAGGCTGCCGTCAAGGCCCTCGACCCCGAGCTTAAGGTTATCGCCCCGGTTCGCGAGTGGGATCTGAAGTGCCGTCCCGATGAGGTTGCCTATGCTCACGCCCACAACGTGCCGGTTCCCGAGGGCGCCAACGACAACCCCTATTCCATCGACGACAACCTGTGGGGTCGCGCCATCGAGTGCGGTCACCTGGAGGATCCCTGGAACGAGCCGCTCGACGACGCCTGGGTTATGACCAAGAACCCCGAGGACACGCCGGACACCCCGACCTACACCGAGATTGAGTTTGAGGCGGGCAAGCCCGTCGCCGTCGATGGCAAGAAGATGAAACTCTCCGAGATCGTCATCGCCCTCAACAAGATTTCGGGTGACAACGGCTTTGGCCGTCTCGACCTGGTCGAGGATCGTCTGGTGGGCCTCAAGAGTCGCGAGTGCTACGAGGTTCCTGGCGCCCTGACGCTCATCACCGCCCACAAGGCGCTCGAGGACATCTGCGTCGAGGGCGACCTGCTCAAGACCAAGATTAAGCTCGAGCAGGATTGGGCCACCGCCGTGTACAACGGCCAGTGGTACAGCCCGCTCAAAAACGCGCTCGATGCCTTTATGGCCGACACCCAGAAGTTCGTGACCGGCACCGTCCGTCTGAAGTTCTTTAAGGGCAACTGCCATGTCGTCGGCCGCAAGAGCCCGTTTAGCCTGTATGACTACGGTCTGGCTACCTACGACCGCGACACTACGTTTGACGAGAAGGCCAGCGCCGGCTTTATCGAGATCGATACGCTGTCGCTCAAGACGTGGGCTAAGGTCCAGGGCCCCAGCTCTGCTGCCGCCCAGGCCTAGCGCCTCCTTCCTTTGGTATCCGCGCGGCCCATCCGCGTGATACATAACGGGCGCATGGGGTCCCTACCTTTCGTTATGCTTGCTGACACTTCTTAACATCGGTGGCCCCTACGTTCCGCCCGCATATATGATGCCGCGTCTGCGGCTGAGTCCGAGCCCCGCCGGGGTTGTCCGGCGGGGCTCCTCCTATCAATTTGACGGCCCTGCGCCTATATATATGGGGAGTATCCATTATGTTCAATGCTATCGCGCATGCTTTACTTGCCCTCGCGCCCGAGTTCGATGCTGCAAAGGTCGAGGACGTTCCTATGAGCCTAAAGGCCTGGATCAATGGTTCGCAGGGCAACATTCGGAGGGAGACGTTGGGTGCCAAGTGCATGGCGCGTCACTTCTTTGCAAATTAGCTATATGGCCTCGCACATGGTGGGGAATATACAAAACTAGCGGTTGAGAAATCGCTTTAGCGACAGGGCGCATTGCTTTGGGCGCTTGTTTTGGGATTTGATGAAAGGGGACGGTTCCATGGCTCTTTGGGGCGGTCGTTTTGAGGCAGGCGTGGCCGAGGTCACGCAGGAGTTTGGCGCGTCGTTGCCGGTTGACAAACATCTCTATAAGCAGGATATCGCCGGATCTAAGGCACATGCCAAGATGCTGGCGGCCCAGGGCATTATCAGCGCCGAGGACGAGCAGGCGATTGCCGAGGGCCTGACCGGAATCGAACAGGATATCGATGCCGGCAACTTCACCTTTGATATCAACGACGAGGACATTCATATGTCCATCGAAAGCGAGCTGACGCGTCGTATCGGCGAGGCTGGCAAACGCTTGCATACTGGGCGTTCGCGCAACGACCAGGTGGCGACCGATACGCGCCTGGGCGTCAAGGCGCTGGCCAAGGAGCTCATGGAGGCCAATCTTGAGCTGCGCCATGTGCTGGTGGATGCGGCCAAGAAGTACGACAAGGTGATTCTTCCGGGCTACACGCATATGCAGCACGCTCAGCCCGTGCTGCTCTCGCATCATCTGCTGGCGTATTCCTGGATGTTCGCGCGCGACTTTACGCGCCTGAAGGCCGCCTTTGATGCCGCCGACAACTGCCCGCTGGGTGCTGCCGCGCTTGCCGGTACGAGCTATCCGCTCGATCGCCAGATGACGGCTGCCGAACTTGGCTTTGCGGGCGTGATTCCCAACTCGCTCGATGCGGTTTCCGACCGTGATTTCCTGCTCGATCTGCATTACGCCGGATCCGTCATGGCGATGCACCTGTCGCGTCTTTCCGAGGAGATCGTGCTGTGGTCGAGCTCCGAATTTGGCTTTATCACGCTTTCAGACTCCTACTCCACCGGCTCGTCCATCATGCCGCAGAAGAAGAATCCCGACTTTGCCGAGCTTATCCGCGGTAAGAGCGGTCGCGTGTACGGCAACCTGGTGCAGCTGCTGGTAACCATGAAGGGCCTGCCGCTCGCTTATAACAAGGACTTGCAGGAGGACAAGGAGGGCGCGCTCGATACCGCTCACACGCTCATGCAGTGCCTGTCCGTTATGGCCGGAATGATTTCGACCTGGACCGTCAACGAGGATGCCATGGCGCGCGAGTGCGGCGTGGGGCACCTTGCCGCCACCGATGTTGCCGATTACCTGGCAAAGCGCGGTCTACCGTTCCGCGAGGCACATGCCGTGGTGGGGCACCTGGTCCTGATGTGTGAGAAGCGCGGCTGCAATCTTGAGGACCTGCCGTTTGAGGTGTTCCAGGAGGCAAGCCCGCTCTTTGAGCGCGATATTACCGAGGCGCTCGATATCCCGTCGATTGTCGCCGCGCGCACGGCCGAGGGCGGTACCGCCCCTGCCGCCGTTGCCGTGCAGCTGCAGCGTGCCGAGGCGCAGCTCGTGGCCGACGAAGGCGTGTTTGGATCGCTAACCAAGGTTGTCGAGATGGGTCACGGGGCAAAGTAGAGGTTTGGCTGAAGACGTATTGTCCATTTATTGATAAATCGTTTTAGCTTTACGGGCGTCTGCTGATGCGGGCGCCCCTATTTTGCTGCTATGGGGGAAGGGGCTTGTCGAGAACTTCTGTAGGACCTTTGGGCAGGTTGTGAAGGGGGTACGTTCGCGGGTGGCAACCGACCGCCCGCTCTGTTCCATGTGGTTGATGAGCGGTCGGATGGTACTCTAATCGGGCTTCGAAACAGAAGTGACACATATGGAGCGCTTTAATAAATTGCAGCGTTTCAATAAACAGCTTTTTGTTTAACTGCAGCTAAAACTCTGTTACGATGCAGTCCAGGCGGGTGCCGGAATGGGACTTGGGCACGCGCGAACCTACTTGAAAGGCTACCTTATGGCTATCGAGAAGACCTTCATCATGATTAAGCCCGACGCGGTGCGCGATCGCAAGATCGGCGAGATCGTTGCTCGTATTGAGCGTAGCGGCCTTGTCATCGAGCGCATGGAGATGACCACGCTCGAGCGTGCTACCGTCGAGGAGCACTACGCCCATCTGGCCGACAAGCCCTTCTTTGGCGGTCTCTGCGACTTTATGACGAGCGGTCCGGTCGTCAAGATGGTCGTTTCCGGTCTCTCCGCTGTTTCCAAGATGCGCACCCTTATGGGCGCTACCAACCCGCTTGATGCTGCGCCCGGCACCATTCGCGGCGACTTCGCTGTCGATGTCAACGCCAACGTGATCCACGGCTCCGACTGCCTGGAGAACGCCGAGATCGAGATCAAGCGCTTCTTTGGCTAAACCAGCTTTGACTCCTTAAAGCTGTTAGCGTGTGGCTTGGGCGCCGCGGAATTCCAACCGCGGCGCCCTTTTATTCCGGTAGATTTTTGGTAAACGCATAGAAAACTACTAAAAAGCCCCGTCCGGATGTTTCTTCCGGGCGGGGGCTGGCGCTAGCGTATGGCTTTGTAAGTCTTTAGGCCTCGTCGACAATCTTTAGTCCGCGGGTCTGGTCGATCTCGTTGAGGAGATTGACGCGACGCTCGTGGCGGCCGCCCTCAAACTCGGCGTCGAGCCATTCGTCGACAATCATCTTGGCGAGCTCGGAGCCCACGACGCGGGCGCCAAAGGCCAGCACGTTGGTGTTGTTGTGCATACGGGAGAGCTTGGCGCTGAAGGGCTCGGAGCACACGACGGCGCGTACGCCCTCGACCTTGTTGGCAGCCAGGCTAATCCCGACGCCGGTACCGCAGATCAAGATACCCAGGTCGACGTCACCGTTGGCCACGGCCTTGCCCACCTTGTAACCGGCGATGGGGTAGTCGAAGCTCTCGGAGGTGTCGGTGCCATAGTTCACGACCTCGCAGCCGCGCTCCTTCAGGTGCTCGGAAATGATGTTCTTGAGCTCGACGGCGGCGTGGTCGTTACCGATACCGATCTTCATGAGTGGTTCCTCTCTGGTCCGTGCGGCGGAATTGCTAAAGGTTTTACCGCGTTCGACTGCATGATAGCGCGACTTTTGTGTAAACGCTCGGGCGTTTTTTGGTCAAACGCTTTAGCATGCAACAAGACTAGCTTTTCATGAATGAATGCCGCCAGTTTGTGCTTGAGCGCCGTCCGCCGGAACCGTGGTTGCGGTTTTTGATGCATTGTTATCAAATAAAGGAGCTAACTTTTTTGAGAGACCAGCCCGTTATGCAAGCAGGAGATACCTATGCCTACCGATTCCCTTCGTGATGCCGCGTTTTGCGATGTTTTGAACCGCGAGCTTGTCTGTGCGCTCGGCTGCACCGAGCCTATTGCCGTTGCCTATGCAGCGGCGTTGGCGAGCCAGACGCTCGGTTGCGAACCCGATCATATGGACGTTGCCTGCTCGGGCAACATCATCAAGAACGTTAAGAGCGTGACCGTGCCCAACTCGGGCGGTATGCACGGTATTGAAGCTGCAGCCGTGCTGGGTGCCGTGGGCGGTGACGCCAAGAGCGCGCTTGAGGTGCTCGAGAGCGTTAACGATGAAGACCGCGCTCGTGTGGCCGAGCTCCTCGCCGACGCCGGCTACTGCGATGTGTCGCTTGTCGAGGGTGTGCCCAACCTCTACATCAAGGTGACTGCGACGGCCGGGGGCCATACCGCGGTCGTCGAGATTACCGATCACCACACTAATGTCACGTGCCATACGCTCGACGGTATTCCGGTATGCGGCAAGTCGGCGGGGGAGTGCGCCGCCTGCGCCGAGCGCGTGGTGGCCGAGCGTGCGGCAGATAACGCCGATACGCCCATGTCCATTGATTCCATCATCGACTTTATCGAGGACGGTGACATTGAGGGCGCCCGCGCTGCCGTTGAGCGTCAGATTGAGCTGAATGGCGCAATCAGTGCCGAGGGCCTTGCGCACGCTTGGGGCGCCGAGGTGGGTCGTACGCTGCTGGGTGCTCGTGCCGATGACGTCGCCTGCCGTGCCCGTGCCCGTGCGGCCGCCGGGTCCGACGCCCGCATGAACGGTTGCGCGCTGCCGGTCGCCATTGTGTGCGGCTCGGGCAATCAAGGCATTACCTGCGCATTGCCCGTCATGGAGTATGCCGAGTACCTGCGTTGCGACCACGAGCGTCTGGTGCGCGCCGTGATGCTGTCCGATCTTATCGCCGTGCATATCAAGAGCTATATTGGTGCGCTTTCGGCGTTTTGCGGTGCTATTTGCGCCGCGTGCGGCGCCGGCGCTGCGATTACCTGGCTGTGCGGTGGCACGCGCGAGCAGATTGGCGCGACGGTCTCGAATACGCTCGGTAACGTGGGCGGCATCGTGTGCGACGGCGCCAAGGCGAGTTGTGCCGCCAAGATTTCGGCTGCCGTCGATGCGGCGATTCTGGGACATGACATGGCCATGCAGGGGCGTGGCTTCCGTGCCGGCGAGGGTTTGATCCAGGATACCGTCGAGCAGACGATTGCCAGCATGGGCTACGTGGGCCGTGTGGGTATGAAGGACACCGACGTCGAGATCCTCAACATCATGATCGGCAAAACCCAAGTGTGCTAGGACAGTTCGTCGGCTACTTGGTGTTCGTAGAAGGCTTCTACTACGGCGTTAAAGTCGCGGGCGAAGCCTTCCATGGTTCCGCGCCAGGTGACTCGGTTGGGCTTGCCCTGGCCTACATAGGCAGTCTGAATGCCGCAGGCGGGGTTAGGGAAGTCGCGTTTGGGATCGTTGCCCACCATAAGGACCTCGTGCGGTTCGAGCCCCATCACCTGAAGCTGCTCTAGATAGTAGGTGGCATCAGGCTTGCAGCGGGTGGCGTTTCCCATGTGCGTGACGAGCTCAAAGGGGGCGTCGGCCAGGTCGCCCCAACCCATGCGGCACTCAATAGCCCCCTGCGGAAAGCTGGGGTTGGTAAAGAGCGCGCAGCGCAGCCCTGCGTCCTGTACGGCCTGAAGCGCGGCGTGTGCGCCCGGCATGGCATGGGCGTTGATGAGTTCGTCATTCTTGTACGGAAGAACTTCGCGGTCGTAGTAGGTAAACGCCTCGTAGATAAGTGGGTCCGAGAGGCAAATGCCGCATCGGCGCTCGACCTCTTCTTGGTAAAACTCAAGATTGGTGCGATTGTCCGTGCTGCTGCGGCGATTGGCGTTGAGGTCGACCAGGATGGTGCCGAGGCGTGCCATCGTGCCACCGCGGCTGCGGCGCCCGATATCCGCGAGCATCGAAGAGACATCCTTAAAATAGCGAAGGATGAACGCGTTGAGGTTGATGCTAAGAAGCGTTTCGTCCATATCGAAAACGACTGCTTTGAGCACGCGGGCACCTTTCTCGAAAAATCGATCTAGAATCGTTGGCTACGGATACTTTACCCCAAAGCCGAATGCCTGGCTGGTTATCGTCAAGTTGCGGAGACGTGTGTTCATAAGATTACGAAAAAGTCTCCACACGAGTAAAAAATCGCAGTTCACGCTTGAAATCGAACTCATTTCCCCGTAACCTATACGAACGTGATTGCATAAGCGTCACATTAGTATCTGTCGGCTCCCGAGTGTTCCTAAACGTTGTGTGCTTGTCGCACCCTTCTGTAGGTCCTAGCAATCGGGGCCCCGTAGTTCGAAAGGGGTCCACCTTTGAGTGAGATTCAGAACTCGTCCATTTTCTCTCTTGACGATGTCAACGAGGAGGAGATGAACAACCTCATCGACGGTACGATTACCGACTTTGATGAGGGCGATCTCGTTAACGGCACTGTCGTTAAGATCGAGCATGACGAGGTGCTCGTTGACATCGGATTCAAGTCCGAGGGCGTTATCCCGGTCCGCGAGCTGTCCATCCGCAAGGACGCTAACCCTGCAGACATCGTTGCACTCGGTGATCCCATCGAGGCCCTGGTTCTCCAGAAGGAGGACAAGGACGGTCGTCTGGTCCTGTCCAAGAAGCGTGCCGAGTACGAGCGTGCTTGGAACCGCATCGAGGAGAAGTTCAACTCCGGCGAGAACGTCGAGGGCGAGGTTATCGAGGTTGTCAAGGGCGGCCTGATCCTCGACATCGGCCTGCGTGGCTTCCTGCCCGCTTCCCTCGTCGACCTCCGTCGCGTCAAGGACCTCACCTCTTACATGGGCACCCGCATCGAGGCCCGCGTCATCGAGATGGACCGCAACCGCAACAACGTCGTCCTCTCCCGTCGCGTCGTGCTCGAGGAGTCCCGTAAGGCCGAGCGCTCCGAGATCCTGTCCAAGCTCAAGTCTGGCATGCGTCTCCAGGGCACCGTTTCCTCCATCGTCGACTTCGGCGCCTTCGTCGACCTCGGCGGTATCGACGGCCTCATCCACATCTCCGAGCTCTCTTGGAACCACGTCAACCATCCTTCCGAGGTTGTCAAGGTCGGCCAGGAGGTCGAGGTCGAGGTTCTCGACGTCGATCTCAACCGCGAGCGCATCTCCCTGGGTCTCAAGCAGACCACCGAGGATCCGTGGCGCGCACTGGTCAAGAAGTACCCCGTCGGCGCTATCGTCGAGGGCACTGTGACCAAGCTTGTCCCGTTCGGCGCTTTTGTCGACCTGGGCGAGGGCATCGAGGGCCTGGTGCACATCTCCGAGATGGCCAACAAACACGTCGACCAGCCTTCTCAGGTTACCCACGTGGGCGACAAGGTTCAGGTCAAGGTCATGGAGATCGACCTCGACCGTCGTCGTATCTCCCTGTCCATGAAGTCCGCTGCTGAGACTCTGGGCGTTGAGATCGAGGTTACCCCGCTGCCTTCCGAGAAGAAGGACGAGGAGACCGACGCCGAGTAAATCGGTTTGACGATCACTTGTTTTAAGGGATCCGTCCGTAATGGACGGGTCCCTTTTTGCATTTGCTGCTGAGGTGCGCGATGTCGTCCGCGCGCAATGCTGTCCGAGCTGTCCACAGGCTATTAGGTTTTCGGTGCATGAAAAAATGCCGACATCCCGCCTCGGGGAGGAGGCGGGAACGCACCGAGTAGACGGAGGGGTGCGGAGCGCGGTCGCGTCTCGACTGACGACGTTGCCCATCGACAGGACCATTGTAGCGCATGGCGGTTCTTGGTTTATCGTGTCGAGCGTTTGCGTTGTGCCATTGCCTGCGGCAACGGTGTGTTACACTCTTGCACTGCTGAGTGGGCCAGACGGTCGCGCGATGTGCTGCTTGCAGTACGCGTGAGGAAAGTCCGGGCTCCAGAGGGCGGGATGCCGGCTAACGGCCGGGCGGAGTGATCCGACGGAAAGCGCCGCAGAAAAGAAGACTCCCACCTGCGCCGCAAGGCGTAAAGGGAAAAGCTGAAACGGTGGTGTAAGAGACCACCAGCGTCGTGGCAACATGGCGGCTTGGCAAGCCCCATCCGGAGCAAGCGCGAATAGGAACGCTATGGGCCGGCCCGGTCCGCGTTCGGGTAGCGTGCGTGGAGCTGCACGGTAACGTGCAGACAAGATAAATGACCGTTCACGACAGAACCCGGCTTATCGGCCCACTTGGCACTTTGTTGACGCTGCGAACCCGTCAGCGCGGCAATCTGCCTTTCAAACCTTCGGGCATGACCATAAGGTCAATGCCCTCGGCTTTCAAGGCACCTTGCTCGCGCTGACGGGTTCTCGCTTTCGTTGACGGAATCATCGGCGTTGCCATTCTTTTTACTAGGGTTATCGTATTATTGAGGCTGTTTGTTGCTGCGCTTTATTTTGTTGAGGGACTTTGTTGGACAGCTATTTTACTCTGCAATCGAATATTGAGGTTTCGGGCGAGTTTGTGGACCGCAAGAGCCGGTTTATTGCCCAGCTGGTCCATATTGAGTCCGAGGACGAGGCGAATGCCTTTATCGAGATGGTTCGCAAGCGTCATTATGACGCTCGACACAATGTTCCCGCGTGGATTTTGGTCGATGGACGCGAGCGCCAGAGCGATGATGGTGAACCGAGCCGCACGAGTGGTATGCCGACGCTCGAGGTGCTGCGCGGTGCGGGGCTCAAAAATGTTTGCTGCGTAGTAACGCGCTATTTTGGTGGCACGCTGTTGGGGCCTGGTGGTTTGGTGCGCGCCTATACCGCGGCGACGCAGGCGGCGGTGGCCGCGGCTCAGGAGGCCGGGCAGATCGTCGAGATGACGAGCGTCGTGCCGGTTGATGTGCATGTGGCCTATCCACAGTATGAGCAGGTGCTTCGCTTGGCGCAGGATTCGGGTGCCAAGGTTTCGGATACCGATTACGCGGATGCTGTGACACTTCACTTGGTGTTTAAAGCGGGGGAGCAAGAGCCGTTTTGCGCTAAGATGCGCGAGCTTATGGCGGGGCGCGAGGAGATTGAGGTCAGCGCTCCCGAGTTTGCTGAGTTCTAACGACGACGGCCGGCGTGCATTTGGATGAATCCCAAGCGCGCCGGCTGTCGTTTTATGTCGCTGCCGTTTACTCGGCGAGCTGCTTTAGTACATCGCAGGCGATTTCGACGGCATCGTCGATGCAACCGGGACAGCTGCGGAGCGGACCCTTGTCCGATCCGATGCCCTTGAGCGTGCCGCAGACGGTCGTCGTGTTCTTCTCGCCAAAGCGCTTGGCAATCTCGCGCGACAGTTTGTAGGTCTGGCCCTTGGTCTTGGGGTTTTCCATGCCATCGCTCATTACAAAGCCCATGATGGCCACGGCGCCCGAGATGGCACCGCAAGTTTCGGTCATGCCGCCCATGCCGGCGCCAAAGCCCTCGGTGAGGGTAAAGGCGACCTGGGGGTCGAGCCCGACGGCGGGCGCGAGCGTGCAGGCGACGGCCTGCGCGCAGTTAAAGCCGCGGGCGTGGTATTCGGCAGCCTGAGCCTGGCAGGAGGCAGTGTTGAGCTGAGTGGTATCAATCTGCTTCATCCGTGTCTCCTTGATTGCGGTGTACCCGCCTATGGTACCCTTGCTGGCGCATTCGCTTATCGAGACCGCAGTGCATATCTCATTGTTTTTCGCCATCGAACACTTTCTTAAGATTTGGGACAAATAAACCTGATTAATTTGTCCCATAACCTATCGGCGGGATGGGTTGAGAGGGGTGCGGGGTAGCGGTATCGTGAACCGAATAAAAACAAAACCCAAGTAAGGGAGTTGGATATGAGCGAGCAGACCATCGGTACTACATGTGTTCAGGGCGGCTATCACCCGGGCGACGCGGAGCCGCGCCAGGTGCCCATCTACCAGTCCACCACGTGGAAATACGACACGTCCGAGCACATGGGCAAGCTGTTTGACCTGGAGGAGTCGGGCTACTTCTACAGCCGTCTGCAGAATCCCACGTGCGATCTGGTTGCCGCCAAGATCTGCGAGATGGAGGGCGGCACCGCTGCGATGCTCACGAGTTCGGGCATGGCCGCGAACTTCCTCGCGATCTTTAACGTGGCCGGTGCCGGTGATCACGTGGTCGCGAGCTCTGCTATCTACGGCGGTACGTATAACCTGCTCGCCCACACCATGGGCCGCATGGGCGTGACTTGCACGTTTGTCGCCCCCGACTGCACCGATGAGGAGCTGGAGGCAGCCTTTGAGCCCAATACCAAGCTCGTCTTTGGCGAGACGATTGCCAACCCCGCCCTTGCCGTGCTCGATATTGAGCGCTTTGCCAAGGCCGCGCATGACCACGGCGTGCCGCTGATGGTCGACAACACCTTCCCGACGCCCGTGATGTGCCGTCCCTTTGAGTGGGGCGCCGACATCGTCACGCACTCTACCACCAAGTACATGGATGGGCATGCGGCCTACCTGGGTGGCGTGATCGTCGACCACGGCCAGTTTGACTGGATGGCCCATGCAGACAAGTTCCCGGGTCTCACCACGCCCGACGAGAGCTATCACGGCGTGACCTATGCCGAGAAGTTCTGTCGCGAGGGTGCCTTCATTACCAAGGCAACCGCTCAGCTCATGCGCGACCTCGGCCCCATGCAGAACCCGCAGGCGGCGTTTTTCCTGAATAGCTCGCTCGAGAGCCTGCATGTGCGTATGCCGCGTCATTGTGAGAACGGCCTGGCCGTTGCTAAGTTCCTGCAGAGCCATCCCAAGGTGCGCTTTGTGAGCTATCCGGGCCTGGAGGGCGATAAGTACTATGACCTGGCTCAGAAGTACATGCCCAACGGTACCTGCGGCGTCGTGAGCTTTGGCTTTAACGGTGGTCGCGCGGCGGCCGAGACCTTTATGAAGAGCCTTAAACTCGCCCAGATCGCCACGCATGTGGCCGATGCTCGCACCTGCTGCCTGCATCCCGCTAACGCTACGCACCGTCAGATGAACGATGAGGAGCTCATCGCCTGCGGCATCTCCGCCGACATGGTGCGCCTGTCGTGCGGCCTCGAGGACACGGCCGATCTGATTGCCGACCTTGAGCAGGCGCTCGAGCAGTGCTAGGCTAGCTTCTCGTATGAAGCGACGGAGCCTCTTGGGGTTCCGGTGACATATAGTTCCGATTCCGTAGGCGGGACCCCAATCGCGACTGTTCGCAGGCGATTGGGGCCCCGTTTTTTGCGTTGTGCCACTCGAAAGGATGGATATGGAGAAAACCGCAGAGCAGCTGCGCCGCGAGCACCTTGCCCTTGAGGGCGACACCCATGGCAAGAACAAATGGGCGATTCTGTTTACCGTGCTCATCATGACGTTTATGTCGTGTCTGGATTCGACCGTCGTGACCGTGGCGTTGCCCGTGATGCAAAAGGAGCTGGGCGTGGGCCTCGACCGCATCCAGCTGGTGAGCTCGGTGTACCTGCTTGCGACATGCGTGGCTATGCTGCCGTTTGGCCGCTTGGGCGACGTGCGCGGCAAGGTGGGCGTATTCCAGCTGGGCGTAATCGTTTTTACGGCCGGCTCGCTGCTTTGCGGCCTTTCGAGTTCGCTCGAAGTTCTTATTCTGGCACGCATTGTGCAGGGCGTCGGCTGCGCGGCGGCCATGGCTAACAACATGGGTATCATCACCGAGTCGTTTCCGGCGCGCGAGCGCGGTCGTGCCATGGGTATTCTCGCGACCTTCGTGGCCCTCGGCATGATGTGCGGCCCCGTGCTCGGCGGCATGCTGGTGGCAAGCTTTCCCTGGGAGAGCATCTTCCTCATCAACCTGCCCATTGGCGTCATCTCGTTTATCGTGGGACTCTATACACTACCGCATGTTAAGCCGGAGGCCGGCGAGCGCCCCATGTCCCTGGTTGAGGCTGCTCGTCGCTGCTTTGCAAATTCGGCCTTCACCATCAACCTTGCTTGCATGCTCATCGTGTTCGTTGGTATTGGCGCATCCGAGTTTATCCTGCCGTTCTATTTTCAGGACGCTCACGGCTTTGGTTCCGACATCTCTGGACTACTCTTTTTGGCGCTGCCGATGGTGAATGCCTTTATCGGCCCGCTTTCGGGTACGGTTTCGGACCGCGTTGGCTGCGAGGGCCCCACGGCGGTGGGCCTGGGTGTGTACGTGTGCGGTCTCTTTGCGGTAAGTACGCTCGACGAGCACTCTTCCATCCCTGTGATCGTGTGCTGTGTCGCGTTTATGTCGTGCGGAACGTCGATTTTTCAGAGCCCCAATAACTCGCTGTACATGGGCTCGGCTCCGCGCGAAGCGCTCGGCTTTGCTGGCAGCCTGGGTAGCCTGGCGCGCTATGCGGGTATGGCAGTGGGCATTACGGTGGCGTCGAATATCCTGTATGGGCAGATGAGCGTGGCGATGGGCGAGGCCGTGACCAGTTTTGTTGCAGGCCGTCCGGATGTGTTCCTGTTTGGTTTTCGTTCGGTGTTCTATGTGTTGATGGCCGTGGCAGCCGTGGGCTTTGTCCTCTCGATGGTTCGTTTGGTGAGGATGCGCGCCCGCCATTAGCGTGTTGGGAGGCTGCCTGCCACGTATTCGCGCCGTCTCAAAAAACTGGTTTGTGGTGCGATGCGGCTTGTGGGACGGGCGGGGGTCGGTCCGTGGTAGACTATCGAACAACGTTTATTAATCGCGCGGTATCGTTGCCGCGAGAAGGGGTTGCGCCATGCAGGAGCTTGAGGATCGTATTCGCCATGACGGCATCGTAAAGGCCGGTAACGTCCTTAAGGTTGATGCCTTCCTCAACCACCAATGCGACGTTGAGCTGTTCGACCACATGGGCGCCGAGTGGGCCCGTCTGTTCAAGGATGTCGAGATCAACAAGATCCTGACGATTGAGGCTTCGGGCATTGGTATGGCTTGCATCGCGGCTCAGCATTTTGGCGGCGTGCCGGTGGTCTTTGCCAAGAAGGCACAGTCCATCAACCTCGACGGCGAGCAGTACGCCACGACCATCTACTCCTTTACCAAGCAGAAGGAGTACCCGGTCATCGTCGGCAAGCGCTTCCTGTCCGAGGGCGACAAGGTCCTGATCATCGACGACTTCCTGGCCAACGGCTGCGCGCTTGAGGGCCTTATCAAGATCTGCGAGGCTGCGGGCGCCGAAGTTGCCGGCATTGGCATCGCCGTTGAGAAGGGCTTCCAGGGCGGCGGCGATAAGCTCCGTAAGCGCGGCTTCCGCGTTGAGAGCCTGGCCCGTATCGCCGATATGGACTGCGAGAACGGCGAGATCACCTTCGCCTAAGCGCGCAACACAAGCGATTGGTATGCGATGTGACAAAGGGACTGTCCCTTTGTCACATTTTTTTGTATGAGGGGAGGTGCTGATATGGACGAGAACAAGATGGAATGGCGCGAGTATGCGCGCTATGCCGAGATGTCGGCCGAGGAGTTGGCGCGCGATTGCGAGGTGCAGGTGTTTCGTGCGACGAGTCCGGGCGGGCAGGGCGTGAACACGACGGACTCGGCGGTGCGTATGAAGCATGGGCCCACGGGGATTGTTGTGACGGCGCGCGAGAGCCGTAGTCAGTTTCAGAATCGCGCGAGCTGCCTGCGTAAGCTGCGCGCAGAGCTTGAGCGTCGTGGCCGTCCGCCGCGCCGTCGCGTCAAGACCAAAGTGCCCCAGCGATCGCGCCAGCGCAGGCTCAACGACAAGCACTTCAATGCGATTAAAAAGGCTAACCGTCGCAAGCCGGGCAGCGACGAGTAGTCGATTGCTCCACTGGCCTTGCTAGCGGGCGGGGTGCCAAACTTGGAGGGCGCTGCCGAGGACGTCAACCTCGATGCGCGAGGCGACAATGGGCTCGCCGTCGGCCTGGATGGGGTAATCGGGCTGCTCGAAGGTGAGCTCGGCATGGCGGCAGCGGCGCATACGAACCGGCGGCAACTTGGTGTGGTGGCCGTCCTTGGCCGAAAGAAACATAGGCAGGGCAACGGCGCGGGGGACGGGGCCGCAGGCGTAGCAGACATCGATTATGCCGTCGCAGGGGTCGGCATCGGGGCAGATGCGATAGCCCGAGCCATAGGTGGGGCCCAGCTGAATCGCCATGATAATCGCCCGCACGCGCTCGGCGGGCGCGCCGTCAAAGCTGACTGTCATGGGGTAGTTGCGATAGCGCAGACCAAACTGCTCAAGTCCCGAGAGGGTGTAGAGCGGCGCGCCTGTCAAGCCGGTCTTTTTGCGCAGCTCGGTGGTGCCAAGGCCGATGGCGGCATCGATGCCGACCGAAAGCGTCTGGTCATAGTACTCGACCGTCGCCTCGCCGCTACCGCTTGCAGGGTTCCATGAGCGAATGCGCCCGATGTCCTGACGTTGCAGATCGCAGGTGAGCAGCGCGCCAAAATCCTTGCCGGAGAAATCGTCGATACCGAGGGTCTGGGCAAAATCGTTGCCGGAGCCCACGGGCAGGACGGCAAGGGCGGGGCGGGCGTCCTCCTTTTGCGTCATAAGCCCGTTGACGACCTCGTGGATCACGCCGTCGCCGCCAAGAGCGATAACGGTGCGGTAGCCCTGGGCCTGTGCGGCAAGTTCCTTGGCATGCCCCATGCGCTCGGTCAGTACCAAGTCAAACTGGGATGAGCGCGCGGTCATGTCTAAAAAGCGCTGCAGGCGCTCAGCGACCTCGCGCGCCGCACCCGACTGGGCGGCTGGGTTGGCGATGATGAGCGTGCGACCAAAATCAGTTGCGTGCATGGGGCGACTCCCGGCGTATAACGTGACGGTGCGGTCGCGCTCGGGTCGAATTGCCCCCGATTGTGGCTGCACGGCGAATACTAACGTCTACTCTATCAGGTCGTTGTGGCGCTCGATAGCATCCGCTACCGTACCGCCCTCATCCACAATAAGCGAACGGCGCTTGGGTGAGATGATGCGCTGGGCGGGGTACACGCCGCGGTGTCCGCCGGTTAGGTAGCTGATAAAGGCCACGATGGCAAAGAACCCGGCGGCCGTGCCGTGGAACAGGTCGATGGCCATCATGCAGGTGGTGATGGGCACGTTGAGGCCGGCGCAGAACACGCCGAGCATGCCGAGAGCCGCCAGAAAACTGGGGTCGAGCCCGGTAAGGCAACCGATCCAGCCACCGAGTGCCGCACCGATGCCAAACAGGGGCGTGACCTCGCCGCCTTGGAAGCCCGCGCCCAGGGTAAGCGCTGTGACGACCAACTTGATGACTGCGTCCGCCAGGGTGGTGTTGCCTGCAAATCCGGCGCCGGAAAGCCACGTGGAAAGGCCGGCGTAGTCCCAGGCGTCGAGCATCGCGTAGGCCGCGAGCACCACGAGTGCGCCTATAAGTGCGCGAATGAGGTAATTGGTGATAAAGCGACCGTACAGGTTCTTGACGGTTCGAACCGACCACGCAAAGAGGCGCGCGGTGAGACCAAAGATAATGGCGCTGATAACAACGATGGCAACCGTCCGCGGCGTCATGTCGGGGACGCTGGCGATGACATTCACTTCGTACTCGGTACCCAGGGCGAGTGATGTAAAGTAGCCGGTAAACGAGGCGACCAGGCAGTAGATGCCCGCGGTGTAGTCGATCTTGCCGATAAAGCACATCTCCATGCCAAAGAAAGCTCCGGCAAGGGGCGAACCGAATACGGCGCCAAAGGCCGACGAGATGCCGGCGAGCATGAGGTCGTGGTGGTCATGCTTTTTGAGGTGGGCAAGGTTCGAGATGTTGCTGGCGATGGTGCCGCCAATCTGCACCGCGGCTCCCTCGCGACCGGCCGATCCGCCCGTTAGGTGCGTGAGCGTGGAACAGACGAAGGTGAGGACGGCCATGCGCATATGTATGAGACGTGTGCCCAGAGCGGAGTCGATGACCAGGTTGTTGCCACGCTTGGCGGCGAGGCCGTGGTTTTTGTACACCCATGCGGTGGCAACGCCCACAACGGGGAGCAGCGCGTAAATCCACTCATGGTGCTCGCGATAGTCGGTCGCGATATTCAGCGAGGCCAAAAACGCCCAAGCGGCAACGCCCATGGCGAGCGAGACGATAACTACGAGCACGAGCAGCTTGGCGCT
The DNA here is from genome assembly GCA_959604825.1 of uncultured Collinsella sp. Classification (GTDB taxonomy): domain Bacteria; phylum Actinomycetota; class Coriobacteriia; order Coriobacteriales; family Coriobacteriaceae; genus Collinsella. The sequence goes on along the minus strand of CAUHCN010000006.1, from coordinate 16,673 downwards.
CGCGAGTAGGTTGCGGGCGTTGCGGCGCGTGTCGGCAGCCAAGAGATGCTCGGAGCGGGTGAGCTGTTGCCTGCCTGCCATGATGACGTCGTTAAGGGAGAAAAGGCCGCCGTCGTCGAGCGGCTGGGAATGGTCCTGCGCCTCGTTTGCGCTTTCGGGTTTGTCGGTAAAAGCCATACGTTCCTCTTTTTGGGTTGCAACACGAGCATTATAAAACGCGGTAAACGCGACGAGCCGGTGGGTTGGTTTCCATTCTGTTTCGCGGCTTGCAACCGACAGGTGTATTTGCGGGTACAGGCCGAGTCGCGGTCGTGCGTCGGGGGATTATACTGAGACAAGCATAAAGAATCGGCGCTCCCGTTGTGCGCCGTGGCATTAAGAGGTGCATATGGCTGAGAAACTCATTCCGTTGGAGGACGCACAGGCGATCGTCTTGTCGCACGTGAATCGCACCGAAGTTGTCGAGATTCCCGTGTGGCAGGCCGCCGGTCTTCCCTTGGCAGAGGACGCGGTGGCCGATATCGACATTTCGCCGTTTGCCAACAGCGCTATGGACGGATATGCCGTGCGCTCGGCGGACTTGGCGCAGGCATCTGGCGAGGCGCCGGTGACGCTCGACGTTGTCGGACACGAGGCCGCGGGCCATGTCTTTGAGGGCGTGGTCGGCGTGGGCGAGACGGTCCGCATCATGACGGGCGCACCGGTACCCGAAGGTGCCGATGCCGTGGTGAAATACGAGATCGTGGAGGTGCTTGACGGCGACGGCAACGAGGGCTCGCACGTGAGCTTCTCGGCGCCTGCCAAGGTAGGGGAGAACGTTCGCTCTGCCGCCGAGGAGGCCCATGTCGGCGATGTTGTGATGCACGCCGGCGAGGTTGTGGCCCCGGCCGGCGCTGGCCTGCTGGCGAGCGCCGGGTATGCGAGCGTGAAGGTGCATGCTGCGCCGCGTGTGGGCATTATCTCGCTGGGCACGGAGCTGGTCGCGCCGGGTGAGCTGCCGGCGCGCGGGCAGATTCGCGACTCCAACTCGTCGGCGTTGATGGCCGAAGCGCTCAATGCAGGAGCCGAGCCCGTGTTCTACGGCATTGCGCCCGATGATGAGCAGGCGATTGCCGAGCTGGTGCATCGCGCCGTGCTGGAGTGCGATTTTGTCATTACGAGCGGTGGCGCCTCGGCAGGCGACTACGACTACGTGACGGCGCTCGTCCGGCGCGAGGGCGAGGTGCTGTTCGATCGCATCTCGATGCGTCCGGGCAAGGCCATCACGTTTGGCTTGCTTGGGGGTAAGCCCTACCTGGGACTTTCAGGCAATCCGGCCGCGGCGTATGTAGGCTTTGAGATGCTTGCGCGTCCGGCGATCCGCAAGATGCGCGGCTTTGCCGAGGGTACGCGTCCCGTGCAGCAGGCGACGCTCACGCACGGCGTGAAAAAGCGACAGCATCGCCGCTTCTTCGATCGCGCCACGGTTTTGCGCGACCCCGAGACCGGTGAGCTGTTGGTGACCGAGGCCAAGACGCAGAATTCGGCGCTGCTCGGCACGATGCAGCGGGCTAACTGCCTGTTGCGTGTTGACGAAGGACCGTGCGACCTCAAGGTGGGCGATGTCGTGGACGTTGTTCGCGTCGACCTGCCTGAGGGCGCCGTGTTGTAGGAGGAATGCTATGGAGCTGAAGATATCGATCGTGACGTGCTCGGATACGCGCGATCTTGCCCAGGACGAGGCTGGAGCCGCACTCGAGGAACTTATCGAGGCGCAGGGCTGGACGGTCGCCTCGCATGTGGTCGTGCGCGACGACGTCAGCGAGATCGGTGATGCCATTGTGGAAGCCGCCGATGAGTGCCACGCCAATGTCGTGCTCACCTGCGGCGGCACGGGGCTTTCGATGCGCGATGTGACGCCCGAGGCGACGCGTGCCGTCTGCGAGCGCGATGTGCCGGGTATTGCAGAGGCAATCCGTGCGTACTCCATGACCAAGACGCGCCGCGCTATGCTCTCGCGCGCTATTTGCATGCAACGAGGTCATACACTTGTCGTAAACTTTCCCGGTTCTACGAAGGCCGCCCGCGAAAGCTGGGAGGCCATAGCGGACCAGCTGGAGCATGCGGCTCAGATGACAGCGGGCGGCGGACATACCAACTAAGCGGTTTACCTGCGGCGGAGCGACCTGAACGGCTGCTCCGCCTTTTATTTGCGCCCAAGGGGACGGCATTCTGTAGGTATGCTTGAAACTATATTCTCAGACGAGAATAATTTCTCATAATCATTATTCGCATCGAAGTATAATCTAATTACAGAATAAAGCCCGCGGTGGGGTACCCGGGCACAAGGTACGAAAGGGTTGAACATGTTCGATATGGTTTCTCGCCGCGGATTCGTCTCACTCTCCGCTGTCGCCGCTGCCGGTCTTGGCCTTGCCGGCTGCTCCGGAAACAAGGAGCCTGAGTCGACCGGTTCCGATGCCGGCTCCGCCAAGATTTCGTCCAAGAAGGCTGTCGAGCTGCAGGTCTTTGCTGCCAACTCGCTCGAGAAGGCTCTGCCCGAGGTTCAGGAGCTCTACACCGACCAGACTGGCACCGCCTTTTCCGACACGCAGTTTAAGGCTTCTGGCGACCTCGTTGAGCAGATGCGTGCCGGCGCCACGGTCGACGTGCTCATCACCGCCTCCAAGGGCACCATGGACGACGCCGAGGCCGCAGAGCTCGTTGATGCCGACACCCGTGAGGATATGTTCGTCAACGACCTTGTGATCATTCGTGCTGAGGGTTCCGACACCAAGATCGAGGCCATCGCCGACGTCGCGAATCTGGACGGCAAGATCGCCATCGGCGACGCCAAGACCGTCCCCGCCGGCAAGTACGCCAACCAGGCCTTAGCTTCTGTGGGTCTCTACACTGGCACCGAAGGCGACGACGGCGAGTATGCTCCCGAGATCGCCGGCAAGGTCGCACTGGCCGACAAAGTTGGTACCGCTGCGTCTTACGTCTCTACGGGCGACTGCGTGGCCGGTTTTGTCTACAGCTCCGATATCTTCCGCTATGACGGCATCGAGGAGGCCTTCGTGTGCCCCGAGGATTCGCACAAGCCCATCGTGTACCCGGGCGCCGTTGCCGAGAGCTCCGAGCACGCCGACGAGGCCAAGGCGTTTATCGACTTCTGTCTGACCAACAAGAAGGCTCAGAAGATTTGGGCTAAGTACGGCTTTGAGCTTTCCGAGTAGTGCGGCTTGGCGCGATAATTCCATCGTTTTGTGTTTCACTCCGTCCTTGTATTCGCTTGGAGCTTTTCGTGCTTAATAGATTCCGCATGCTTGTCGCCTGTGCTTTGACCTTCGCGCTTTGCTGGGTGCCGGGATTTGCGTTTGCTGGGGTCGCTGAGGACAGGGCCCAGGTTGCTGCGACCGCTCATGGGCTTTCCTATGGGATCGAGGGTTTTGAGCGTTTGGCCAAGGGGACCGCTCGTGCTATGGAGGGCCAGCCTGAGGGCTACCGGTTTCCCGTTGACGAGGATGTGGACCTTGTAGTGGCGCCTGCTGCCGATCGCGTTGTGGTGTGGATATCGCCCAAGGCGGCCGAGAAGTATGGATTGGATCCGCAGGACAACGAGTGCGTATCGGGTCTCAAGGCCCTCGTCTGTGAGCTCGACAGCGCAAACTCCATGGGAGGTGCGCAGCTAGGGGACGTTGATCTTCCTTGGTATGTTACGGCGGAAACAACGTTTGATGCCGGCGGGTATACCTATGGCTTTGACGAGCGCGGTGCGGATGGGGACCGCTATGTGGTGATTGCATCGGCCTCGGGTGATGCCAAGGGCGGCGCGCGTTGGCTTGATAGCGCTCAAATGGTAGAAGCATCGTCTGTCGTATTGCGGGATGAGCAGGGCCCCTTGACCTCTCTGGCCTCCTTTTTAGGCGGCATCGACTACCGCCCGTTTTGGGTGTCCATTAAAACGAGTGGCCTTGCCCTGGTGATTGCCTTTGCGCTGGGCCTGTTTGCCGCGTGGAAGACTATGGGTACCTCGAGTCGCATCAAGGGCCTGCTCGATTCAGTCTTTACGATTCCTATGGTGCTGCCGCCCACGGTCTGCGGCTTTCTGCTCCTCATGCTGTTTGGCCGCTCGACCAGGGTGGGCCAGTGGCTCATCGCGCACGGCATCTCGATCGTCTTTACCTGGCCCGCGGCGGTCATTTCGGCCGTCGTTGTGTCGTTTCCGCTGGTCTACCGCACGGCGCTCGGAGCCTTTGAGAGCCTTGACACGCAGATGCTCGATGCCGCGCGAACCCTGGGATGGTCCGAGCGTCGCATCTTTACCAAGCTTATGATGCCGCTTGGCTGGCCCTCGATTGCCGCCGGCGCGGTGCTTGCCTTCGCGCGTGCCATGGGCGAGTTTGGCTGCACGCTGTTCTTTGCGGGCAACTACGCCGGCATTACCCAGACCATCCCCATCGCCATCTACTTTGAGTGGATGGGCGGCAATACGTCGGTGGCCCTCTTTTGGGTCGTGGTCGTAATTGCGTTCAGCTTCCTGGTCATTCTGTTCATCAACATGTATACGGCGCATTCGCAAAAGTATCGCGAGCGTGGTCTCTCCCGTGCAGAGCGCAAACAGGCCAAAGATCTCGCCGGACAGGGCGATTCGCTCGACCCGGCGGGCGGCGATGCCTTGCGTATCGATCGCGAGGCGTTGGCCGAGCTTATGCGCGATGACGTAGCACCGCAGGGAGGTCGATAAATCATGTCGCTCGTTTTGGATATTAAGAAACGTTATCCCGGGTTTGTGCTCGACATGCAGCTTGAGGCCGGCGAGGAGCGTGTGGCGCTGCTGGGCGCCTCGGGTTGCGGCAAGAGCTGCACGCTGCGCTGCATTGCCGGCGTGGAGGCACCCGACGAGGGCAAGATCGTCGTCAACGGCGTGACCTTTTTTGACTCTGCGACGGGCATCAACCTTTCGCCCCAGGAGCGAAAATGCGCCCTGATGTTTCAAAACTATCAGCTGTTTCCAAACATGACGGTGGCCGATAACGTATGTGCCGGCGTTGAGGGTGCAGGCGACGCCGCAGCGCGCAGACAACTTGCCGAGCGCTACTTGGGTATCTTTGGACTGGCCGACTTTGCCGACCGTTATCCCGCGCGCCTCTCGGGCGGCCAGCAGCAGCGTGTGGCGCTTGCTCGCATGGTGGCGGCACACCCGGGCATTTTTATGTTCGACGAGCCCATGAGCGCGCTCGACGCGTATCTCAAGAGCGCGCTTGAGCAGAACATGCTCGACCTGTTCGACGTCTGTAACCGTACCGTGCTCTACGTGAGCCACGATATTGACGAGGCATGCCGCCTGTGCGAGCGCATTTGCGTGATGCATAACGGGCATGTGGAGGAGATCGGCTCCGTCGAGGACGTGGTCCGCCGGCCGCAAACCTTGGCTGCGCTGCGCCTGACGGGCTGCAAGAATACGAGCCGCGCGCGCAAGATCGGCGACGAAGAAGTTGAGGCCCTCGACTGGGGCATGACCTTCAACGTGGGCCGTGAGGTTCCCGATAACGTGGCGTACCTGGGTATTCGTGCGAGCTACTTCCATGTGGACAACCGTGCTGAGCGGGGTCGCAACAGCTACGACCTGCATGTGGCCCGCGTGAGCGATTCACGTTTTGAGCGCCTGGTGCTGCTGGACGTGCCGCGCGCCGACGCGCCGACGCGCCTGCAGTGGAAGGTCAACAAAGTGCGCATGCCTGTCGACGAGCTGCCGCAAGCAGGCGAGACGCTGCGCATGCATTTTGATGCCAGCAGGATCCATTTGGTTTGTCGATAGCGCCGGGTAATGCCGTCGGGGAATATAAGCCTCGGCGGCTTTGTTTTTGCCGTTCGCCGAATGAGGAATGACAAACTCTTATCAATCAAGATAATTATTTATTAAACGAAGGCACACGACGCTGTCGTACGAATGTCAACGGTGTTCGCATGGTCGCTGACCGTTGGTATAGTTGACCTCAACTTGTAAAGGAAGGTGCGCACATGCCGCAGACGACATACATTCGCCGCGTTGCCGCGCGTGCCCTATATATGGCTCGGAGCCGCATATGAGCAGGTATGTTCACGGCTCCGGGAGAGACGACGCACAACTAAATAATCGACCGCAAAGCAGGTTCCCTAAAATTCCGGGTTTGAGCACGGTCGGGCAATCGCCGTCCGTCGTGCATCGATACCGCTGTTATCCGTTTTTGGTTCGAGAGGGGAACCGTTATGGCTGAAGAAATTGATTTCCATCCGATGTGGGAGAGCCTCGGCATGAATCTTGCCGACCACGACATGCTGCTGGGCGCCGTGGGCCAGATGTACGGCGATATGTTCCTGACGCAGAACAATCGCCCCAAGTCCACGTCCTACCTGGATTTTGTCGCCACCAACATCCACAGCGGCCGTATTAAGGAGATGCTCGACAAGAAGGAGGCCGGCGAGGCCACCAAGATCGTGGGCAGCTTCTGCGTCTACGTGCCCGAGGAGATTGTGCTCGCCTGCGACGGTATCCCCGTGGGTCTGTGCTCGGGTGCCGATTGGGCGACCGACAAGGTCGAGGAGCACTTGCCGCGCAACACTTGTCCGCTCATCAAGAGCTTTGCCGGCTTTAAGCTGGGCGAGGTCTGCCCCTACATTGAGTCGAGTGACTTGGTGGTAGGCGAGAACACCTGCGACGGCAAGAAGAAAGCCTACGAGTTCTTTGCCACGCAAAAGAACATGTACGTCATGGATATTCCCAACGTACACGACGAGTCGACGCTCGTGACCTGGAAGGCCGAGGTCAAGAAGCTCGCAGCCAAGATCGAGGAAGAGTGTGGCGTCAAGATTACGCCTGAGCGTCTGAAGGCCGCCATCCGCGCCGTCAATGAGAAGCGTCGCGCCCTGCAGCGCCTCGCTGCCACGCGCGCTGCCGACCCAGCGCCCATCAGCGGTCTCGACAGTCTGCTGACCGTTCAGGCCGCCTTTATGGACGACACGCCGCGTCTGACCGGGGCCATCAACGATATGGCGGCTGAGTGCGAGCAGCGTGTCGAGGCCGGCGAGGGCGTGGCGCCCAAGGGGACCAAGCGCATCCTGTACACCGGCACGCCCATGGCCGTGCCCAACTGGAAGCTGTTCAACCTCATCGAGAAGGCCGGCGGCGTTGTGGTAGGCGAGGAGTCCTGCACGGGTTCGCGCTATTACAAGGACCTGGTCGACGAGTCCGGTGAGACGGTTGACAAGATGCTCGATGCCATCGCCGAGCGCTACTTTAAGATCAACTGCGCCGTCTTTACGCCCAACGACCAGCGTATGAAGGACATTGTCCAGATGGCCAAGGACCTGCATGCCGACGGCATTGTCGACGTGGCCCTGCAGTTCTGCACGCTCTACGAGATGGAGTCGTTTGCCGTGGAGAAGGCCGCCGAGGAGGCAGGCATTCCATATATGCACATCACGACCGACTACGCCGGCGAGGACGCAGGCCAACTGCAAACCAGGATTGAGGCTTTCTTGGAAACCATTTAGGACTATTCGTCCCGGCGGCTTCCCCAGGCACCCGATCTTGCTGTTCAAACCGTCGCTTGCGTACCAAAGTACGCGACGCTCCTCTTTCACGGCAACCTCGGGCACCTGGGAAAGCCGTTTCCTTGGTTGGTTAAAAGGTTTGTTAAGGAGTTATATGTCGGAAAATATTGAGCAGCCGTTGCCGCGCACGTTTGAGGAGTTCAACGAGCAACGCAAGGCGGCGTTTATTCGCGTCAAGGATTATAAGCAGGCGGGTAATCGCCTGGTTGGCTTTTTGTGCAGCTATACGCCGCTCGAGATTATCGATGCCGCGGGGGCTGCGAGCGTGGCTCTGTGCGGTACGTCCGATGAGGTGATTCCCGAGGCCGAGAAGGTGCTGCCGGCAAACCTGTGCCCGCTCATCAAGTCGACCTACGGTTTTGCCTACTCGCAAAAGTGCCCGTTTACGTACTTTAGCGACATGATCATCGGCGAGACCACCTGCGACGGCAAGAAGAAGATGTACGAGCTACTCAACGAGCTCAAGCGCACGCACATTCTGCATCTTCCGCAGGGTCGCGATCGTGCCTACGAGCGTAAAGGCTGGTACGAGGAGTGCCGCCTGCTCAAGGAGGAGCTCGAGGGCTTCTACGGCATCACGATTACCGACGATGACCTGCGCGCTGCCGTCCGTCGTCGCAACCGCTTGCGTGCGGCCCAGCTCGAGATGTTTGCACTGCAGGCTAACCAGCCGGCGACCATGAGCGGCGTCGACCTGATGAGCACCATGTTTGCCGGTACGTTCAGCTTTGATATCGAGGCCTATACGCAGCAGCTGGAGCAAAAGGTTGCCAAGCTGCGCGAGGCCTACGACGCGGGCGAGCGCCCGGTTGCGGCGGATGCCAAGCGCATTCTGATCACTGGCTGCCCGGTGGGCGGCGTGATCAACAAGATCGGCCGTACTATCGAGTCCAACGGCGGTGTGGTCGTGTGCATGGACGACTGCTCGGGCGAGCGCACGGCGGCCATGATGATCGACCCGGAGGCTCCCGATATCCTGCGCGCCATCGCCGACCGCTACCTGGACATCAACTGCTCGGTCATGACGCCCAACGACGGTCGTATGGAAAACACGCTGGCCATGTGCGAGAAGTATCATGTCGATGGCGTGGTAGAGAGCGTGCTACAGGCCTGCCACACCTTTAACGTGGAGAGCGCACACATGCAGGAAGCTGTCGAGGGTGCGGGCATTCCGTACATGAAGATTGAGACCGACTACAGCAACGGCGACATGGGCCAGATCGAGACGCGCATCGCTGCCTTTATCGAGACCCTGTAGGACAAATGCGGCAAAGGGATAGCTGCTTTGCCGCATAGAAGGAGGATGCCGTGGTTGGCATTGGTATCGACATAGGCTCGACGGCCGCGAAGGCTGCGGTGGTGGAGACGGACAACGCCATTGCGTGGACCTGCGTCATGCCGACGGGGTATTCGTCGGTCGATGCGGCCGAGCGCCTACGCGGTGAACTCGCCGCAGCCGGCTATGACGTGACGGGCGACGATGTTCGCGTGGTCGCGACTGGCTACGGCCGTGTCGCGGTGCCCTATGCCAACAAGGTAGTGACCGAGATCACCTGCCATGGTGCCGGTGCGGTCCGCTTGTTTGGCGAGCAGGGCACGGTGATCGACGTGGGCGGCCAAGATACCAAGGTCATCCAACTCAAGGGCGGCCGCGTGGCAAAGTTCGCCATGAACGACAAGTGCGCCGCCGGCACGGGGCGCTTTTTGGAGATCATGGCCGACCGCTTGGGCATTACCCAGCAGCAGATGGCAGACCTCGCCCGCACCGGCGAGCCTACCAAGATTTCCAGCATGTGCACCGTGTTTGCCGAAAGCGAGGTTATCAGCCTGATCGGTCGCGGTGAGCCGCGCGAGAACATTGCGCGTGGCGTGATCGACAGCGTGGTCTCGCGCGTGGCGACCATGGCCGGACAGGCCGCGGGCGCCCCGTACTACCTGACCGGTGGCCTGTGCGAGAACGCCTTCGTGGTGGAGCGGTTGGGCGAGCTACTGGGGTCGCCGGTGACCACCTCGCCCCAGGCTCGCTTTGCCGGAGCGATCGGCGCGGCTGTCCGCGCCGCCGCCTTGGCCTAGGGGTGTACCGCGACATGCGCATCCTCAATATCTCGGCACAAAAACCAGATAGCACTGGCAGCGGCACCTACCTTGCCGCGCTCGTACGCGAGCAGATCGAGACGGGGCATCGCGCCGCCGTGCTTTGCGGCGCGGCACCGGGTGATACCCAAGGCGAGCTGGACCGGCGTGCTGCCGTGTTTGCCGTACCGTTCGAGTCGCCCGAGCTGCCGTTTCTCATCTGTGGCATGTCCGATGTCATGCCCTATCCCTCCACACGCTATCGTGATCTGACGCCTTCGATGCTCAAGGCATTTGAGCGGGCATTTGCTGCTGCAATCGATCGAGCGGTGGCTGAGTTTCGGCCCGATTTGGTGCTCTGCCATCACCTGTATCTGGTGACCGCATTGGCGCGCGAGTGCGTCCGAGGCGTGCCGGTTGTTGCCGTGTGTCATTCGACCGACCTGCGCCAGCTGCGTTCGCATACGCTCGAACGCGATCGCATCGTAAGTGCGGTTCGTCGGCTCGATGCCGTCTTTGCACTCCATGCTGAGCAGGCTGAGCAGATTGGCCTGGTGTGCGGCGTCGATGCCGATCGTATCCACGTGATTGGGACGGGCTACGACCATCGCGTCTTCTGCCGCGATGCAAGCGTGGCGAGGCAGCCGGGATCGCTTGTGTACGTGGGCAAGATTTGCTTTAAAAAGGGCGTCGAGTCGCTGGTTCGAGCTGTGTCATTGCCGATTGACGATGGCGTCCGCCCATCTGGCTTGGTACTTGTGGGCGGCCGCGGGGACGATGCCGAGTACGCGCGTATCGAGCGCTTGACCGCGGCCTCGGATGTGCCGGTGACGCTGGCGGGGCGCCTGGATAGCGATGGGCTCGTGCGTGCCTACCGCAGTTCCGACGTCTTTGTGCTGCCTTCGTTTTACGAGGGTCTGCCGCTCGTGACGATCGAGGCCCTCGCGTGCGGCTGCAAAGTTGTGGCGACCGATTTGCCCGGCGTTCGTCCCTGGATGGAGGCGATGCTTCCCGGTGCTCCCGTGACGTGGGTGGCGTCGCCGCGTATGACGGATGTCGACACGCCCGTGGCGGCCGACCTTCCGTTGTTTGAGCGCGCACTGGCAGATGCTATCGCGCAGGCGCTTGCGGCGCCGCTTTCGACGTTCGAGCCGTCGGCGGTCTCTTGGGAAGCGTGCCTGGCGCGTATACTTAAAGTCGTTGATTTGTTGGAAGGGGGTTCGTATGGCTAAGGACACCATGAGGCTCACGTCCATGACGGCCGCGAGCGGTTGAGCCGCTAAGTTGGCTCCCGGAGCCCTCGCCCAGGTCCTGGGCGACTTACCCAATGTGCATAACGACAACTTGCTCGTGGGGTTCGATACCTCCGACGATGCGAGCGTCTTCCGCGTAGGGGAGAACCTGGGGCTCGTGCAGTCCATCGACTTCTTCCCACCGATGGTCGATGACCCGTTCCTGTTTGGCCAGATCGCTGCGGCCAACTCGCTGTCGGACATCTACGCCATGGGCGGGCGGCCGAGCCATGCCATGAACCTGCTTTGCATACCCAGTTGCCTGGGCGTTGAAGTTGCCGGTCAGATTCTGGCGGGCGGCGCCGATAAGTGCGTCGAGGCGGGTTGCTCCATCGCGGGCGGCCACACCATCAACGACGACGAGCCCAAGTACGGTCTGTCCGTGAGCGGTTTTGTGCCACTCGACCACATGCTCGCCAACAGCGGCGCACGCGTGGGCGATGTTCTGCTGCTGACCAAGGCGATCGGCTCGGGCATCATCACCACGGCCATTAAGGGCGAGCTCATCGAGCAGGACGAGGCCGCAGCCATGTTTGACTCGATGCGTACCCTCAACGAGGCCCCGATTCGCCTGGCCGAGGGACTCGAGCTTCACGGCTGCACCGACATCACGGGCTTTGGCCTGATCGGGCATGCGTGCGAGATGGCCGAGGGCTCGGGCGTGCAGATTGAACTTACGTCGGGGGCGGTGCCGCTCTTTGACCAGGTGCTCGATATGGCGCGTCTGGGCATTATTCCTGCCGGTGCCTACCGCAACCAGGACTTCTTTGGCCCGCGCGTGGCTGCCGACGAGGACCTGGAGCCGGGCATGTTGGATGCACTGTACGATCCGCAGACCTCGGGTGGTTTGCTCATCGCGGCGCCTGCTGCCGATGTGGATGAGCTTGCGCGCCGTCTACATGCCGAGGGACGTATCGCCGCCGTCGTCGGGCGCGTGTGCGAGCCGGTGCCGGGCGGTCCTGCTGTTCGCGTTGTGCATTAAGGAAAACCGTTTATGCGACCGCCTGCTGTTCTGGGCGGTCCCTTTTGAAAGGATGTAGCTATGTCTACCAAAATTGAAGTCAATGCCATGGGCGATGCCTGCCCGCTGCCCGTTGTCAAGACGCTTAAGGCGCTCAAACAGCTTGACGGCGAGGGTGCCGTGGTGACCTCGGTCGATAACGAGACCGCCGTCAAGAACATCTCCAAGATGGCGCAGGAGAAGGGCTGCACGGCCTCGGTCGAGAAGGTTTCTGACGCTGAGTGGCACGTGACCGTGGCGACCTCTGGCGCCATTGCCGTGGCCGATCCCGAGCAGGATGGCGCTGCCTTCTGTGGTGCCAGCACCGGCAAGGGCGAGCTCGTCATTTCCGTCTACACCGACTGCATGGGCCGCGGCGACGACGAGCTGGGCCACAAGCTCATGAAGGCCTTCATCTTTGCCGTGACGCAGCAGGAGGAGCTGCCCGCGACCATGCTGTTCTACAACGGCGGAGCCAAGCTCACCGTCGAGGGCTCTCCGGTGCTCGACGACCTGAAGGGGCTGGCTGAGCAGGGCGTCGAAATCCTCACCTGTGGCACCTGCCTCGACCACTATGGCATTAAGGACCAGCTTGCCGTGGGCGAGGTCACGAACATGTATGTGATCGTGGAGAAGATGGAGCAGGCCGTGCGCGTCGTGCGCCCGTAGCGTATTGGTTGGAGTTGCCATGAGGGAGAAGCGCCCGGCGCTTGTCATCACGTTTCCCACCACGGCGGCCGCCATGGGCTGCGAGTCCCTGTGCATCGAGCGCGGCCTTCCCGGGCGAACGATTCCCGTGCCCGGGGAGGTCGCTGCCGGCTGTGGTCTGGCGTGGAAAGCGTTGCCTGCCGATGAGGAGCTGCTGCGCGGCGAACTCGCCGCGGCGGGCGTTCCCACCGAGGGCTATACCGTGATTGATATGTGGGAGGTCGTGCGATGATCTACCTGGATAACGCGGCGACGACCATGCACAAGCCGCAGACGGTCATCGATGCCGTGACGCAGGCGATGTGCTCGCTCGGCAATGCCGGGCGCGGCGCCACGTCGGGTGCCCTCGATGCCGCTCGTACGATTCACGGTTGCCGTGCCAAGCTCGCGCGCTTGCTGGGCTGCCCGCGGGCTGATCATGTGTGCTTTACGCCCAACTCTACGGCGGCGCTCAACACCGCCATCTGTGGCGTGGTGCGCCCCGGCGACCGCGTGGTCACGACGGTGCTCGAGCACAACTCCGTGCTACGTCCGCTCAACCGCCTGGCAGCGGAGCGGGGTGTGACCGTTGAGCATGCGGGTTGTGACGTAAGCGGCGCGCTCGACTACGACGAGCTCGAGCGGCTAGTCACGCCCGGTACGCGTGCCGTGGTGGTGACGCACGCCTCAAATGTGACCGGCAACGCGGTCGACATTGCGCGCGTGGCGGCCATGGCCCATGCGGCCGGTGCGCTGGTGATCGTCGATGCCTCTCAGTCTGCCGGCACGGCGCGTATCGATATGCATGCCATGGGGCTCGACATTGTGTGCTTTACCGGCCACAAGGGGCTCATGGGACCCCAAGGCACCGGCGGCCTGGCCGTGGCGGAGGGCATTGACGTGGCCCCCTGGGCCATGGGCGGTACGGGCGTGCACAGCTTTGATCCACTGCAGCCGCTTGAGTGGCCCACGCGCCTGGAGGCGGGCACGCTCAACGGTCACGGTATCGCTGGCCTTTCTGCCGGCCTCGACTTTATCGAGGCCCAGGGCGGGGTCGAGGCGATTGCTGCCCACGAGCATGCGCTCGCTGATCGCTTCCTTGCCGGTGTGTGCGAGATTTCGGGGATTAAGCTCTACGGTGCCTTTGACCAGCCCGTGCGCTCGGCGATCGTCTCACTCAACGTGGGTGATATCGACTCGGCCGAGATCTCGGACGCGCTCATGCAAGGGTGGGGGATTGCGACGCGCCCCGGTGCCCATTGCGCTCCGCTCATGCACCGTGCGTTAGATACCGAGCGCCAGGGTGTCGTCCGCTTCTCGTTTGGGTATTTCAACACGACCGAAGAAGTCGACACGGCTATCGATGCTCTGCGCAATTTAGCCTGCTAAAGCTGCTGGACCGTTTATACTTGCGGGACGGGTCTTTTGCCCGTCCCGTTTTTGTTTTGACTCGAAAGGTGGTCCCATGGCTTCATCCGCTCCGCGCGGTCTGCGCTCCGACCATGTCGTCACCGTCGGCATCGCTCTGTTCTCGATGCTCTTTGGCGCCGGCAACCTCATTATTCCGCCGCTGCTGGCGCTGCAGGCAGGTTCCGCCACGCCGGTCGCCATGTTCGGCTTTCTGATTGCCGCCATCGGCCTGCCCGTCATGGGCTTTATCGCCGTGGCGCTTGCCGGAACGGCGCGCGAGCTTGCTGGCCGCGTGCACCCCAAGTTTGGCGAGTTCTTTGTCGCGGCGGTGTATCTGGCCATTGGCCCGTGCCTGGCCATTCCGCGTACGAGTTCCACGGCCTTCGAGATGCTGGTGCCGCTGTTGCCCGAGGGCGTCTCGCTCGGCACGGCGCGCCTGGTGTTTGCCGTCGGCTTCTTTGTCGTCGCGTTTGCGCTCACGCTGCGCCCGGGCGTCATCACACGCGTGCTCGGCCGCATTACGGGCCCCGCGCTCATTGCCCTTATCGTATTGGTCGTGGGTGCCGCCATGGTCTCGCCGCTGGGCCCCGCCGCCGCGCCGCAGGCTCCCTATGATGCCGGTGCTGCCGTGCAGGGCTTTTTGACCGGCTACCAGACCATGGACCTGCTCGCGTCGCTCGCCTTTGGCATCATCATCGCCGAGACCATCCACGAGCTGGGCGTTACCGATGACAAGCGCGTGGCCTTCGAGATTTCGCGCTCCGGCGTGATCGCCGGCGTGCTCATGGCCATCATCTACTGCGGCTTGGGCCTTGCCGGTATGCAGCTCGGCACCGTGATGCCCGACGCTACCAACGGCGCCGCCATCCTCGCCCGTTCGGCCTCCATGCATTTTGGGCTTGCCGGCACGGTCGTGGTCTTCGCCATCTTCTTCCTCGCCTGCATGAACGTGTGCATCGGCCTCATCAGCTGCTGCTCGCGTTACTTCTGCGAGACGTATGTGGTCGAAGGGGGAGCGGAGGCGTCCGAGGAGGCCATGCGCCGTCCCTTTGCGGTTCTCGCCTTTGTGTTCGCGGCGTTTTCGTGCGTGCTTTCTAACGTGGGTCTCGACATGATCCTTATGTTCTCGGTGCCCATGCTCAACGCTTTGTACCCCGTTGCCATTGTGCTGGTGCTTATGGGCCTGGTGCACGGCTTTTGCGACGCTCATCCGCAGGTGTGGGTCTGGGTCGGCGGCGTCGTTGCTGTGCAGAGTGTGATCACCTCGGTCCGCGATGCGTTCTTTGCGGGCACGTGGCTGCCGTTTGATGCGCTACCCCTTGCAGACATCGGTGCCGCGTGGGCGCCGGTCGCCGTAGTTGCCTTTGTGATCGGTCTGCTCCACAGCAAGTTTGTTGCACATTCGAGGAGCTAAGACATCAATGCTTGCACAGGCGGGGAGTCTCCCCTATAATTTCCTTCGCTTTGGGACACGCAAGGTTTAGACCTTAGCTGCTCAACACCTTCGGGACGTGGCGCAGTTTGGTAGCGCGCCTGCTTTGGGAGCAGGATGTCGCAGGTTCAAATCCTGTCGTCCCGACCATATCTTGCGGGCGTAGTTCAATGGTAGAACCCCAGCCTTCCAAGCTGATGACGCGGGTTCGATTCCCGTCGCCCGCTCCATAAGAATTGTTTTAACGGCTTTGGTTTCCTTTGGGGATCAGAGCTGTTTTCGTTTACGCGCCGGGCGACGGGAATCGAACCTGCACCGCAACTTAGGTGGGCATGGGGTTAGCTGCGGGGGCGGTGGCGGAGCTTGTCGATGGTGGAGTCGATGCTTCGGCTGCGGGCTTCGGCTGCGGTTTGGCGCTTGCGGCGGTAATCGATCATGCCTTGGATGATGGGCTTGCCAAAGCTCACGACATCATCGTTGTAGATGGCGGTTCGGGCTGCGAGGAGGCAGTCGGTAAAGTCCATATGGGTCTTGCCAAAGAGTTTGATGGCAAGGGCGACAACGGTGGGCTCGTCGACCATGACGTCATCGAGCAGCCTTTTCATGGCTGCAGCAATCTCAACGCGGGGAACCTTATAGACGTCGCGCAGCGTGACCACGACGCGCGTGATGATTTCGGGGTAGACACGAGCGGTGCGCGTGGCGATGACCTTGGCGGCGCGCGGTGACAGAACTTCGTCGTCGTCAAGCAGGTAGCGTAGGATGACGGTCTCGTCGATGATGGTGCTACTCATGGATATCTACTTCCTCGGGACCCAAAATCGAATCGTCGCTTTCTGTAGCAAGGTATTCAATCCAGGCATTGCGCTCCTTGGAGCGGCGATTGGGGTCCCCATATGCTTTGAGCGATCCATAGGCGGCGGTGCCGTCCTTTGAGCGCACGGCGACCGGCTGAAAGGGGAGCTTGCGCATCAAAATGCTCTGCGCGACAAATAGACGTACGGCCTCGGCGAGCGATGTGCCCATGGCGTCGTAGAGACGCTCGGCATGCTGCTTGTCTTCCTCGCGAATGCGCACCTGCAGGATGGCTCGTTTTTGAGTCGATGACATCACTGGCCTCCCTTAATGAGCGTGCAGTATGAATAGTCGGGGGTGCGGACAGAAAGTTGGACCGCGGGGCGGTCCGGACTGGAGGTTCGCA
>CAUHCN010000005.1 GCA_959604825.1 uncultured Collinsella sp. | reverse complement strand
AGCTGCGGAAACGCGGGACCCGTTCAGGCTGTTGCGTTGAGATTGAAAATCAACCTTTTTCTTTGAGCCAAAGTCAGAAGTCCAACCAGAACAATCAGACCAACCCCGCCGGGAAGCACGCGGGCTAGCCGCGCAGCGGCGCACGCCCGCAAAACTGGTTGAATAATGTGACGGCAGGGAGGGTCTCCGGGGCTGGGGGCGGGGGTTAAGTTTGTCGCGAGTTCCGCACGCAAAGGAAAGCACTTAATGTGCTTTCCGTCTTGCGCAGGACTGTAGAGCAGCAAACTTAACCCCCGCCCCCAGCCCCGGAGACCCTCCCGGATGGCCCCAAAAATTTTTTCAAAAAAGTTGTTGCGCGCCGGACAGACTTCTGTGTATACTAATCCCCGCAGCGCACGCGAGCGGAAACAAACGCGAACGACTGCCTGGGGAGTTAGCTCAGTTTGGTTAGAGCGCCGGCCTGTCACGTCGGAGGTCGCGGGTTCGAGCCCCGTACTTCCCGCCAACGCAATTAAAGCCACGTCTTCGGACGTGGCTTTTTGCGTTTGATGCACTTTGTTTCGATAGAACGATCGCCCTGGCGCATCTTCGCCCAGAATCCCCGCCCCTTCGGGAACGCAAGTAAAATCTAATAAGCATATCTGTCTAAACAACAGCTTTGTTGCGCAACACCTGTTCAACGAGACAGGGGGTTAGGTTATACTAAATTCCACTGTGCGCCGCATCTGATGCATTTCGCTCCAAGCGCGGCACTCAGTGGATATCCGATTTACCATTTGGATGTCCTAGCGGTCATTTTGCGTCTCGACACAAGCTCGGCCCCGGAGCTCGTTCGAGCTGTTCGTATTCCTTGAAAGGGGAAAAATGGACATATCGAGGAAGACTGATTACGCCCTTCGTATGCTGGCGATGCTTGCCGAGGATCCGGAGCGTTTGCTTTCTGTTCGCACCGCTGCCGAAGAGGTCAATGTTCCGTATTCGTTTGCCCGCTCGATTCAGCACGGTTTGGTCCAGGCCGGTATTGTGGAGAGCCTGCGTGGCGTCCACGGTGGCATGCGTCTCAAGGTCAGTCCGGACGACGTCACCATTCGTCAGGTCGTCGAGGCCGTTCAGGGCCCTATGGTTATGAATGATTGCACCGCACCCGATGGCGACTGTGCGCGCATGGGCACGTGCTGCTATCATCCCCTGTGGGCCGGAGCTCAAGCGTTGATGCGCGACTACCTCGATTCCGTTTCGCTCGGCGACATCGTCGCTCACCGCCAGTTCCCGGCCGTCGATCCCAAGTTCGCCGACCGCGAAGCGTTTCCCGAGTACGCCACCTGTGCGTATACATGCCGGGAGGAATAGCGCCGCATAAGGAGCATAGATATGATTCAGGACCCCTTTCGTTCGATGATTCGTTCGGAAGGGGTCCTGCGTTATCGCGACCTTCCGTGGCGCCGCACGCGCGATCCGTACATCATTTGGCTTTCTGAGGTCATGTTGCAGCAAACACAGGTGCCACGCGTGGAGACGCGTATGCCGGCGTGGCTCGATCGCTTTCCGACCGTGCAGGCGCTTGCCCAAGCCGCGCCTTCCGATGTTTTGGACGCTTGGCAGGGCATGGGCTACAACCGACGCGCTCTGGCGCTCCACAAGGCCGCCCAGCGCGTTATAGAGGACTGGGACGGGGAGTTTCCGCACGAGACACGTGACTTGGTCGCTCTTCCTGGTATTGGCCCGGCAACGGCGCAGGGTATCCGGTCGTTTGCGTTTGATCTTCCGGGCGTGTATCTGGAGACCAACGTGCGCACGGTCTTTCTGCATCACTTCTTTCCCGATATGCCGGCTGTTCCCGATCGCGAGCTGGTGCCGCTGATCCAAGCCGCCTGTCCGGCGGCCCCCGGTGCGGCGACCGACGAGATCGCTCCCTTTGCCGTGCCGCTCGATGATGCCGACACGCCGCGCGCGTGGTATTACGCGTTGCTGGATTACGGCGCATATCTAAAAAAGACGTTGCCCAATCCGTCCAGGCGCTCGGCGGGCTATAGCCGTCAATCAAAGTTTGAGGGCTCACGTCGCCAAAAGCGCGCGCATATCGTGCGTATGTTGCTGGCAGCGCGCGATGGCCAGCCGGCGGGGATTACGCTTGCTGATACCGTGGTGGGCGTTAACGAGATGGAAGCGGCAGCCGGTCGCGGGCCGGTCGAGTGCGACTTGATCGCGGGTATTCTAGCTGACCTGGAGCGTGAGGGCTTTTGCCGAGCCGAGGGCGATCGCTGGCTGAGCATTTAGCCCGTGCAAATCTGAAGAACAGGATTGTAAGGTTTAGATTTTCGGCAGGGGGTACCATAAAATAAGGCCGCTCAAAGCCTATGGGCGGCATGTATTGAAGGGAAGTACACCTATGGATTTTGAGAGCTCCCAAACCAAGAAGAACCTTGAGACCGCTTTTGCCGGTGAGTCCCAGGCGCACACCAAGTATCGCTACTATGCATCCAAGGCTAAAAAGGACGGTTACGTTCAGATCTCGAATATCTTTGCCGAGACGGCGGGTAACGAGTCCGAGCACGCCAAACTGTGGTTTAAATATCTGCACGACGGCGCCGTTCCGGGCACTCTGGACAACCTGCGCGACGCCGCCGCGGGCGAGAACTACGAGTGGACCACGATGTATGACGAGTTTGCCAAGACCGCCGAGGAGGAGGGTTTTGCCGAGATCGCCGAGAAGTTCCGTGGCGTCGCCGCCGTCGAGAAGGCCCACGAGGAGCGCTACAACAAGCTCGTCGAGCGCATTGAGTCGGGCGAGGTGTTTGAGCGCGAGGGCGTAAAGGTGTGGAAGTGCCTGAACTGCGGACATCTGCACGTTGGTGCCGAGGCACCTGAGGTGTGCCCGGTGTGTAACCACCCCAAGGCGTACTTTGAGGAGCAGGTGGTGAACTACTAGCGCTTGGCGCTGGCTGCTGCGGAGCGCAGGGCGGGGAAATACCTTTCCCTCTCGCTCACGGCTTCGCAGAGTCGCGCGAGGCAAAGGTATTTCCCCGCCTTGCGCTCCGGCGTTGGGTCGTCGCGTGCTCGATACAGAAAAACTGATAAAAAAGGTTGTGTGCCGCCCCTTTTTGGGGCGGCACGTTTTTGTGGGGTCCCGGTCTCCACAATTTTCGTCAAGCTATTGGTTAGATTTTGGTCAGTTGGCGTAAGGGTGGAAGGCCAAAAGATTGTTGGCGAAAAAAGCTCAGAGAAAGTGCTGGTAGGGGAGTTGTTGAGCTTTTCGACAGCTTTTGAGCAAAAGAAACTATGTGGCTATTGCCGGCGATTGCGTTGTCGCGGTCATGGCGGTGCGGGATGCTGGTCGTAAGCGTCGAATGCTCCGATTTTGGAGGCCAGCATGGATCTGTTTCTTGAGACTCCGCAGCAACAAGCTGAGCGCATGCTGCGTCAGCAGCAACGACTCATGGAGATGCAAATGCAAGGGGTTGCCAACCAGGCGCCCGTGCAAAACGTCGTGCCCGCTGCTGTACCTGCAGCTGTGCCCGGGTGTGAATCGGCGCCAGAGGCCTATTCCGTACAGCAAGATTCATATGCGCAGGAGCTCGCGTTCGACAAGCATCGTGCGCGTCGCCGTCGCTGGGCCCAGCGCCTGCGTACGTTGGCGATGATCGTGCTCATCCCGTTGGGGCTTGCGGCCATCTTTCTGGCGTCGTATGCCCTCACGTGCATCCTCAACGGTGCATCGCCCAACGAGGTGCTCCAACATCTAGCGGCCCTGGGCCAGCGCCTAGATGACGTCATAACAACCATCCGCGCCGGCTGGGAGAGCTAGCGTTTGTCGCATTAGGACTTCTAGGGTGTAGGGATTATCGCCACGAGTGGAATCCTTGCATCCTGTGGGTCCTGTCGTGCGACTGAATAGTATTATTGAAGATGAATAATAATAAGGGATACAGGTAATACAAAAAGGAGGTGCTCGGTTGAATCTGACTTTTGAGGGATTTTTGAAAGGCTATTGCCGAGAGCTGTCCGGACAGCAGTCGCTGAGTTTTAGGAAGCTTGTAAAGCAGGCAACAACGGTTGAGCCGCGTGTGGCGGAGCCTCTGTTTTTGCTCGCTTTGGCGCAGGGTAAGGCCGAATACGTTCTGGGTTTATCCGAGGGCTCGTGGATGGAACGGGATTATCGAGACGTTTTATCCTTGTACGGTCAAGCGGGTAGCATGGCGTCTCTATGCGCCAAAAGTGAGCTCCCTAATCGTTATGCCAACGTTTGGCGTGCGTATAGAGCGGTGAAGGAAAAGCCGGCGGCCGATAGAAGGGTGAACGCCCTGATGAGAAAGAAAACGCTGGAAGCATTGGAGGAATCGGGTGTAACGCGCTATGGCCTCTGCCGTGCTCTGCGCCTGAATAAAGGAAACGTATACGCATACTTGGCCGGCGATGACTCAAAGGTGAGCAGGAAAACGGCGCGCCGCATTATGGAATATGCGGAGGAGAGGGGCGCCCAAGAAGGGGCCGGGCGCCCGGTGTGTGTGGCGGGGTAAGATTGATCGCGGTTTTGATTGGTGCTCGATTGGGTTTGTTGGGCGGAGTTTATGTCTGCTATTGATATTGTGCTTGTTGTGATCGCCTTGGTGGCGGTGGGGGTTGCTGTGGCTTGCGCCCTCCAGCTCAAGAGCCTGCGTGCCGAGCTGCGGGAGCGTGGCGACAGTAGCGCGGAAACGCTGGCAGCGCTCGAGCAGGCCAACAGCACGCTCGACACCCTGAACGTCGCGTTGGCCGAAACCCGCCGCACGGCAAATGCCATCGCGCAGCAGCAGACGACCGACGCCGCCGTAGAGCAGCAGCGCTACCTGACCATTGCGCGCGAGTTCTCGCAGGCCGGCGACCGTATGGATGACCTGCGCCGCGAGACGGCCCAACAGCTTGGCGCCAACCGCGAAGGCATCGAGCATCGCCTGGACAAGGTGCGCGAGACGGTCGATGCCCAGCTGGGCGCCATCCGCAAGGACAACAGCGTGCAGCTCGATCAGATGCGCGCAACGGTGGACGAGAAACTCTCCCGCACGCTCAACGACCGCCTGTCTGCATCGTTTAAGCAGGTGAGCGACCAGCTCGAGGCCGTGTACAAGGGCCTGGGCGACATGCAGTCTATCGCCACCGGCGTGGGCGACCTTAAGCGCGTGCTGGGCAACGTCAAAGCGCGTGGCATTTTGGGCGAGGTGCAGCTGGGCGCGATCCTGGCGGACATCCTCACGCCCGACCAGTATCTGGAAAACGTCGCCACTAAGCCCGGCGCCTCGGAACGCGTTGAGTTTGCCGTCAAGCTGCCGGTGGACGAGGGCGACCCCGTGCTGTTGCCGATTGACTCCAAGTTTCCGGGCGACGCGTACGAGCACCTGCTCGACGCGCAAGAGTCGGGCGACGCGGAGGCCGTTGCCGCTGCGCGCAAGGCGCTCGATATGATGGTGAAGCGCGAGGCAAAGGACATCTGCGAAAAGTACCTGAGCGTACCCGCGACCACCAACTTTGGCATTATGTTCGTGCCGTTTGAGGGCCTGTATGCCGAGGTCGTCAGTCGCCCCGGGCTTATCGAGACCCTGGGCCGCGACTATCACGTCAACGTTGCCGGCCCCAGCACCATGGCCGCCATTCTCAACAGCCTGCAGATGAGCTACCAGACGTTTAGGCTGCAAAAACGTACCGACGACGTACTGCGCGTGCTCTCCGCCGTCAAGGCCGAGCTGCCGCGTTATCAGGCGGCGCTGCGCCGCGCCCAGCAGCAGATCGAGACCGCGGGCAAAACGGTCGAGGGCATCATCACCACGCGCACCAACGTCATGGAGCGCAAACTCAAGGACATCGACGCGCTGGAAGACGCGCGGGAGGCCGACGCGATTTTGGGCTTGGAGTCCGCAGACCTGCCCGCAGACCAAAAAGACGAGGACTAGCTGCATCTGACGGCGGGGCGCCGGCGCAAGCACGGCGCGGGCGCTTTTCGCATCGCGCTTGCCTGAAGTGCGCTTCAATGTGCAACAATGGCGTTTCGCCCTATCAGATGCGAAAGGAAGCCCATGTCTCAGAGAAGCACCAGTCCGCTCAGCCGCTCCACCGTGCGCCGCACGCTGCAGCGGTTTTGGGGTGTCACGCGCACACAGCCGCTGATTGTCTTTCTCTCGGTGCTCTCGTCGGCGGGCTACATCTTTTTGCTGACGTTTGCCAATACCTATGTGATGGCCCTCATTGTCGACCGCATTCAAGCCGGTCCCGTGGCGGGTGACCAGGTGTTTGAGGTCTTCGGCCCCTATATCCTGGCGCTCGTGCTCGTTAACCTGGTGGGTCAAATCCTCTCCAAGCTGCAGGACTACACCGTCTACAAGCTCGAGATTGCGGGCAACTATCACCTGGCGCGTCTGTGCTTCGACACGCTCTCCAACCAATCCATGACATTCCATACCAGCCGCTTTGGCGGATCGCTTGTGAGCCAGACAAGCCGTTTTATGAGCGGCTATACGGGTCTGGTGGACGTGACGGTGTATTCGCTCATTCCCACCATCACCTCGGTCATCTGCACGGTGGCGGCGCTCGCCCCGGTGGTGCCCGCATTTACCGTGATCCTGGTTGCCATCATGGTCGTCTACATTGCGTTTGTCTGGCTTATGTACAAACGCATCATGCCACTTTCGGCTGCGACGTCTGCTGCACAAAACAAGCTCTCGGGTGTCCTGTCTGACGCGGTCACGAACATCCTGGCCGTCAAGACCTGCGGGCGCGAGGACTTTGAGCGCGACCTGTTCGATACCGCCGATCGCGCCGCGCGCGACGCCGAGACGGTCTCGATGCACGCCATGATGCAGCGAAACTTTACGACCTCGGGCCTTATCGTCATCACCATGGCCGTGGTGAGTGTGTTCGTGGCGGGCGGCAATGCGTGGTTTGGCATCTCGGCCGGCAATGCGTGGTTTGGCATCTCGGCCGGCTCGCTCGTCATGATCTTTACCTACACCTATAACCTCACCATGCGCCTGAACTACGTGAGTTCCATGATGCAGCGCATCAACCGCGCTTTGGGCGATGCGGCCGAGATGACGCGCGTGCTGGACGAGCCGCGTTTGGTGGCAGACGACCCGGACGCCCCTGAGCTCAAAGTGACCGAGGGCGGGATTGATTTTGAGCACCTGAGCTTTGCGTACCGTGACGCTGCGGCGGGCGAGAACGTGTTCGATGACCTGACACTTCATGTGGCGGCGGGCCAGCGCGTGGGCCTGGTGGGCAAATCGGGCTCGGGTAAGACGACGCTCACCAAGCTGCTGCTGCGTCTGGACGATGTTCAGGGCGGCCGCGTGCTCGTGGACGGTCAGGATGTCTCGCACTGCACGCAGCAGAGCCTGCGCCGCCAGGTTGCCTACGTGCCGCAGGAGGCGCTGCTGTTCCACCGCTCCATTCGCGAGAATATCGCCTACGGCCGCCCCGACGCCACCGACGAGCAGATTCGCGAGGCCGCGCGCCTGGCCAATGCGACTGAGTTTATCGATCGCCTGCCCCATGGCTTTGACACCATGGTGGGCGAGCGCGGCGTTAAGCTTTCGGGTGGTCAGCGCCAGCGCGTGGCCATCGCCCGTGCCATCCTCACCGACGCGCCGATTCTGGTGCTCGACGAGGCGACCTCTGCCCTCGACAGCGAGTCCGAGGCGCTGGTGCAGGAGGCGCTCGAAAACCTGATGCATGGACGTACCTCCATTGTGGTGGCGCATCGCCTGTCCACTGTGGCGGCGCTCGACCGCATTGTGGTGTTGGCCGATGGTGAGATTGTCGAGGACGGCACGCATGCGCGGCTCGTCGAGGCGGGTGGCGAGTACGCGAGTCTGTGGAGCCGTCAGACCGGCGCATTCTTGGAGACGTAAGCGTCTCGGACGTGGGACAATTGTGCCCATAAGTTTATTGTGCCGTTGAGCCGAGGAGTCGTTATGCCACGCGAGACCAATGCCGCCAAGCGCGAGCGCGCCATCGAGGTGTGTGAGCGCCTCAACCGTCGCTATGGCCCGGTCGAGTGCTTTTTGGACCACGAGAATCCCTTCCGCCTGCTGATCGCGGTGCTACTCTCGGCGCAAACGACCGACGCGCAGGTTAACAAGGTGACGCCGCGGCTGTTTGCCCAGTGGCCCACGCCCGAGGCCATGGCCGGGGCGAGCGTGGCTGACGTGGCAGACACCATTAAGTCACTCGGCTTTTATAAGAGTAAGGCCAAGCATGCCGTGGAGGCCGCGCAGATGATCGTTGCTGACTACGGCGGCGAGGTACCGGCCGACATGAAGGAGCTTGTAAAGCTGCCGGGCGTGGGGCGCAAGACGGCGAACATCGTGCTCAACGTGGGGTATGGCATTGTGGAGGGCATTGCGGTGGACACGCACGTCAACCGCATTGCGCACCGCCTGATGCTGAGTCCTAAGACGCATGCCAAGGAGCCGCTCAAGACCGAGCAGGATCTGCTTAAGATTTTGCCGCACGAGTATTGGGAGTCGGTCAACCATCAGTGGATCACCTTCGGTCGCGAAATCTGCGATGCCCGCAAACCCAAGTGCGACGAGTGTCCGCTGGCAGATTTGTGCCCCAGCGTGCGCGTAGCGGGGTAGGGCGGAATGCATCTTCGTCTGGCGTTTTTTGCAGGGCCGGGTTTGCCCTTGAGCCGGAGTCCTCTCCATGCGCTACCATGACAAACAATGATCTTTGACGTACGACCCGCCGAGCTTGCCCCGGCGGGCTTTTGGCGTTGCGATGCCGGAGGAACAGCATGCTCATTCACCGTATAGCCGCGCAGCTCTACACTGCCGAGGCACTGCAGACCGTCGAGGCCGGACTCGATGCCGGCGAGGACGTGACGTTGGCCGTGTCGCAGTCGGGTCGCACGCTTATGGCGGCCGCCCAGTTTGCGCGCCGTCCGCGTCCCACGGTCTATATCGTGAGCGGCGAGGACGCTGCCGATCGCGCCGCGCGCAGCCTGGCCGCCTATGTGGGCCTGGCGCACGTGTGCCGCTTTCCCGAGCGCAAGGACTACCCGTGGCGCGAGCAGGCGCCCGACGATGCCGTGGTGGCGCAGCGCTGCGAGGCCCTGGGACGCATCGTGCGCGGTGACAACTGCATTATGGTTGCCTCAGCCCGCGCGCTGCTGCGTTGCGTGCCGCCAGTCGAGAGCCGCTACTGGGAGTCCACGACCTTTGCGGTGGGCGAGGAGATCCCTTTTGACGAGGTGCCGCAGCGCCTGGTGGGCATGGGCTATACCAATGCCGGTGCCGCCGACGCACCCGGCCTGTTCCGCGTGTACGGTGATACCGTCGAGGTGTTCCCCGCGCAGGAGAAGGCACCCGTGCGCATTGAGTTCTTTGGCGACGAGATTGATCGCATCCGCCGCATGGTGAGTTCCACGGGGCAGACCATCGGCAACGAGGACAGCATCGAAATCTTCCCCTGCCGCGAGCTGGCGCTCACCGACGAGGCCGTTCACAACATGCACGTGTCGCTCTACCGTGCCAGCCAGGACGACAGTAAGCTGGCGGCGCTGCTCGAGATGGTGGATGCACGCATCGTCACGCCCGAGCTCGACCGCTTTTTGCCGGTGATGTACGGCCAGACCGTGAGCCCGCTGTCGCATGTGAGCGGCAAGGCGCTCGTGGTGCTGTCCGAGCCGCGCTCGCTGTTCGACGACTGCCTGCGCGCCTACGAGGATATCGAGGCGCGTGCCGGCGAGGCGGGGGTCGACCGTCTGGACGGCCTGTACGTGCGTGCCCAGCAACTCGACTTTGGTGCCCAGCAGCGCCTTAACTACGTGAGCTTGATTCGTGCCGGCGGTGCGGTGACGGCAGAGCTCAAGATTGAGCAGCCGGCCATCGCGGGCTCGGACAATCGCTTTATGACGCGCATCCAGGAGGTCGTGGGCAAGCGCTATGCCTGCGTGTTTGCCATCCCCGACCGCGGTGCGCGCGAGTCGATGGAGCTCACCTTTGGCGATGAGGGTATTACCTTTGAGGAGTCGCTGACGGCCGCGCCCGAAAATGCCGGTGTCATTGGTGAGCGCGTGCGCGTGGCGGCGGCGGATTCTGCCGACCGTGCTGCCCGCCAGGATGCCCATGCTGCAATTCGCGAGCGCAAGGCCGATGCACTCAACGCCCGCTCGCTCGAGGCGGGTGCCGCCCAGGCTGCCGCCGGTGCCGCCGTGCCCACCATCTCGCGCGGGCGCGTGACCTTTGTCGATGCCGCTCTGCCGCAGGGCGTGGTGGTACCCGACGCCAATTTGGCAGTGTTCTCGATCGCCGACCTCAACGCCCGCATGGATGCCAACCGCGCGCGCAGCCGCCGCAAGGTTGACATTACGCAGATCACCTTCCCGTTTAAGCCGGGCGATTACGTGGTGCACGCCACCCACGGCATCGCGCTCTTTAGCGAGATCGCGCGCCAGGAAGTGGGCGGCAAGGAACGCGACTACTTTTTGCTGGAATATGCCGACGGCGACAAGCTCTACGTGCCGCTCGAGCAGGTCGACCGCATCACGCGCTATGTTGGCCCCGACGGCGACAAGCCGCGCCTGACCAGGCTCAATACCGCCGACTGGACGCGTGCCACCAACAAGGCGCGCAAGAACGCCAAAAAGCTGGCGTTTGACCTGGTCGATCTGTATACGCGCCGCTCTTCGATTACCGGTATCGCTTGCCCGCCCGACACGCCCGAGCAGATCGAGATGGAGCAGAGCTTCCCCTACGACGAGACGCGCGATCAGCTGGAGGCCATCGCCGATATTAAGGCCGATATGGAGGCGCCCAAGCCCATGGACCGCCTGCTGTGCGGAGACGTGGGCTTTGGCAAGACCGAGGTCGCCCTGCGCGCGGCGTTTAAGTGCGTGGACTCCGGTCGCCAGGTCATGGTGCTCTGCCCCACGACCATTCTGGCCCAGCAGCACTACGAGACGTTCTTTGAACGCTTTGCCCCGTTTGGCCTTGAGGTCGAGGTGCTCAGCCGCTTTCGCACGCCGGCGCAGCAAAAGCGCGCACTCAAGGCGTTTGCCGAGGGCACGATTGATGTGCTCATCGGCACGCATCGCCTGCTTTCGGCCGATGTGAACCCCAAGAACCTGGGCCTGGTGATCATTGACGAGGAGCAGCGCTTTGGCGTGCAGCACAAGGAGCAGCTCAAGAACCTGCGCGAGCAGATTGACGTGCTCACGCTTTCGGCCACGCCCATCCCGCGTACCATGCAGATGGCCACGAGCGGCGTGCGCGATATGAGCCTGATTACCACGCCGCCGACTGGGCGCCGCCCCGTGATCGTGCACGTGGGGGAGTACGACCCCGACGTGGTGAGCGCGGCGATTCGCCTGGAGGTGGGCCGCGGCGGCCAGGTGTACTACGTGTCAAACCGCGTCAAGACCATCGACGACGCCGTGGCGCGCGTGCACGAGGCCGCGCCCGAGGCGCGCGTGGGCGTGGCGCACGGCAAGATGAGCCCGCGCGAGGTCGAGGACGTGATGATCGAGTTCGCGACCAAAAAGATCGACGTGCTCATCGCCACGACCATCGTGGAGAGCGGCATCGACAACGCGACCGCCAACACGCTCATCATCGAGGACTCGCAGCGCCTGGGTCTGGCACAGCTTTACCAGCTCAAGGGCCGTGTGGGCCGTTCTGTCACGCAGGCCTACGCGTACTTTATGTTCCCGGGCGAGCTGCCTCTCACCGAGGAGGCCACGGCGCGCCTGACTGCACTTTCCGAGTTCCAGGACCTGGGCAGCGGCATGCGTATCGCCATGCGCGACCTGGAGATTCGCGGCGCCGGTTCGCTGATGGGCGCTGAGCAGCACGGCAACCTGTCGAGCGTGGGCTTTGACCTGTTTACGCAGATGTTGGGCCAGGCCGTGGCCGAGGCGCGCGGCGATGACGATGCCGGCGTGGGGGCGGCGAGCGTGGGCATCAACCTGCCGGCCGACTACTTCTTGTCCGAGGAGTACATGCCGGCGGTGGACCAGCGCGTGCTCGTGTACCGCAAGCTCGCGGCGGCTGAGGACCTGGAGAGTGTCGACGAGGTGCAGGAGGAGACCGAGGCCGCGCATGGTGAGCTGCCGCTGGCGGGAATCAACCTGTTCAACCGCGCGCGCATCCGCATTCGCGGCGAGCGCCTGGGGCTCGAGAGCGTCACGCTCAGCGGTGGGCGCATTACCTTCCTGGGGGTTGACGTTCCCAAGAAGGTAGCCTTTGAGTTCAAGAATCGCTATGGCGCGGTGAACTTCCCCAAGAGCCGCAAGCTGTCGGTGCCCTACAAGGCGGGCGCCGGCGCGGGCAGCGGCCTGGGTCGCGGCCTCGATGCCAACGACGGCACCGGCCCCGTGGCCGCGGCGCTCATGCTGCTGCAGCAGCTGGGCGCGTCCGACGATGATTAACGGGTCGACGCTGCAAATGCCCCATTTGGGCACTCTGGTTCCATCGAAAGGAAAGCATGTTCGGGTACATCTATAAGAAAGATGCCGCCATCATCGCGGTTGTCCTGTGCCTTTGTCTGGGCGTGGGCAGCTTCTTCGATTATCAGATCTCGAGCGCGCTGTTCAACATCGGCAGCATGTACGGTCGCTTTATCGAGGCCGCCGGCGAGCTGCCGTTTGAGCTGACGGCGAGCGTTGCGGGCGTTATGCTCGTGCGCGCGGTGCGTCCCGATTCCAGAGGGAGCAAATGGCTCGCCGTGCTCGGCGTCCTTGTCAACATTGGCCTGGCCGGCTACGAGGTCGTTTCGTCTCTGAGGGTTGGCGGCAAACTCATCGCGGTTCAGCTGGTACTGACGTTTGTGCTGATCATCGCAGCCAACCTCATCGCCTATCGCCTTACGCGCGACACCGCGCCCGACGATCTCACGCGCTGGGCGTTGATGGTGCTTGCCGTGTGGGTCGCTCAGGCCATTATCCTCAACGTGATCGTCAAGCCACTGTGGTCGCGCCCGCGCATGCGCGTGATCGAGGTGACGCAGGGGCTCGATTTTCAGCCGTGGTGGGTGATCGGCAACCCCGACAAGTGGACCTATATCGCCGCCGGCGTGATCAAGGACGGCTTTAAGTCGTTTGCGAGCGGACACACGGCACACGCGGCGATCGGCCTTATGCTCGCCGGGCTTCCCGCGGCGGCCTTTAAGGAAAAGCCGTCGCGCCGCCGCGCGGTCTTTTGGGTCGCCGCTGTGGTTGCGGCGTTCGTCGCCTTTGGTCGTATCGTGATCGGTGCGCACTTTTTGAGTGACGTGAGCTGCGGCTTTGCCCTGGTGCTGGCGCTTGAGTGCCTTGCCGCGCGCATTGCCTATCCGAGCGGCGTACAATAGCGGCACCTGAATCATCGGGCTCGTGCCCGGCTAGAGAGGATTACCATGCTCGCGTTCAACAACGATTATTCCCACGGCGCACACCCGGCGGTGCTGCAGGCGCTCGTCGATACCAACATGGAGCCGCAGCCCGGCTACGGTACCGATGCACATACCGAGCGCGCCAAGCAACTTATTCGCGAGGCCTGCCAGGCCCCCGATGCCGACGTGTTTTTTCTGGTGGGCGGCACGCAGGCCAACGCGACGGTGATCGACATGTTGCTCGCGCCGTACGAGGGCGTCGTTGCTGCCGAGACCGGCCACGTCGCCTGCCACGAGGCGGGCGCCATCGAGTTTGGCGGCCACAAGGTGCTCACCATCCCCGGCTACGAGGGCAAGATGCACGCCGAGGACCTCGAGAACTATATCCAGGTGTTCTACGAAAACGAGAGCTACGAGCATACGGTGTTCCCAGGCGCCGTGTACGTGAGCCTATCGACCGAGTACGGCACGCTGTACTCCAAGGCCGAGCTCGCGGCGATCCATGCGGTGTGCCAGAAGCGCCAGATTCCGCTGTTTGTGGACGGTGCCCGCCTGGCCTATGCGCTGGCGGCCGATGAGTGCGACATTACCCTGCCCGAGCTGGCGCAGCTGTGCGACGTGTTCTACATCGGCGGCACCAAGTGCGGCGCTCTGTGCGGCGAGGCTGTGGTGTTTTGCGGCATACACGCTCCGGCGCATCCCATTCCGCGCATTAAGCAGCACGGTGCGCTGTTGGCCAAGGGCCGCCTGACGGGCGTCCAGTTTGAGGCGCTCTTTACCGATGGCCTGTATTTTGAGATTGGCCGTCAGGCGATCGAAACCGCGCAGGCGCTTCGTCGCGTGCTGCACGAGCACGGCTACCGGTTCTTCTTGGAGACGCCGACTAACCAGCAGTTCGTGATTCTGCCCAACGAGGACATGGCGCGCATTCGCGAGCATGCGGCGATCGAGTACTGGGAAAAGTACGACGAGACCCACACGGTGGTGCGCTTTTGCACCAGCTGGGCCACGACGCAGGAGGATATCGACGCGTTGGCGGCGGTTCTGTAGCCTGATGTAATGACGAGGGGCCGCCTTGCGCTGGGTTTGGCGCAAGGCGGCCTTTGTTTTTGAGAGGGGCTGTATGGCCAAGATGTCCGAGCCGACGATTCGCCTGGCGACGCCCGATGATGCGCCGGCATTGCTTGCCATTTATGAGCCGTATGTGCTCAAGACGGCGATTACCTGCGAATACGAGGTGCCGAGCGTCGAGGAATTTGCCGGGCGCATTGCGCGTGCACTCAAGCGCTATCCGTATTTGGTGATGGAGTTGGACGGGCGTCCGGTGGGTTATGCCTACGTGAGCCCGCTCAACAGCCGCGAGGCATACGACTGGTCGGTCGAGACGTCGATCTACCTGGCGCGCGATGTGCGCCATGGTGGGCTGGGCCGCAAACTGCACGATGCGCTCAAGCAATGCCTGGTCGCGATGGGTATCACCAACATGTGTGCGCTCATCGCCGTACCGCACGACAAAGACGACGAGTACCTGACGCACAACAGCCAGGACTTCCATGCCCATATGGGGTATCGCCTGGTGGGTGCCTTCGACCGCTGCGCCCAAAAGTTCGGCCGCTGGTACGACATGTGCTGGATGGAGCTGGTCCTAGCCGAGCGCGTTCCCAACCAACCCAAACCAACCTGGTTCCCCGACCTCCCCAAACCTGCCATTTAGGGACAGGTTTATTTTGGCAGGTTTTTGGCTGTCTTGTGGTATCAAATCGCCGCAAGTAGCGTGGCGTTTGTACGCTATTTTGACCTGGATTGTCCCCTCGGGACGCCTTGCGGGCTAAGTGAGTAGACTTTTTTGGCGCAGGCCGAGCACAAAGCGTATCTGCCTTAGTAAAACCGCAGGTCACGGAGGTGGCTGTTTTGAATGTGCTCGGCAGCTCGCGAAAAGTCTACTCACTTAGATTTACGGTGCTGGATATTTTGGGCAGGAACAGTTGAGCTTGGGCGGCGAGTGTTGCCAGGCGATGTTGGCATTTGCGCCATGCCGGCTTGAGATTTAATAAAAACCGCAGGTAAAACGTTTATTAGGTACATTTTGCCTCGTTTGGTGCGCTAGCCGATGGGCTCGGTGTATTTGGCGCGGTCGGTACGTTGGATGCGCTTGGAGACATGGAGCGGGCGACCGTCGGTGTCGTAGACGTAGTCGGTGATCAGGATCAGCGCCTGCCCGCGCTCAACGTTGAGCAAAAATGCCTCGTTTTGCGAGGCGTAGCACACCTCAAAGGTCTTGTGCCCCTGTGCCGGCGCGCGATGGAATTCCTGGCGCAGCGTGGCGTAGAGCGAACCGTTGATATCGCGATCGATGAGCGACCCAAAGCTTGGCGGCAAATAGGTGGTCTCCAGGCACAGCGGCGCATCGTCCAGGTAACGCAGGCGGACAAGTTTGACAAGCTTGCTGCCCACGCTAGCGTCAAAGAACTTGGCCACGCTGCCCATTGCTTTGGCAAAGCCCGAGTCCACCGTGCGCGTGGTGGGCTTCATACCCTGGCCTTCGACCTGCTTGGTATAGCTCGAAAACACCAGGTTGTTCTCGTGGAGCGCCGGCGTGTCGGCCACAAAGGCGCCGCGCCCGCGCTCGGTTCGAATCAGGCCCTCGTCAACTAACACCTTAAGCGCGTGGCGCACGGTACTGCGCGACAGCCCCGATTCGTCCATGAGCTCCATCTCAGACGGCAGCTTGTCTCCGCACGCGTAGATGCCGGCGGCGATGCGGTCACGCAGCGTACCCGCCAGACGCTCGTATTGGGCCAAGTTCTTTTTCGACGAAGTGCTCATGCGAACAACCTGTATCTAACCTGTATGCTTACTGAACCAAGCATGTATCCAACATGACAACAAAACCGCTGATAATGGATTGCCGAAAACTTTACCAGCAAAATATCTAAGACAAATATAGCATACAACTAGTCGACATAACCAAAACATGTATGTAACTTGTATGCCATCAAGAGCATCAAACGAGAAGAAAGGCTGATGCACGATGACTACTCAGGAACAGGTTAAGGATGTCGTCTCCCAGGTTTTGGCTGACAAGGCAGACAAGGGCGGCATCAAGCGCGTTGTGTGGATCGGCGCCGGCGGATCTAACGGTGGTAACTATCCTGCTCAGTACTTTATGGAGCACGAGGCTACGCAGGTCGTGAGCTCCAGCTACACCAGCAACGAGTTCGTGCACGCAACCCCTGCCTACGTCAACGAGAACACCCTGGCCGTCGTCGTGTCCATGCGCGGCACCAAGGAGACTATCGTCGCCGCCCAGGTCGCCAAGGACCACGGCGCCAGCACCATCGCCATCTATGTTGACGAGTCCGGCCTCACCGAGGTCTGCGACTACAAGATCCAGTACGACAGCTTGGCCGTTGACGAGTCTTGCATGGGCCGCACCAACTCCGCCGTCGTGACCATGATCGCCATGGAGCTCACGCAGCAGACCGAGGGCTATGCCGAGTACGAGACCGCTATGGCCGCGTTCGACTTGGTCGACCCCATCTATCGCAAGGCCGTCGAGTACACCCGTCCGCTCGCTGCTAAGTGGGCCGAGCAGAACGCCGACAAGCCCTGCATTAACGTCATGGCCCAGGGCCCGCTCTTTGGTGCTGCCTACGTCTTTAGCATCTGCAACGTGCAGGAGATGCTGCAGATCGACTCCTGCACCATCAACACCTGCGACTTCTTCCACGGCCCCTTCGAGATCCTGGACAAGCGCACCTCGCTGTTCCAGCTCATCAGTGTCGGCCGCAGCCGCTGCAACGACGAGCGCGGCATCCGCTTCGTCAACCAGTACGGTGGCGAGCGCGTCTATCAGCTCGACGCCAAGGAGCTCGGCCTCAACGACATCAAGGACAGCGTGAGCGAGTACTTCAACCACCTGATCTTCGCCCCGATCCTCAACAATGTGTACATGCGCGCGCTCTCTGCCGTCACGCACAAGGACTACATGACGCGCCGCTACATGTGGAAGCTTGAGTATTAGTTACGCGGTTTTACCAAACCGCGTAACGGCTCGACGCTGCAAACCCACCTGAGCGGCAATCTGCCTTTCAGCTTCAGCGGCATGACCAGAAGGTCAATGCCGCTTCGCTTCAAGGCACCTTGCTCGCTCAGGTGGGTTTTCGCTGGCGTTGCCAAAGCATCGGCGTCGCCTTGGCCCAGATGCGGCACTTGGAGACGTTCGGCACTTGGGGACAGTCCTAGTCATTGGGGACAGGTTACTTTGCACCAAGTTGGCGCATATGAACCTGACCCCTTTGCACCAATGGGTTGTAGCGGTAGAGCAGATTTTTCCGCTCGCCGATTTGTGTCTTGAAAAATGTATATAACGACTATAACGTAGTGTGAAACATATTGGAAACAATACCGAGGAGGCTGCGTTGAAGAAAAGCAATCTGGGCTATGTGCTGGTGCTGATCGCCGCGCTTATGTGGGGCAGCATCGGAATCTTTGTAAACGGCATTGCGGCCATGGGCGTTTCGTCCCAGAGCATGGCGGCCTTTCGCTTGTTGGTCGGAGCGCTTATCTTGGCGCCGGTTCTGATGTTTATGGGCTGCCGTCCGGGTGAGGGGTCTACCGTGGCTCAGGGTCCGCTGGCCCTGTTCAAGGCAAGCCCTAAAGAGCTTGTTCCCTGCGCACTTGTCGGTATCGTCGGTTTGGCCGCCGCTAACACCTGCTATTACGAGTGCATGGGCGAGGTGGGCATGTCCACGGCCTCGGTGCTGCTCTACACCTCGCCGGTGTTTGGCGTCGCGCTCGGCCGCGTGCTTTATCGCGAGGACGTGACCCCTAACAAGCTCGTTGCCATTGTCTTTAACATCGTTGGCTGCGTGCTTGCGGTGACCAATGGCGACCTTTCCGGTTTTCATTTTTCGGTTTGGGGCGTCACGTCGGGCGTGATTGCGGGCTTTTGCGGTGCGTCGCTTGCGGTGTTTAGCCGGATAGCAACCAAGACGGTCCACCCGCTGGCTGTCACGTTTTGGGGCTTTGTTTTTGGCGGTGCGGTTATGGCAGCTATCGCGGCTCCGTGGCCGGATGTCGCCGCGGCAATGTCGCCACAGCTGCTGCTGCTGTTCCTTGGCTTTGGGCTCATCCCCACAGCCGTGGCTTACATCTTATATATGCAGGGTCTGTCCATGGGGCTCGAGACATCGAAAGTTCCCGTCGTAATGTCATTCGAGACGGTCGTCACCGTACTGCTGGGCATTGGTGTCTACGCCGAGCCCGCCGGCGCGATCAAAGTCCTGGGCATCGTGCTGGTGCTCGCGTCCATCCTGATCATGAACACCGACTTCTCCAAGCTGCGCAACAGTGTGTTTGTCGGTCATGTCATTGAGAGCATGACCTTTAAGCCCAACGCGTGGTGGACCGAAAAATCTCAGGACATGGATCTGTTTAAGGAGCGCACCGGCATCGCGCTGGAACCCACCGTGCAGGAAAGCCCCTGGTACTTCGTGCGATAGAGGATTGCGCGCAGGGTCTGACCTGGGGTTATCCAGCTAGCGCCGGCCTACCCAGCCCAACGTTTCAAGTACGTTAAACCCGTCAACGGTCGATTTTCACCCGCGAACGGTCTTTATACTAATTAGCAATATAAGCAACGTATAAGACGTTATAATGACAATAACGAAAAGGAGGAGGCAAGATGAATCAGATCATTCTCGCATCTCATGGCGGCCTGGCCGCAGGCGCCAAAGACACGCTCGAGATGGTTCTCGGCGACGTGTCGAACGTCCACGTCGTGTCGCTTGCTCGTGACGACAAGGAGCCCATCACCAATAAGGTGGACGCCATGATCGCCACGTTCAACGCAGACGACACCGTCTATGTGCTGACCGATATGCTCGGCAGCTCGGTCAACAACAGCATGGTCGAGCTTTCCAAGAACGGCACGAAGTTCACGGTTGTCAGCGGTTTCAACATCCCGCTGGCGCTCACGCTCGCTATGAGCCCCGTCCCCGTCAAGGGTGCCGAGCTCGCAGCCCTCATCAACGAGGCCCGCACCGGTCTGACCAACCCCAACGCACCGGTCGAGGCCGCCGCGGCTCCCGCCAAGAAGGCCAAGGCGTCCCGTCACAGCTCCGGTCCCGCCAAGATTGTCCTCGCACGTCTTGACTACCGTCTGCTGCACGGCCAGGTCGTCTTTACCTGGACCACCAAGGTTCAGGCCGAGCGCATCATCGTCGTCGACAACGCTGCCGCCAACGATGACATCAAGAAGGGCGCTCTTAAGCTGGCCAAGCCCCAGGGCGTGCGTCTGAACGTCTTCACCGTCGAGCGTGCCCTCGCCAAGATGGACAAGCTCAACACCCTCGGCGAGCGCGTCATGTTCGTCTTTGGCAACACCGCCGAGATGCTGCAGTTCTGCCAGGGCTACAAGCTCGACGCCATCAACCTGGGCGCCACCGCCAACCACGACGGTGCCGATCAGGTCGGAGGCAAGGACAGCTCCGTCTTCCTCGACGCCACCCAGAAGGCCGACGTCAACCAGCTGCTCGACATGGGCATCAAGCTCTATGTTCAGCAGACCCCTACGTATCAGAGCGTCGACATCGACGCCAAGCTGTAATCAACCAGGCTTTTGCCTGACTGAAAGGAGAAGGGTATGAATACGTTCATCAGTGCGGTGCTCGTCGGCCTCGTCGGCGTGTTCTGCATGTGGGACTCCCGCCTGCTCGGTCGTCTTAACTTCGAGCAGCCCCTCGTTGGCGCTACGCTCGTCGGTCTGCTGCTGGGCGATGTGCCCACCGGCCTTGCCGTCGGTGCCGCCGTCGAGCTCGTGTCCATGGGCCTGGTGCAGGTCGGCGCCGCCGTTCCGCCCGATATGGTCCTGGGCGGCATCGTGGCCGCTGCCTTCGCATGCCTGACCGATGCTTCCGCCGAGACCGCCATGACGATCGCCATCCCGGTCGCCGTCCTGGGTCAGCTCCTCGGCATCGTGTTCCGTTCCATCATCGCCGCCCTCACCCATGTGGCCGATAGCGCGATCGATAACGGAAAGTTCAAGACCGCCTACCGTATGCACATCTGCGCTGGCTCCGGTCTGTACGCCGTCATGTACTTCCTGCCGATCTTCCTCGCCGTCTTTGTTGGCACCGACCTGGTTCAGGCCATCGTCAACATGGTTCCCGAGTGGCTGTCCACTGGTCTGAACGTTTCGACCAAGATCATGACCGCCTACGGCTTGGCCCTGCTGCTCACCATGATGATCAAGAAGGGTATGACTCCGTTCCTGTTCATCGGTTTCCTGCTCGCCGCTTACCTCAACCTGTCCGTCATCGCGGTCGCTCTGATCGGTGTGTGCCTGGCTGTCGTCTTCATGGGCTTCAAGTTCAACGGTTCCCATGCAGCCGCCGGTGTCGATTCCGACTACGATCCGCTCGAAGACGACGAAGACTAAGGAGGAACACACTATGGCAACCGCAACCAAGGACGTGTCCCTGAACAAGAAGGTCAGCCAGTTCTTCTGGCGCTCCTGGGCCATCCAGGCCTCTTGGAACTACGAGCGTCAGATGAACATGGGCTTCCTCTACGGCATGGTTCCCACGCTCGATCGCCTCTATCCGGATGAGTCCGACCCCAAGCAGCTCGCTGCTAAGAAAGAGGCTTACCACCGTCACATGGCGTTCTACAACTGCACCCCGCAGACGAGCGCTTTCATCCTGGGCCTCGCCGCCTCCATGGAGGAGGAGTACGCCAAGGATCCCGAGAACTTCGATCCCGATTCGATCAACGCGGTCAAGACCTCCCTCATGGGTCCGCTTTCCGGCATCGGTGACTCCTTCTTCCAGGGCACCATCCGCGTTATCGCCTTTGGCCTGGGCGTTCAGCTGGCTCAGCAGGGCTCCATCATGGGCCCGATCCTGGCCATGCTCATCTCCATCGTCCCCTCTGTGCTGATCACTTGGTTCGCAGCCAAGATGGGCTATCAGGGCGGCCACGAGTACCTGAGCAAGCTTCAGGGCGGCGACCTCATGGAGAAGCTCATGTATGTCTGCGGCATCGTGGGTCTTATGTCCGTGGGCGGCATGATCGCCACGCTGATCGGCGCCACCACCCCGCTGCAGTTCGCTGAGGGCACCGTCGTTATCCAGGACATCCTGGATGGCATGATGCCTCAGATGATCTCCCTCGGCCTCACCGGCCTTATGTACTGGCTCATCAAGAAGAACGTCAACACCGGTTGGCTTCTCGTGATCGCCATCGTGGGCGGCATCGCCCTCTCCGCGGCCGGCATCCTGGCCTAGTCGCAACCAAGCGTCTAACCGCTTTCCCCGGGGAGCCTGCCTGACATCCCATACCCCAGGCAGGCTTCCATCCCTAAATGTGTCAAAGGGACAGTTCCTTTGTCACATCCTCAACGGGCCGGCGACTCGGTCCAAACCACGGTAACCCTGCGAGCGCTCGGCAATGTGGCGCCGCAAAAATCGAAAGGAATGTGTCAGATGTACGAGATCGACCTTAACCTCCCTAAGCAGATCGTCGCTGACGTCCTGTCCAACCACGAGATCCACAGCGTCGCCTTCGTCGGCTGCGGTGCCTCCATGTCCGACCTTTACCCCGCCAAGTACTTCCTGGCCAACAACACGGACAAGCTGAACGTTCAGATCTTCACCGCTAACGAG
The DNA here is from genome assembly GCA_959604825.1 of uncultured Collinsella sp. Lineage (GTDB taxonomy): Bacteria > Actinomycetota > Coriobacteriia > Coriobacteriales > Coriobacteriaceae > Collinsella. Next base: position 69,491 of record CAUHCN010000005.1, on the reverse strand, counting down.
TTCAACTACGACACGCCTTCCTGGGTCAACGAGCACACCTTCGTGATCACCTGCTCCCTCGGTGGCTCCACGCCCGAGACCGTCGAGGCCAACAAGACCGCCAAGAAGCACAACTGCCCGGTCGTCTCCCTCACCAACAAGGCTGGCTCCGCTCTGACTGTCGACGCCGACCACGTCATCGTCCACGGCTTCCACGCCAACTACGCTGCCAAGTGCGAGAAGCCCGGCTATGCCATCGCTCTTGCTCTCGAGATCCTTCAGCAGACCGAGGGCTATGACCACTACGAGGACATGATCACCGGCCTCACCAACGTTTTCGATCTCTGCGAGAACGCCGCTCAGCACTGCAAGAAGCTCGCCAAGAAGTTCGCCGAGGACTTCAAGGATGACAAGATGATCTACTTCATGGCCTCCGGTGCCTCCGAGAAGATGGCTTATTCTCACGCCGCCTTCCTGTTCACCGAGATGCAGTGGATCGACGCCGCCGCCTACAACACCGGCGAGTACTTCCACGGCCCGTTCGAGGTTTCCACCGAGGGTAAGCCCTACGTCTTCTTCATGTCCGATGGTGCTACCCGTCCGATGGACGCTCGCGCCCTCACCTTCCTTGAGCGCATGGGCGCCAAGGTCGCTCTGATCGACTCCAAGGACTACGGCCTGGCTGACGCCGTGCCCGCGAGCGTCGTCACCTACTTCAACCCGCTGCTGCACCTCGCCGTTATGCGCGAGTACGGCAACCAGATCGCCGAGGCCCGTCAGCACCCGCTGACCATGCGTCGCTACATGTGGAAGCTTTCCTACTAATCACAAGTAAGTAGACCTTGCGGGTTGATTGAGAGGGGATGGGGTTTTCGCCCCATCCCCTTTTTTGCTCTGGGGAGGACGTGTTTGTCGCTCCGCAAAACCCCAGGTAAAACCTACCAAAATAAACCTGTCCCTTTTTGGCAGGTGGGAGGAGATGCGTATGATCAAGGCAGTGCTGTTTGACATGGACGGCGTGCTGGTCGATACCGAGTGGTTCTATAACCGTCGCCGCGTGGCGTTTATGGAGGAGAAGGGGTTCCACTTTGACGAGATCCCCGATCTTTCGGGGTCTAACGAGCCCGCCATTTGGGAGACGCTGGTTCCCGACGATATTGAGCTGCGCGAGCGCTTGCGCGTTGAGTACAAGCAGGTCTACAGCCCGGTTCACCCTGTTCCGTATGCCGAGCTGCTCAACGAGCAGACGGAGCCGGTGATGCGCGAGCTGCACGAGCGCGGCGTCAAGTGTGCCATCGCGAGCTCGTCCTATCGCGAGCTCATTGACGAGCTGGTGGAGATTGCCGGTATCACCGACGTGCTGGACTACACCATCAGCGGTCACGAGTGCAGTGCATTTAAGCCCGACCCCGAGATCTACCTGCGTGCCATGGAGGCGCTGGGTGTGGAGCCTACCGAGTGCCTGGTTATCGAGGACTCGCCTTTGGGCATCGAGGCCGGCAAGCGCTCCGGCGCGCGCGTCCTGGCACTGCGTCCGCACGAGGGCGTTAACCTGGACCAAACGGGAGCCGACGCCGTCATCGACAACCTCGCCGACATTCTGACCGCTTTGTAGCGTCAATTCGCCGCAAGAAGTGCGGATTCACACGTCTCTTGCGGTGGATTGGCTCATTTTGGCTTCGATTTGATCCGTTTGGCTTCGACTCAGGCTAAGTGAGTAGACTTTTTGGCGCAGGCCGAGCACAAAGCGTATCTGCCTTAGTAAAACCGCAGGTCACGGAAGTGGCAGCTTTGGGTGTGCTCGGCAGGTCGCGAAAAGCCTACTCACTTAGAATTTGGCTCTTTGGTTGGGGGGCTGCTGGCTCGTTTTGGTTGTCGAGAGAGGGTGAATTGAAGCGCCCTCTCGCGCTCCATGCTACAATCGCCGGCATGCCCCACAATTACATCTGCCTTCGAAGGGAGCCTGCGTGGCGAACGCCATCGAACAGCTCACGGACCGAGTGCTCGTGCTCGGCCGCCTCACCATCGTCCGCCGCGCCATTACCGCCGTGGCGGTCACCATTTCCGCCGTTCTCCAGACATTCCTGATCCAGGCGTTCATTCGGCCCGCTGACCTGCTTCCGAGCGGTCTCACCGGCGTCGCGGTCCTGCTCGATCGCGTTACCTCGCTTGGCGGCGTTCATATCGACATCTCGCTCGGCATGCTGGCGCTCAACATCCCCGTGGCGCTCCTATGCTGGAGTGGCATTAGCAAGCGCTTCGTCATCTTCTCGATGATGCAGGTTGTGCTTTCATCGCTGTTCCTCAACATCTTTCACTTCGCCCCGTTTTTGGGCGACAAGATCATGCTCATCATTTTTGGTGGCGTGGTCTCGGGTCTGGGCGCTGCCATCGCGCTCAAGTCCGGCGCATCCACCGGCGGCACCGACTTTATCGCACTGTGGGTCTCCAACCACACGGGCAAGACCATCTGGGGCGTCATCTTTGGTTTCAACTGCTTTATCCTGGCAATCTTTGGCTTTATGTTTGGCTGGGACAAGGCGGCGTACTCCATCGTGTTCCAGTTTATTTCGACCAAGACCATCGACAGTTTCTACCGACGCTACGACCGTGTGACGCTGCAGATCACGACACGCAAGGCAGACGAGGTCATGACAGCCTATGTTGACCATTTTCAGCATGGCATTAGCTGCGCCGAGGTCATTGGCGGATACAGCCGCGAAAAGATGTATCTGCTGCACGCCGTTGTTTCGACCTACGAGAGCCAGGACATTATCAAGCTGGTGTGCGATATTGATCCCGGCGCCGTGATCAATGTGTTCCACACGCTCAACTTCGTGGGCGGCTGGTGGGGCGGTCATGTCGACGAGCCCATGCCCACGGCCGTACCCGATCCCGACAAGCCCGCGCGCATGGCCAGCAGGCAGGCGCGCCTCAGCGAGCAGGACAGTCTGCAGCAGGACGACGGCAAGTAAGGATTTGCTGTATGTGGTGTATCGTTTTATCAAACTGAGATAACATATAAAAAGACGTTATATACGTATTAGTTATTTCGCTATTTTGATAAGAGTGATCAGATATGCCCGCACCCAAAAATGCACCGCTTTACCAGCAGATTTATGACGAGATCAAGGATGCAATCGAGAAAGGGGTTTATGCACCCAAGGAGCGCATTCCGTCCGAGCTTGAGCTTGCCGAACAGTACGAGGTGAGCCGTATTACGGTGCGCCGTGCCGTCGAGGAACTGTGTTCCGACGGCTATCTGGTTAAGCAGCAGGGCCGCGGCACCTTTGTCTCCACGCCGCACATCAACCGCCAGTTCCACGCCTCGACGCTGCAGACGTTCACCGAGCTTTGCGCCGATAACGGCATGAAGGCGGGCGCGCATGTGATCGATCGCCAGATTGTGCCGGCGCGCCAAAACGAGATGGAATTCTTTGGCCTGCAGAAGGACGCGCTGCTGCTGCATATCAAGCGCGTGCGTACAGCCGACGGTGAGCCCATCTTTGAGGAGAACATCTTTGTGCCGTTTGACGCTTACCGTGAGCTGTTGACGGCCGATCTTGAGGACAAGTCGATTTTTGCCGAGGTCGAGCGTGTTGGCGGAACGCCGATTGTCTCGGTTGGCTACCGTACGGTCGAGGCCGTTCGCGCTAACGCCGAGCAAGCGGTCGAGTTGGGCATTGCTCCGCACGATCCACTGCTCAATCTGCGTGCCGGCTTTATCGGCCCCAATGGCGAGCCGGTCCTGATGGGTAAGCAGTACTACGTGGGCAGCCGCTACGTCATGGTGATGTAAGTTACGCGGTTTTACCAAACCGCGTAACGGGCCGACGCTGCGCCCTTGGTTCCGCCGTTCTAACGAACGGCGGACCGGTCGACGCTGCAAACGCCCCTAAGCGGCAATCTGACGTTCAATCGTCGGTCGCGTACCGAAGTACGCTTCCCTCCTCTTTCACGTCACCTTGCTCGCTTGGGGGCGTTTTCGCTGACTTATGCTCAACTGGCGATGTTTCCGCGCTTATCAAGATAGTCATTGGGGACGTTCTTAAACGACTAGTCATTCAAGAACGTCCCCAATGACTACCCGCAGAATGAGCGTGGCCGGCAGCCGTGCGGCACCGGTCCGCGTGGCGGCATATAATCGGCGGCAGATGACTTGGACGTTAGGAAACCATGACCGATAGCATGCAGCAGATGGCGCTCGACACGCTCGGCGCCTATTTTGGCTACACCTCGTTTCGCCCGGGACAGGACCGCATGGTCGATGCGATCCTTGCCGGTCGCGACGCGCTGGGTGTTATGCCCACGGGCGCCGGCAAGTCCATTTGCTACCAGGTGCCCGCGCTCATGCTGCCCGGCATCACCTTTGTGGTGAGTCCGTTGCTGTCGCTTATGGAGGACCAGACCCGCGCGCTGCTCGCGGCGGGTGCGCGCCCCAGTTATCTCAACTCCAGCCTTACTCCGGCCCAGCAAAACACCGTGCTCAAGCGGGCGCGCGAGGGCCGCTACCAGCTTATGTACGTGGCGCCCGAGCGCTTGCTCGAGCCACGCTTTTTGGCCTTTGCGCAGGAGGCCGCGGCGGACGGCGGCATTGGCGTGCCGCTCGTGGCCATTGACGAGGCCCACTGCGTGAGCCAATGGGGCCAGGATTTCCGTCCCGCCTACCTGCAGATTCGTGAGTTCATCGATTCCCTGCCGCAGCGCCCCATCGTGGCGGCCTTTACCGCTACGGCGACTGAGCGTGTGCGCGCGGACATTCAGCAGATGCTCGGCCTGCAAAATCCCGCGACGGTGGTGACGGGCTTCGATCGCAAGAACCTCTACTTTGGCTGCGAGGAGATGGGCGACAAGGCCAAGGCAGCGTGGGTGCGCGACTATGTGATTGCGCATTCGGGCGAGAGCGGCATCGTGTATTGCTCGACCCGCAAGACGGTCGATGCGCTGGCAGGCGAGCTTGCCGAGGCGCTGGGCCCCAGCGGCATTCGCGTTGGCCGCTACCATGCCGGCATGGGCAATGACGCCCGCCGCCAAAGCCAGCGTGCCTTTATTGACGACGATCTTCAGGTGATGGTTGCCACCAACGCCTTTGGCATGGGCATCGACAAGCCCAACGTGCGCTACGTGATCCACAACAATGTGCCCGAGAGCATCGAGGCCTACTACCAGGAGGCGGGCCGCGCCGGCCGCGATGGCGATCCGGCCAGCTGCCACTTACTGTGGAACGGCAACGATTTTCGCATGCGCCGCTTTTTAATCGACCGCGGCGATGCGGCCGACGAGGCGCTCGACGACGAGCAACGCGCGTGGGCGCTCCAAAATCGATATCGTCTGCTCAGCCAGATGGAGGGCTACTGCAATACCACCGGCTGCCTGCGCGAATATATGCTGCGCTACTTTGGCGACGAGGCCGCGGCCGAGCATGCTGCTGCGGCTGGTGCGGGCGCCACCGCCACGGACGACGCCGAGGGCTGCGGCAACTGCAGCAATTGCCTCACGCAGTTCGAGGTCGAGGACGTCACCGATATGGCCCGTGCTGCCGTGCGCTATGTGGCCACGCGACCCATGCGCTTTGGCAAGTCGCTGATCGCTGATGTGCTCCACGGCGGCAATACCGAGCGCATTCGCCAGATGCATCTGGACGAGGACCGCGGCTACGGTGAGCTGTCGAGCGAATCGGTCGGGCGCATCAAGGACATCATCGGTCAGCTGTGCGGCCGCGGTTATTTGGCAACCTCGCAGGGGCAGTACCCGGTCGTTGGGCTGGGCCCGCGTGCCGTCGAGGTCGAGGATGAGGCGTTCGCCTTTACCGTTAAGCGTCGCGCGTCCAAGCGCAAGGCCTCGGCCCGCGCCCGCCGTGCGGTGGATCTGCTGCGCGAGGAGGCCGAGCTGGATCAGCGCCCGCGCGTGGGCGACGATGCCGAGCTGTTCGAGCGCCTACGCGCCCTGCGCAAGGAGATCTCGACCGAGCTGGAGATGGCGCCGTACATGGTCTTTTCCGACAAGGCCCTGCGCGGTCTGTGCCGTCTACGCCCGCAGACGCGCGACGAGCTTGTCCAGGTCAACGGCATTGGCGAGAAAAAGGCCGACGCCTTTGGCGAGCAGTTTATGGCGGCAATTGAAGAGTTTGAGTCCGAGCATGCACGGGATGGAGCGTAACGATGGCTTTCGACGATAAAACTGACCGCACTGACGTGTCCGCCGTGCCGCTGTACCAGCAGGTCATGGACGACCTGAAGGGCGAGATCGCACGCGGCGTGTACGCGCCCGGCTCGCGCATTCCTTCCGAGATAGAGCTCGCGAAGTCCTACGGCGTGGGGCGCATTACCGTGCGCCGCGCCATCGAGGAGCTGTCGCGCGCGGGGTACCTCAACCGCCAGCAGGGGAGGGGCACCTTCGTGTGCGCCCCCAAGCTCAAGCGCAAGATTGTCCAGAAAGGCGACGTCCAGAGCTTTTCCGAGGGTTGCGCCGCCAACGACATGGTGGCCGGAGCGCGCTTGGTGTCGCGCACGGTGGTTGCGGCGACGCACGAGGACGCGGCGTTTTTTGGCGTGGAACCCGGCTGCGAGCTCATTGTGGTCGAGCGCGTGCGCACGGCAGACGGCGTGCCCGTCATGCTCGAGAACAACGCCTTTGTGCTCGCCGACCATCCCTACCTGCAGACGCTTGCCGATAAGGACCTCGCCGACAACTCGATCTTCTCGCTCGTTGCCGAGCATTCGGGTCGCGCGCCGCTCAAGTCCGACCCCTGCACCGTGGAGATTGCGCTGGCGGATGCCCATGCGGCCCCGCTGCTGGAGGTGCCGGTCGGCGAGCCGCTCTTCTATATGGAGGCCTACTTTACCGACGCCGGCGGACGCCCTCTACTGCTCGGTCGTCAAAAGATCGTGGGCTCGCGCTACGTGTTCGACATCTAACGTCCACAGATAGAACAACATAGAACAAATTTGCCGGGATGACTTCACGGGCGTTATTACACGTGTTATAAATAGGACAACATAGAACGACCGCAGGTACGAGCTGCCGTCGCTCAAAGCCGCCACACAAGGAGGAGCGTCACCGTGAACGCACACGATCTGATTCAGGAAATTATCGAGCGCAAGGGTAAGATCGAGAACGTCTTTTGGATCGCCTGCGGCGGTTCGATGATCGACCTGATGCCGGCTAACGAGCTGCTCAAGCGCGAGGCCACCACGTTTGCCTCGACGGTCTACACGGCACGGGAGTTTTGCCTGATGGCGCCCAAGAGCCTGGGGCCGAAGTCGCTCGTCGTCGCCTGCAGCCACAGCGGCAATACGCAGGAGGTTGTCGATGCCTGCGAGATGGCGCTCGCCGCCGGCGCCGAGGTCGTGACTATGACCGACTACGCGGGCTCCAAGATCGACAACGGCAAGTGGACCACCTGGGTCTATCCGTGGGGCAAGGGCGAGTCGCAGGCCGAGGTCCCGCAGGGCATTGGCGTGCTAATGGCTGCCGAGCTGCTCGACCAGCAGGAGGGCTACGAGGCGCTCGCCGACATGTATGCCGGCCTTAAGCAGATGGACGCGCTGCTGCCCGCCGCCCGCGAGAAGGTCAACGCCGAGCTGGGCGATCGCTTTGCCGAGCTCTGCCAGCAGCACGAGTTCTTCTACATCCTGGGATCCGGCCCCAACTTTAGCCAGACCTACGCCATGGCCATCTGCTCGCTCATGGAGATGCAGTGGCAGCACTGCTGCTACATCCACTCCGGCGAGTACTTCCACGGCCCGTTCGAAGCTACCGAGCCCGGCGTGTTCTACTTTGTGCAGCTCGGATCGGGCGAGTGCCGCCCCATGGAGGAGCGCGCGCTGGCGTTCCTCAACACGCACACCGATACGGTCATGGTGCTCGACGCACTCGAGTACGGCGTGGGCGACGTGCCTGCCAGCGTGCGTTCGTACCTGGAGCCGATCTTCTTCTACAACATGAGCTGCGAGCTGCGCGCCGCCCGCGGCAAGGTGTTCGACCACAGCCCCGAGGTTCGTCGCTACATGGGCATCGAGCAGTACTAGGTAACGGGAATTATCTTTTTTGACGGGGTCTGCGCTGCGCGCGGGCCCCTTTTTGCGTTGTGGCGGCCGGATTCGTGTCTGCGCGAAAACGAAGTCTAATACTTTTCCGCGAAGTGAACGACCTATTTTGGACCCCCGAAGCATCGACATTTTTTGGCGCCAAAACCGCAGGAAAATCTTAATGAAACCGCAGGAAATGGTTCCCATAAAGTGTCGATGCTTCGGGGGCTCATTTTTGCTCGTTCACTTCGCGGAAAAGTATTAGACCTAAATTTGTAAGCGTGTCGTGTGAGCCAAAAAGCGGGCCGCGCCGATGGGTTTCCGGCGCGGCCCGCTTTACATGGCGTCCGTATGGGCGAGGTGTCGCGTCAAGCGGCGGCCTACTTTGCGTCGTACGCCTCGGCGTCCCACCAGTCGAGCTGGGCGATGTTGTCGCGGATGTGCCGGCAGCTCTTGTGGAAGCCCTCGAGCTCGTACTCGGACAGGTCGAGCGTGTAGACCTCCTCGACGCCCTCGGCACCGATCACGCACGGCAGGGAGGTAAAGATACCCTCCTCGCCATACTGGCCGGTCATGAGCGTGGAAGCGGAAAGCACGGCGTGCTCGTTGTGCAGCACGGCGGCGCAGACGCGCGCGGCGGAGTTGGCGACGGCGTATTCGGTGCACTGCTTGCCCTGGTAGGTCACATAGCCGCCCTTACGCGCGAGCTCCTCGACCTCCATGTGGTCAAAGGAGTACTTGTCGGGGTTCTCGGCCTGAAGCTCGTTGAGGTTTTTGCCGGCGATGGTTGCGGCCTTAAAGGCGGCAAGCTGGCTAAAGCCGTGCTCGCCGATCATGTAGGCGTCGATGGACTTGGGGCTCACGCCGACCTTCTTGGAGATCTCGGTGCGCAGGCGGGCGGAGTCCAGGCCGCAGCCCGAGCCGATGATCTTCTTGGGATCGTAGCCGGTCAGATGCCACAGCTCGGTGCACACGACGTCGCAGGGGTTGGAGATGGAGACAAAGATGCCGTCGAAGCCGGCGTCGACGATGCGCTTGGCAAAGGTGCGCGCGGCGTCGGTGGTAAAGAACAGCTCGCCGTCGCGGCTGCCGGCGGCCAGCGCGACCTTGCCGGCGGCGTTGACGATGACGTCGCAGCAGGCCAGCTCCTCGTAGTGGTCGTAGCAGTTGACGATCTTGGTGTTGTACGGGACAAACGAGAGGGAGTCGCGCAGGTCCTGGACCTCGGACGTCACCTTGGCCTCGTTGATATCGCACAGGTACAGCTCATCGGCAATGCCCTGCATGAGCAGGCTGTTGGCGACATGTGCTCCTACGTGGCCCTGGCCGACCACACCGATCTTACGCGTCTGGTACATATATGTATCCTTTCGGCCGAGTTTTTCGCGTCGAACCATTGTAGCCTCCTGCCGTCACTTTGCTAGGCTAAAGCGAAGTAGATTTTTGGGACATGCTTTAATCTCTACTTTTGGAGTGATTTGGGCCGCCGGCGACATCGCCGGGCGATGTGCTCGCGCGGATGGGGCCGGTCGTTGTACCATAGCTGCAACTGACTCGTAAGGAGCATCCATGCCCATTCGCATCCCCGACGCCCTCCCTGCCGCCGCGCAGCTCGAGAGCGAGAACATCTTTGTCATGACCGAGTACCGCGCGCTGCACCAGGACATCCGTCCGCTGCGCGTGCTCATCCTCAACCTCATGCCCACCAAAATCGCCACCGAGACGCAGATCATGCGCAAGCTCTCCAACACGCCGCTGCAGGTGGAGGTGGACCTGCTGCGCACCAAAACGCACGAGGCCACCCACGTGAGCGCCGGCCACCTGGAGACGTTTTACCGCACGTTCGACGACATCCGCGACATCCACTACGACGGCCTGATCATCACGGGCGCGCCGGTGGAGCAGATGCCGTTCGAGGAGGTCGACTACTGGCCCGAGCTCTGCCAGATCATGGATTGGTCCACCACGCACGTGCACTCTACGCTGCACATTTGTTGGGGCGCGCAGGCCGGTCTGTACCATCATTACGGCATTCAGAAGTATGACCTGCCGGCAAAGGCGAGCGGCGTGTTCGAGCATTATCTGGTCAAGCCGCAAAGCCCGCTGGTCCGCGGCTTTGACGACCGTTTCTATGCCGTGCATTCGCGCAACACCGATGTGCGCCGCGAGGACGTGGAGGCCGAGCCGCAGCTTGAGGTCGTGGCCGTGTCCGACGAGGTTGGCCTGTACATTGTCAAGTCGACCGACAGCCGTCGCTTTTTTGTATTTGGCCACCCCGAGTACGATACCGACACGTTGCGCCTGGAGTACGAGCGCGACGTGAAGCGCGGCCTCAACCCTCAGGTGCCGGCGCATTACTTCCCGGGCGACGATCCCACCGCCGAGCCGCGCAACGTCTGGCGCAGCCAGGCTCAGCTGCTCTACACCAACTGGCTCAACTACTACGTCTACCAGACCACGCCCTACGACCTAGCCCGCGCCGGCGAGGAGCACTAGACTGCGCTCGTGTAATGAGGCCTGCCAGCGGTTAGGCGCTGATGATGTTGGGTAGCGGTAGGTCGTGGACATCGGTGGGGACGTGGTCGACGCGCTGCTCTTCAAAGGCGATGCCGACGATTTGGCAGTCGGGACGAAGCGTGGGCAGGTAACGGTCGTAGCAACCGCCGCCGTAGCCCAGGCGCGCGCCGGCGCGGTCGAAGGCCACGAGCGGCACGACGATCATGTCGAGAGTTTCGTCAGGCACGATGGGGAAACGGCCGCTGTCGATGTCCGTGGCCGCGAAGGCCCGCGCGGGGTGGGCGATAAACGGAGCCGCGGACGCATCGTCGGCGGCAACTGCCCGCATGCACATGCGTTGGCCACAAGCTGCGGCTTCGGCTGCCGAGAGCATGCACGGATAGGCTACGCGCCAGCCGCGTTTGGCGGCCGCAGCGGCAAACGCGGCTGGGTCGACTTCGGAACCCATCGCGGCATAGACGGCAACGGTGTGCGGCGCCGCGGCATCCAAGCGGCCCAGCAGCTCAACAAGCCGCGCGCAAATGACAGCAGACTTCGCCGCCCACAAGTCCAAATCAAGAGCATCGCGCCGAGCAATCACCGCCCGCCGCAACTCAGCCTTGTCCATCCCGGCTTCCTCTCCCAAACCTACCAAAAAGGGACAGGTTTATTTTGGCAGGTTTTATCTGGGCAAATGTCGAAACCACCACGAGGGTGCAGTTCACTGCCTCCTTCGTGGTGGTTTGTGCCTATGCGATAACGCTACAACGCTGCGGCGATTGCTTCGGTCACAAACTTATTGAGTGACTCGCCCTTCTTTGCCGCTGCCAGCGCCGCCTGTTTGTGGAGCTCAGAGCCCGTTCTTACGTTGAACGAGCCCTTAAAAGCCCGCTCGGGCTCTTTGCCCTTCTCGGCGCAAAACTCAAGGTAATCGTCGACGGCGTCGTGGAAGCATTGCTCCACTTCTTCAGCCGTGGAGCCTTCAAATACGATTGCGTCTCTAATGCCGGCGACCATACCTGTTAGTACACGCTGCTCGGCATCGAACTCGACTGGGGCGAAATAGCCCTTGTATGCCAAAACGTTACTCATGACTGCCTCCGACATCCTGCAGAAATCGAACGATGTTTCGAATGGTCCCCGCTGTCAATTCGTCAGATGGATGAGGCGCGTGCATCACGAACATCCTGCCATCTGATGGCCTGTAAAAGCGAACGCGCGATCCGGATGTCTTGCCCTTGCTGTCCATTTCAAAGCCATATGAGGCCATGACTTTTAAAAAATCGGCATACCGATACGTCGAGGGGCAGCTAAACAGTTGGGCGATGAGTTTATCGGCTCGAGTCATCCCGCCTCACATTCTGCAACTATATTCTAGTTGCAATTTAAGTCCGACGCAAACACTCATAATATAGAACATGTGTACGTATAGAACAAGTGTTCGAATCACCACTGAGAAAGGGGACAGGCACCTTTGTGGTGGTCTGTGCTGTGGAGTGGGCGTCTGCGGCAGTTCGTCTCGATCTGTAACATCTAGGCGGCAATACTGGACCCAGTTGTTACAGATTGAGACAAAGAGCTGGTGCCGTTCGGGAACGTCTCGATTTGTAACAACTGGGTCCAGTATTGCCGCCTAGATGTTACAGATTTAGACAAACTGGTGGGACGGGGTGAGCTGCCCCGCCCAAGCAGAGGCAAAAGAAAAGGTAGATTTTCAGGCATGTTCCAAAAATCTACCTTTGTGCGTTAGCCCATCAGGTCGACTACGTTAAAGCCGGCGTTGCTCTTGGCGATGACGTCGCGGCCGCCAAAGACGCAGGTGGGCGACTCGACTGCGATGCGCGTTACGTCGGTGCCGAGCGAGCGCAGCTCACCGGGCGTGGCGGCGAGCATCTGGGCGCGACGCTCCTCGCGCGCATGCGGATCGAGCCCGGCCAGGTAGGTCGTGTTGCGGCGCTTGGTGAGCGCGTACGGCTTCATCGGCGCGTCCATGCCGCTCACGCAGCTCACGATAAAGCCCTCGAAGGCGGCTTCGTCGGGCTCAAAGCTGCCAAGCCATGCACCCGCACGCTCCACGCGCTCAATCGAGGGATCGATCGCCGGGTCGCGGTAGGTGTAGAAAGCCGCCTGACGCTCGCCGGCCGCGCGGAATCCGCAGCCGTATGCGCCGCCCTTCACACGGATCTCGTTCCACAGGTAGTCGTAGGAGAGCGCGTTGGCAGCAACCGGCCAAGCGCCCGTCACGTCGATGCCCAGACGGCGCGGGTCGCATGCGCTTGCTGCAAAGCAGATGTCGCTGGGGATGACAAAGGCCTCGTGGCGGTCGCGCGGCTCCGGCACCACGAGCGTGCCGCTGGCAGCGCCGTCGCCCGCGCCAAGCCCCAGGTTACCCGCGGCATCCCAGTACGCGTCAAAGTCCTCATCGCTGCCGGTAAAGCTCGCCAGGCAGCCGTCGGCCACAAAGATGCGGTCTGCCAGCTCGGCAAGCTTGGCACGCAGGCCGTCCAGGCGCTCGTCAAAGTGGTCGAGCAGATCGCGCAGGAACAGGTAGAAGTCCACGCCCGAGAGCTGCTCGCGCACCACGGCCGAAGGCGAGCTGTAGCTCATCGCGCGACCGAGCGCCGCCGAGTGTCCGTTGTTGATAAAGCCTTGCTCAAGCCCAATGCGAATCTGCGTGAGCACGTCGCGCACGCGGTCGGCGTCAGCATCGAGCAACAGCGTGCTCGACCACACCTCGCGCGGCAGGCTCGCCAGCGCATCGATCTTCTCGGACAGGGCGCCGGCGCTCACCAGCAGATAAGGGCGCACGCCGTCCACGTCGGGCTGTGTCATGACCTCGGTCGTAAAGCTCAAAAAGCCCAGCTTGCCGGCGAGCAGATTGTCGAGTTCCTCGGCCGAGTGCTCGCTCGTGGGCAGCTGTTTGAGCAGTCGGCAGAGCAGCGTCACATAGGGCAGGTCCTCAAATGCGACGCAGCTCAGGTCGAAATACTGCATGGCGTAGGCCAGGCGGTTGGTGGGGATGCCGTGGCGCAGGCAGGGGATGGGCGCGGTCGTGTCCACGACCAGCGGTGGCTCGGGGTGCGCCTCGCCAATGTCGGACACGCGCAGACGCGGCAGCGTGGCCTTGGCCTCGGGCGTGTCTTCCGCCTCCTGCGCGGCACGCAGCGCGGCCGTGCGCTCGACCACGTCGGCCAGCTCGGCATCGGTCATGGCATCGCGCTTGGCTGCCAGCTCGGCAGCTTCGGCGCCCTCCGAACCCTCAGCGGCGTCCACCGGAACCAGCTCGACCAGCGCCATGTGGTCGTTCTCCAGCACGAGCTCGCGCAGAAGGTCCTCAAAGTAGCTGCCTTCCAGCTCGCCGCGCAGCTCCTCGTACACCGGGCCATACTTGAGCGCCAGCGTCGCGGCGTCGTCATCGTAGAGCCAGGTGCTCAGCGCGTCGCACGCAATGGCCACGCCGTCGGCGATACCGTAGTCGCGCTGGCGCAGGTCGTATTCGTTGCTGCTGATGATGGCCTCCAGGCGCTCGCGCGGAACGCCGTGCTCGCACAGGTCGCGGCAGGCGTCCTGGAACACGCGGCGCAGCTCGCGCGCCACGCCGGGCTGCGCGTTTTGCAGCATGATGAGCTCGTAGGGCTGCAGGCTTTCGGCCGCGGTGTAGCTCACCACGTTGCCGCCCAGGCCGGCGGCCAGAATGGCCTTCTTAACCGGCGCTTCGTTGGAGCCCAGCAGCGCCTCGAACAGGATGTCCGCGGCGATCGTGCGCTTGCGGTCGAGTGCGCTGCCCAGCACAAGGCCCAGGCCCACCAGGGCGTTTTCGGGCGTGGTGGCCATCTCGACGCGCTTATACTCGCAGGTCACGGGTGTCTGCACGACCAGCGGATTGGGCGCCAGCGCAGACGGGTCCTCGCCGGCGGCGACGGCTGCGTCCATGCGGCGGCTCGCGGCGCTCGACTGCGACAGATAGCGCTCGTCCAAAAAGGCCAGCGCGCGGTCCACGTCCAGGTCGCCGTAGAGCGTGATGTAGGAGTTGGAGGGGTTGTAATGGCGCGCGTGCGTGTCCAGGAACTGCTCGTAGGTGAGCGCGGGAATCGCGCGCGGATCGCCGCCGCTCTCGTGCGCATAGGCCGTGTCGGGGTAGAGCGCGGCGTTGACGGCGTCGTCCAGCACGCTCATGGGGTCGGACAGCGCGCCCTTCATCTCGTTGAACACTACACCGTTATAGCGCAGCGTGCCCTCGCGCAGGCTGGCGGCGCTGCCGTCGCCGCCAGCGCCCTCCGGCAGGTCCAGCTCGTAGTGCCAGCCCTCCTGCTCAAAAATGGTGGGCTTGGTATAGATGGCCGGGTTGAACACCGCGTCCAGGTACACGTCCATCAGGTTGTACAGGTCCTGCTCGTTGGTGGTGGCAACGGGGTAGATAGTCTTGTCGGGGTAGGTCATGGCGTTGAGGAACGTCTGCATGGAGCTCTTGATCAGGTCCACGAACGGCTCCTTGACGGGGAACTTGGCCGATCCGCACAGCACCGAGTGCTCAAGAATATGGAACACGCCAGTGGAATCGGCCGGCGGCGTCTTAAAGCCAATGGCAAAGGCCTTGTTTTCGTCGTTGCACGCCAGGTGCAGCAGGCGAGCGCCCGAGGTGGTATGGCGCAGCACGTAAGCGTCCGAGTCGAGCTCGGGCACGGTCTCACAGCGCTCGACGGCAAAACCATGGCAGGTGGTACCGGGCACCAGCAGCGCGGCGGCAGCGGCGCGCGGGTCGGTTGAGGTAGTGGGCATATGCAGTCTCCTTTGGCGCCCCAACGGGGGCGAATCGAGTCGAATCCCCGAGAGTATACCCATATGGAGCCTTCGACCAATCTGCCGGATGAGCGTGGATTATCTGGCACACGAGCGTGGAAATTCGGACGTCTGCCGCATGAGCGTGGATTTTCGGACGAAATCGGCCGCCAAAAGCCCAAAAACCGTCCAAATATCCACGCTCGCGCGTCAAGTACGTATCTCTCACCTCACATTCATCTCTACGATGAGGGATGAATGTGAGACAGGTATAAGATAAAAATCAATCGGCTTATCGGATGCATATACCGCCATCAGATTGAAGCTGTATGCGGAAATGGATGGACTCTACACCGCTTACGCAAAATAACCCCTCGTTTGCTAAAACATTATAGGAAATGGCGTGGAATGCTAAAAAGTTCTAATACAATATAAGTCATTTATCTATAGGCTGCTGATTCCTTGTAAAGGTATGGTTGATATGGTTGAGGCAAATAGCGTTATCCCCCTGTACAAACAGATTGTTCGTGCGCTTTCTGATTCAATCGCCAACGGCACGTACCGCCCGGGAGATAAGCTTCCGACCGAGGCGGAGCTTATCGAGCAATTTGGCGTGAGCCGAATAACGGTTCGCTCCGCAATTAAAGAAATGGAAGATGCTGGGCTTGTTGAGAGGGCCCGCGGCAAGGGCACGTTCGTTTCGTCGGACACGCAGATGTATGCCGCGGACGACCGTGAGAGCTTTACCCATTCGTGCCAGCTTGCGGGCAAACAGGCGTCTACCAGGGTTCTCGAAATGGGCTGGGACTTCCCAAGTCTGCGAGACGCGAAGTTCCTGGGCGTAGACGATACCCAAAAGGTATTGCGTAGCCGTCGTCTGCGCCTTGTGGATGGCAAGCCCACGATGCTGGAAACCAATAGCTATTCCGCTGCGCTTTCTTTTTTGGAGCATGAGTCCCTCGATGATTCGCTGATGGCGGTACTCGATCGCCAGGGGATCAAGATGGGTCCCAACACGCGTACGCTCGAGGTCTGCTATGCGAGCGAGCTCGAGGCGGCATACCTTAACGTGGAGCTGGACTCTTCGCTGCTTCTGTTTGTCGATAGACGTTATGCCCCAAGTGGCGAGCCGCTTTTCATCTCCCGTCAGGTGTACTGCACCGAGCGACTGAAGTTCTATTTGTAAATTAGCGATAGATTGGTCGATTTACCGACCAATTGTTACCGTTCGCGGATTTGGAAAATAGACACACCACGTAGGGTAGATTGCTAATATACTTTGTTATGACAATATAGTACGTCCTATTGGTATTGGAGAACTATGAATAAGATATTGCTAGCGAGTCATGGTTATCTCGCCCAAGGCATGAAAAGCTCTCTGGAGATTCTGATGGGCACCAACGACCGAATCGAGTGCCTGTGCGCCTATGTCGATGACGATTCAAGGGACGTCGCGGCGTTGATTGATGCATGGATGGAGACGAGGGACCCTGCCGACTCTTGGTTTGTCGTGACTGACATCTTTGGCGGCTCTGTAAACAACGAATTCATTCAGAGGCAGACCGACGGATCGTTTACGTTAATCGCTGGAATGAACTTGCCGCTGCTGGTGGAAATGGTTACACAGCTGGACTCCCTGGATGCGGACAAGGCCAAAGCCGCGGTCGAGGGATCGCGTTCGTTTATTCAGCTTTGCGAGGCGGCGGACATGCTTGCCGGCGCCGAGGAAGAAGAGTTCTAGTTAGTTCTGGTTCGAGCCCTAGCTAGGGGCCACACCTGTCATTCCCTTTATCACGTGCGGAGATGATAACGATGATTAAGCTTACGAGAGTTGATTACCGACTGATTCACGGCCAAGTTGCCATGTCCTGGACTCACGCTTTGGATGTAGATTGCATCTTGCTTGCCAGCGATGCTGTGGCAAAAGACGACATGAGGAAGGCGGCCTTGAGGCTCGCCCGCCCCAACGGCGTTAAACTCGTCATCAAGGATGTTGACGCTGCTATCGAGGCGCTCAACAGCGGCGTTACCGACAAGTATTCGCTGTTTATCATCACTGAGACGATTGAAGATGTCTATCGTCTCGCTAAGGGTTGCAAAGACATCAAAGAGATCAATCTGGGCGGAACCCGAAAGACCCCTGAGACCACGCTTCATCCGACCCCTGCGATCTTTGCGACCGAGAAAGATGCCGAGCATATCCAAGAGCTCCTGGGCGATGGCGTGGCCATCGAAATCCGTCAGGTTCCCAATGACGCTAAGGTGTTTGCCAAGGACGTTTTCTAGCCGGAAACACGTTGATGCTCGGCATTTATTGAACCAATGCTCTATGCCTATGCCCGTCGATCATTTGATCGGCGGGCTTTTTATTAAAGAAAAATCAAAAAAATCTGAAATAGTTCTTGCATAGTTAGTTATATAAAGTATTATAACGTCATGGGATGAATGAAGGGTTCATCCAAGTGAGTTAGGAGTAAGGGATGTTCAATTTCGATGAGCCTCGTTACGAGAAGGTTGTGAGCGATGCCCTCGCTCTCCGTCCTCAGATTGAGGCTGCCGTGGACGAGGTCTGCGAGCAGGGTTATTCCAACATCTTCTTCATCGGCTGCGGCGGCACCTGGGCCCACACGCTCCCGATGAAGTATTGGGTCGAGACCACCACGGCCGACGTCGATGTCCACTGCGAGATCGCCGCAGAGTTCCTCGCCTGCCCGCCCAAGACCTTCAACAAGGATTCTGTCTGCGTCTTCTCCACCCGTACCGGCACCACCCCCGAGATCATTGAGGCTGCCAAGTTCTGCCAGGAGCAGGGCGCCCGCACGCTGATGTATGTCTCCAACGACAACACCCCGGCCACCGAGTACGCCGATTACAAGTTCTTCAGCTTCGCCGAGGACGACGTTCTGTGCGAGGCCATCTACACCTACCAGATCACGCTGGTCGCCCGCTTCCTCAAGAACGCCGGCGCCTTCCCCAAGTACGACACCTTCATGGAAGAGTTCGGCAACATCGCTCCGTACCTCATCAAGGCCAAGGACGCTCAGGACGAGCGCTGCGCCGCCATGGCCGAGGACTTCAAGGACACCGATTACCACATGGTGATTGGCTCCGGCATGCTCTGGGGTGAGGCCTACGACTACGCCATGTGCATCCTCGAGGAGATGCAGTGGATCAAGACCAAGTCCATCCACGCCGCCGAGTTCTTCCACGGCACCATCGAGCTGTGCGAGGAAGGCACGAGCCTCATCATGCTCTACGGCGAGGACGACACCCGTAAGCTCATGGACCGCGTGGACAACTTCACTCACATGCTCGCCGACGAGAAGGGCGTCAACGTCCGCGTGAACAAGTTTGACACCGCCGAGGTCGAGCTGCCGTTCAGCGACCCCGAGTTCCGCAAGATCGTCTCCCCGATGGTCACCTACACCATCACCGAGCGTCTGAGCTGCCATCTCGAGCACGTCCGTAACCACCCGCTCACCACGCGTCGTTACTATCACCAGATGAACTACTAATCCTCTCAAATTGCTGCGGTTGTCTGCAGGCGAGCTGCGCAGAATGCCTCGCCTGCAGACCTGTTTCTGGGGTTGATCGAAATGGTTGTCCAGTATCTTCTAGTTGCACTGGTCGCATTTATTGCGTCCATGGACGAGCAATTATTTGGCATTACGATGCTTGGTCGTCCGCTGTTTACGAGCCTGTTTGTCGGCTTGATCCTTGGCGATGTCCAGCAGGGCGTTATCGTCGGCGCTGCTTTGGAGTCCATGTTCATGGGCGCCATCATGGTCGGCGCGGCGGTTCCTCCCGAGGTCTATGCCTCCGGCGTGCTTGGCTGCGCGTTTGCCGTCATTACGGGTACGGGCACGGCAACTGCCGTCGCGCTCGCCCTTCCCGTCTCCGTCTTCCTTCAGGTGTGGCGCAACTTCTGCTACGCCGTTCCGGGTGCCTTTGCCTGCAAGAAGATTGAGACCGCTCTGGCAAATCGCGATCTTGCCAAGGCGAATCTGTACCATCTGACCATCGTGCCGCTGTCGATTGGCATTCCGTCTGCACTGCTGGTGTTTGGCTCGCTGTTCTTTGGTGCCGACCTTATCAACAATGCGCTCAACGCGATTCCGCAGTTTGTGATGGACGGCCTCAACGTTGCGTCCGGCGTCATGGTCTGCATCGGCTTCGCTCTTCTTATCAGGACCATGGGCGATAACAAGCTCCTTCCCTGGCTGTTCCTGGGCTTCATTATGGTCATCTACCTCAAGATGGACGTGGTCGGCGTCGCCGCAGCTGCCATTTGCGTCGCGCTGCTCCTGGCCTTCCGCGAGGGCTCGTCCGGTCCGCAGACGGTTGCTGCAGATGAAGAGGAGGACTTCTAATGGCTATCCAGAACACCGACCTCAAAGAGGCCAAGAAGGACGCGATTATGACTCCCGATATGTATCGGAGCATGTTCCTTCGCCAGTTTACGAGCCAGTGCTCGCAGTCGTACGACAAGATGATGGCAATGGGCTTCATGTACACCATTCAGAAGCCCCTGCGAAAGATCTATCCCAACGACGACGATTACTATGCGGCGCTCGATCGCCATACCGAGTTCTTTAACATCACGCCTCATGTGCTTCCGTTTGTAGCCGGCCTAACGGTTTCGATGGAAGAGCAGGCGGCTGCCGATAAGAACTTCGACACGTCCTCGATTAACGCCATGAAGGTCGGCCTTATGGGACCGCTTTCCGGCATCGGCGATTCGTTCTACTGGGGTACGTTCCGCGTGGTTGCCGCCGGCATTGGTATTGGCATCGCTTCGACGGGCAACCCGCTCGGCCCCATCGTGTACGCGCTCATCTACTCCGTGATTAACTTTGCAACGCGTATCGTCGCCGCCCATCTGGGTTACGACTTGGGAACCAAGTTTTTGCAGCAGTCCGAAGAGAGCAACCTTATGTCTCGCATGACGCATGCTGCCGGTGTTCTCGGAATGACCGTTATCGGCGCCATGATTGCGGCACAGGTCTCGCTGTCCACGGCTTTGACCTTTGACGTGGGTGGTTCGGAGATTGTCCTGCAGGATCTGTTCGATTCGATCTTCCCCGGTCTGCTGCCCTTGCTGGCAACGTTCGCTTGCGTTGCCCTCTATAAAAAGGGCGTCAAGACCATTTGGATCATCTTGGGCATCTTCGCAATCTGCATCATCGGAACGGGCTTGGGAGTGTTCGCGGCGGCGTAATGTTGACTGCTATGCTCGCGCGTTGGATAACTAACTGACCGTTTGAAAACGGGGCTCGGCGTAAGGCCGGCCCCGTTTTTTATTTGAGGGATTTTCCGACCGTCCAATAATCCACGCCCATGCACCACTCACGCATCTCTCGTCTCTCATTCGTCACTAATATGAGAGATAACCGAAAGACGAGAGATAAATATGAGAGATAACTGAGCAGCAAAGAGACAAGCAATCATGGTATTGTCTCAATACTGATTGTTCTATCAGCAAAAACATGTTTACATGAAACAGATGGCAGACATCTTATCTTTCATCTCTCAATTATCTCTAATATGAGAGATAGCAGTAAGATGAGAGATAATTACGAGAGATAACTGAGAGACGAAGGAAATCTATTCGTGGCATTCTCCGCCGGGCCGAGCGAAAGGACATGCAGATGAACGAAAACGAGCTGACCGGTCTGCTCGAGTCTTTAAGGCGCATGGGCTCGGACGATCTTAACGTCGAGGTCAAGGAGAGCGCCACGACGCTTTCCCGCGACGTATGGGAAACAGTTAGCGCATTCGCGAATACTGCTGGCGGAATTATCGTGCTCGGCGTGAGCGAGCGCGCGGGCTTTGTCCCGGTTGAGAACTTTGAGACCGAGAAGGTGCTCAACCAATTCGTAGCGGGCATGGGTGATGCCGGCGGTCGCGGAAAACTGGCCAATCCGCCCAAATACACCATTGAACGCGTGGAGCTCCAGGGCACCGTGGTTCTGGTCATCACGATTGAGGAGCTCGACCCGTCGAGCAAGCCTTGTTATGTCATAGAGCGGGGCGCTCAAGGTGGCAGCTACAAACGCATCGATGACAAAGATGTCCCGCTTTCGTCGACCGAGGTTTTGGCACTGTCGTCATATGAACGGACGAGTCCTAGCGATCGCGATGCGGTGCCCGGTACGAGTGTGGGCGATCTCGACGAGTCGATGGTCGACCGCACGATAGAGCGTGCCTATTCGCTGACGCCTCGAGCGATGCGCGGTGCGGCGGACAAGAAGACAAAGATGGAGCGTCTGAATTTCCTCGACTTCCAGGGCAATGTTACCAAGGCCGGCCTCCTTGCCGCGGGCGTTTACCCTCAGCAGTTCTATCCCAAGCTCTTCATTGATGTGGCTGTCCACGTGGGAACTCAAAAGGGAGCTGCGGGGCCACTAAGGTTTATGGACCGCACAGTCTGCGAGGGCACCCTAGGCGAGATGATTTCGGATGCCGTCGCAGCTGTCGCCAAAAACCTGCGCCGCATCTCGACCGTCCAAGGCGTCTCGCGTGTCGACTCGCTGGAGATTCCCGAGGAGGTTCTGCGCGAGGCAATCGCCAACGCCGTAATCCATCGAGAATACGGGGATCGGTTCTGTGGACAATCGATTGCCGTCGACGTCTTTGACGATCGTGTCGAGGTAACGAATCCTGGCGGCCTTTACGGGGGAAAGACTCGCGAGAACTTGTTTGACGGCAGCTCCCGATGCCGTAACGCGACGCTCGTGAAACTTATGTCGATTGTCCCGCTTCCGGATGGCGCAGGTTCGCCGGCTGAGGGCAATGGCTCGGGCATCCCGATGATGATCGATGCCATGCGCGCGCATGGTCTGGCCGAGCCCCTGTTCTGCCCGGGGTTCGATCGGTTCAAGGTCGTACTTTACCGTTCAAAGATCGAGCCGGTCGATCATGGCGGGGGCTTAATTGTGACGGCACTCAAACATTACGGCGAGCTGGGGACGCGTGAGCTGGCAGAACGCACGGAGCTTACAATTTCCCAGGTTAGGTCGCGCGTCAACGCGCTCATTGCTCAAGGCGAGCTTGAGCCCACGGCGCCGGCGACGAGCCGCAACCGCAAATATCGACTGTCAGAGCGCGTGGAATAAATGCGTTAGTGGACGAGGCAACCCAATAATTGACCCTCAATTGGCGCCCACTAAGGTAAAGCGGTTGTTGCTCAGTCGACGGTGATGCTAAAGACTCGGCTTACGCCGGCATGGCCCCGAACCCGTCCATCAAGAACAGCCTAAGAACCAGCTTGATGACATTTCCCGGTTTGACTTCAGCCGTGCCAAAGACGTGACGCTCGGCGAGCTCACTGCAGTATGCATAGATGTCACGGATAAGGTCCGCGCCCGAAAGCGTAAACATGTAGCCTACGTCCGAAAGCGCATTGGGCGCGGCGGGCAACTTGGCCATGTGGCAGAACGTTTGCAGGTCGGGCGCCATAACATTCTGGTAGTCGAGGTGGCCGCTGGCATCCTGTGCGGCAAGCTCCAGTTGGCGCACAAAATCCAGCGCCGCCGCTAACACAAAGCTCGGCGTAGGCGCATTGACGTCCTGAGTGGTCGCCACAAGCCTGCCCGCCGCCTGCGTGACAAGCCAAGCGACCTCGCGCTGGCAACGCACGGCTTTGCGCGTAACCGGCTTGATGGACGAAGAAGAAACACTCCCCTTAGGCGGATTCGAAGCAGCCATAAGACCCTCCCATGAACAACCAGGCCCAACAAGCCCCGATGAAACACGTGCTACATCAGTATACAGGGGAGTGGGGTAGCGGGGTACAAGTGCGCCAGTGGCAAACCGAGAGCATCAACAATGTGCCTCCGCTCTATTTGGACGATGGTACGTGGGTCATTAAGTACTCGGTTCAAGCGCCGGGTACCGTTGGTTTTCGAGACCAGAATTACAACCGTAAAATGCTCAACTGCATGGAATGTGGCGTCCCAGTCGGAGTCATATTTGCAACCGAGGTGGGCTATAAGGTGCTCGGCCTTGCGTTTGTTGAGCGGTTCGAGCCCGAAAACGGATGGTTTGTTCTGCACGGTCCTGTTCATAAAGGCGGACCGGACCCTCGTTTTGCGCCCGACATGAGTTATCTGAAGCACATACCCGTCGATATTGAGTTTGCCGGACAGGGTGCGACCGACGACGAAATTTGGCTTTGGCGGTCTTTTACGATCGTGTTGTTTGATCGGATCGCGCGGCGATGCAATTTCGCGCACGCCTGCTGGTGCATGCTCTTCCTGATTTGTATAGCGAGAGGGGAGCGAGCGTGAGCTGGCGAGGCGATATTGCGATGGGGAAGTACGGAAAACTGCCGTGTGCCCTTATAGACAACAAAATGTTTCCGAGCGTAGAAGTTGATTGCGGGTCGTTTGTCGTCTCCTGTCCTTGCTGCGGCTCGCAAATACCGTGCCTCGACATTCGGTTCATCGATGCGCGCGACAGACTTAGCGACGAAGTGAGAAAACGGACAGGCGTTCATATGCCGGTGTATCAGGAGAAATGCCCTGTTTGTGGCCTCGATATCGTGTACGACGCCGGCGACGAGGGATGGGTGATGCGGAGGAGCTGGCTGTGAAGGCATCTCCGTTCCTACAAATAAATCCCCTCACCGAGCTGCTTGTGGAACTCGGCGTGATGGTCGCGTGCCCAAGTAAAGAGTGCCTGGTCAAAGTCGGTGCGCGTGGCCGGGACGCCAAAGACGCCGGCAACTTCGACACGCACAAACTCCAGTGCCGGCAGCTTGTTGATGGCGGTGAGGGCAAACGGGGACGTGGGTTCTTCGAACAGATAGTGGCTGCCTTGCAGCGCGTCGCAACTGGTGCACGTGTTGCCGAGCGACGGGGCTTTGGAGGCTCGTGCGCCTACGGGTTTGTAGCCACAGCGTTTAGAAAGATAGTCGCGGATCTCGCCCGGGACGCAGCCAAGAGCGGGAACAATGGCGAGCGCGTTGGCATTGGCCGTGTCGATGGTAATGTGCCCGGCTTCGTTGGGCGCGTGCGCAATGGCGATGCCCTTGCCGTCATCGGTTCGATAGGGAATACCGAAGGCCGCGACCGAGGTCTCTTCGTGGCATTTCCAGCACTCGCGCTTGCCCAGTACTAGATATATATACGGCGCTGAGGGGTCGGATCGGTCAACACCGGGCAGCCACTCGGCAAAGGGCTCGGGGTTGACGCCGCTGGGTACATACCAGATCTTCTTGGTCCGGTCCCATTTGGCGCCCAGCGCCTTGGCTTCTTCTTTGTGCGAAAAGGGGACATCGAGCTCGGTGCGCATGGCGGCTCCTTGGTGCTGCAGGTGCGAGCGGCTCAAGGATACCGCAGGGCGCAGACATCGCGGCGTTTTGTTGAGAAGTTGCGGCGCGGACTGCTTGGTTACGCCGTTAGATAAATTGGCAAGTAGATGGTCGGCTTTTGACCAGTTGGGCGGTTGGAGCAGCTTGCGGCGCAGTTTTGTGCCTGGCTATTGTTGATGTTGGGGTATTGAATTTGTTTGGCAGCCATTCGTCAGGTGAATTGATGCTACGTTGCGATGACGGTTGGAACTGCCAGCGGATTTGGCGACATAAAACAAAACAGCCCAGAGGACATAGCCTCTGAGCTGCGAACATTTGGTGGGCGTTAGAAGATTTGAACTTCTGACCTCTTCCGTGTCAGGGAAGCGCTCTCCCCCTGAGCTAAACGCCCGATCAAGGGTGCGCAAGCGCGCAAGGGATAATATAACGGAGCCTGAACTCGGTGGCAAGAACATTTTTAAAAATCGCTTACATTGTGGAATTCGGGGCTTTGTCATATCCATTTCAAAAGAGCCTGCTGCCGCGATTTGGCTGTCGCATAATGCAAGGCCATTGCGGTATCGAGCCATGGAAAGACGCCTGCGGAATTGTCCTACCGATAAGCGGACAAGCCTTCGGCTGGTGCCTTCGCCGTGGTAAGGTAAGCCGAATTGCTTCCAGACTGTTTCGGGGGAGTGGAATGAGCAAAGAGTGTGTCGAGCAGGTCGAAGGCGCAGGGGCTTCGGTGCCGATGACCGATATATCGAACATTGATGTGCCCGAGGGCACCGACGAGCTCAGCCGCAACACCCGTCGCGCATGGCGCGACCGCCTGAACAGCGCTTCGACGCGCAAGATGATCGCGGGCGTCTTGGCTACGCTGGTGGGCGGTTCGTTTTGGGGCTTCTCGGGCACCAGCGCGAGCTTTCTGTTCGATACCTACCACGTCGACACCTTGTGGCTTATGAGCGTGCGTCAGATTCTCGCCGGTCTACTCTTTATGGCCGTGGTTGTTACGCGCGACCGCGAGCGCCTGATTAAGCTCTGGACCACACCCGCCGATCGCAAGCAGCTGCTGCTCTTTACCGCCTTTGGTCTGCTGTTCAACCAGTTTTGCTATCTTTCGGCCGTGCGCCTGACGAACGCCGGAACCGCGACGGTGCTCCAGTGCCTGCAGCTCGTTATCATCATGGGCTACACCTGCGTGACCGATCGCCGCATGCCGCGTACTCGCGAAGTTATCGGCATTGGCCTGGCTCTGGGTGGAACCTTTTTAATCGCCACCGGCGGCGACCCCACCAGCCTGAATATCTCGCCGCTTGGCCTGGCAGCAGGTCTTATGTGTGCGGTCAGCGCCACGTGTATGGCGGTGATTCCCGCCAAGATCCTGCCCGAATACGGCAGCCCCATCGTCACGGGCTCGGCAATGCTCACGGCGGGCGTGGTCTCGTGCGTCTTCGTGCAGCCTTGGGCGCATATGCCGGCACTCGACGCTGCCGGCGTCGAGGCGCTCGCGGTATTCGTGGTTATCGGCTCGTTTTTTGCTTACATGCTCTATATGCAGGGCGTTAAGGACATCGGCTCGGTGCGTGCGAGCCTCATCGGAACTGTGGAGCCGGTTTCGGCGACCATCACCAGCGCCGTTATGCTGGGCACGGTGTTTTTGCCGACCGACCTTATCGGCTTTGCCATGATCATCGTGATGATGTTCCTCACGGTGTAGCTGGCGCCGCCGCCAAGACAGAAAAGGTGTTGTGCTGCATTTTCGCCAATTGATGTCCGTGTCTGGAGTTTAGCTGTCGATGCTCAAAATGCCATAAACTAGTAACGTTATGGACTTTTTCATTGCGACTCAATTGCGAGGATTTCTTTATGGCTGGTAATCACTTTAAGGGCAGCGATAGCGGCCGTCCTGCAGTTCCGCCGCGTCCGAACGGGGCTGGTAAGGCCGGCACGCCGGGCGGCGCTGGACAGGGCGGTTCCGGTAAGCGCGTGTCCCCGGGCGAGACGGCGATGTTTACCGCTCTGTACGAGCAGTCACAAAAGGCAAAAAAGACCGGCCGTGCAAGAGGGAATGTCTTTGCGGGCGGTGCAATCTCCGCGTCGCGGCCGAGTGGGGCTCCTTCGGTACCCGCGAACAACGCAGGTGCTACCAACGCCGCGAATGCCGCCGGCAACGTTAATGCCGGCAAGGCCGCCAACAATACTCCCTCTGCCGGTGGCGCGGGGCTTACGGGTAACCTTGGCACGATTTACACCGGCGCCTCCGAGACTGGCACGTTCGCCCGCCTGGATGATAGCGGTGCCGAGTTTGCGGGCTCGGGTTCCAAGGAAGATTATTACGATTTTGGCTTGAACTATGGCGGCGACGCTTCGTCGAGTTCGACCTCTGACGGTCTGGTCCGTCATCGCCATCGCAAGGGCGAACGCAAAAAGCGTCACACCGGCGCCATTATTGCCGCTGTAGTCGCGGTGCTTCTCGTTGCGCTTGGCGCAAGCGGCTTTATGCTGCTTAACTCGGCAAAGACCGTAAAGAGTGAAGCGAAGGAGGCCGTCGAGATTGTCGGTGGCCTTAAGGACAAGGTCACGTCGGGCGATTTTTCGACGCTGCCTGACGACGCGAAGAAGATTGATGAGCTTTGCGACAGCATGAAGGCAGAGACCTCGAGCCCGCTGTGGACGGCGGCTTCGTTTATCCCGGTGTATGGCAGCGACATCAATGCGGCCCGCACCATGATCGACGCCCTGTCCGATGTCTCGAGCAATGCGCTGGTTCCCATGGCCGATAACCTTTCGCAGGCCACGCCCGGCAAGCTGTTTCAGGACGGCATGATTAACGTGTCCGCGCTGCAGGCGGTCGCCGATTCGCTTTCCAGCAGCTCGAAGGTGTTCAAGAGCGCCAACGAGAAGATCCAGGGCATTGGCGATACTCATATTTCCCAGGTGACCGAGCTGGTCGATAAGGCCAAGGACGGCTTTGCCACCCTCAACGGCGCGGTTGACGCGGCGGAGAAGGTCGCCCCCGTCCTTCCGCAGATGCTCGGCGCCAACGGCCAGACGCGCAACTACCTTGTGTACGCCATGAACAACGTCGAGATTCGTGCCTGCGGCGGCTTTGGCGGTTCGCAGGGCCTGATTTCGGTCACCGACGGCCAGATGTCGATTGGCGAGTTTGTTCCCCGCATTGGACTCAGCGAGGATGAGGCAGTCGAGAGCGTCGACGAAGAGGATGAGGCGCTGTTCGGCAACCACAGTAACCTGTACAACTCGGGCAATACCTATTCGCCTGATTGGCCCCGCAACTCGCAGCGTGTCGCCGCGCTGTGGAAATCTCAATATGGCCAGGACGTTGACGGCGTCGTGGGTATCGACCCGGTGTTCCTGCAGTATCTGCTGGGCCTGGTCGGTAACGTGTCGCTGCCCGACGGAACGGTTGTCGACGGCACCAACGCCGCAAAGGTCCTCATGCACGATGTGTACTGGAACTATCCGGTCGAGGAGTCGGACGGTATCTTTGCGGCTGTTGCCAGCGCCGCCTTCGACAAGATCCTTGGCGGTATCGGCGATGTCGATGTTACGAAGCTTGTCAGCGCCGTTGAGCGCGGTGCCGAAGAGGGCCGCCTGATCGCGTGGATGAAAAACGATGACGAGCAGAACGCTATCAAGGAGATGAACATCGACGCCTCGCTGCCCGATCCGGATGACCCGAGTGAAGATCCCGTTGCTGGTGTCTACTTTAACAACCTGAGCTTCTCCAAGCTCGACTGGTACCTGAATGCCGATACGCAGATTGGCCAGGGCATCAAGAACGGTGACGGCACATGCTCGTATCGCATCACCGTTACCCTGACGAACATCATGACGCAGGAGGAGGCCGGCAAGCTGCCCGACTACGTCGCGGCGAGCGCGCCCGATGCCGCGCGCGACGACGAGCGTCTGAATGTCTCGTTGTTTGCCCCGACGGGCGGCAACATTACTGATCTGACCGTCGAGGGCACCCAGTTTGGTCTTGGCGCCGCTACGTGGCATGGAATCCCCTTCTATTCGGGCACCGTTGACCTGCATGCTGGCGAGACGACGACGATCACATATACGCTGACCACGTCAGCCGAGGCGGGGGACAAGCCGCTTACGCTGCGTCAGACTCCTACATGCCAGGCGGCTCGCGACAGCGCGTCGGCGTAGGGTTTTTCTGGTAGCGCAGATAATCGAGTACCATTTTGGGGCGGACAGGCAATCTGTTTGCCCCTATTTTGTAAGGAGAGCGCATGAAGTACTTTGGCACCGACGGCTTTCGCGGTGAGGCTAACGTTGGGCTGACGGTAGAGCACGCTTATAGGATTGGCCGTTTTGTGGGCTGGTATTACGGCGCCAACCGCGAGCGCAAGGCGCGCGTCATCGTGGGTAAGGACACGCGTCGCTCGAGTTATATGTTCGAGGCGGCGCTGGTGAGCGGCCTGGTCGCGAGCGGTGCGGACGCCTATATGCTGCACGTGATCCCCACGCCGGGCGTAGCGCATCAGACCGTGGAAGGCTGCTTCGATTGCGGCATCATGATCAGCGCGAGCCACAACCCGTTTTGCGATAACGGCATTAAGCTCGTCAACAGCGATGGTTTTAAGATGGACGAGGACGTACTGGAGCTCATCGAGGACTACATCGATGGCAAGAGCGAGGTGCCGCTGGCCACGGGCAACTACATCGGCGCCACGGTGGACTACATGCAGGGCCGCAACCGCTACATTGCCTCGCTCATCGCCAGCGCGAACTTTTCGCTGCAGGGCGTCAAGATCGGCATCGACTGCGCCAACGGCTCGGCTTCCTCGGTGGCCAAGCCGGTGTTTGACGCGCTCGGTGCCGACGTGCGCGTGATCAACGCCGCGCCCGATGGTTTTAACATCAACGTCGACTGCGGCTCCACGCATATGGAGCGCCTGCAGCGCCACGTGGTGGAGCAGGGCCTGGACGTGGGCTTTGCCTACGATGGCGATGCCGACCGCTGCCTTGCCGTGGATGAGCGCGGTCGCGTGGTAGACGGCGACCAGATCCTGTACGTGTGCGGCGTGTATCTGAACAAGCACGGTCGCCTTTCGGGCGGTACCGTGGTTCCGACGATTGCCAGCAACTTTGGCCTGATCAAGTCGTTGGAGCTTGCCGGCCTAAGTGCCGTGACCAGCGGTGTGGGCGACCGTCACGTGTATGCCAAGATGCGCGAGGGCGGTTACAGCCTAGGCGGCGAGCAGACGGGCCATACGATCTTTGGCGATATCGAGCGCACGGGCGACGGCATTATGACCTCGCTGCGCGTGATGGAAGTGATCCGCGCCGAGCGCGAGACGCTCTCGCAGCTCACGGCTCCGTGCAAGCTGCTACCGCAGGCGCAGGTGGCCGTGCGCGTGGCGGACAAGGACGCCGCGCTCGAGAACATGGGCGTGCAGAACGCCATCGCCGAGGCCGAGGCTGCGCTGGCAGGCGAGGGCCGCGTGCTCGTACGCAAGAGCGGAACCGAGTCGGTTATCCGCGTGCTGGCCGAGGCGCCCGACCAAGTATCCGCCGATGCCGCCATGAAGCGCATCGCCAACGCACTCGAGGCTCTGTAGTTACGCGGTTTTACCAAACCGCGTAACTGCTCGACGCTGCAAACGCCCCTAAGCGGCAATCTGACGTTCAATTTCAAGTAGTCATGGGGGACGTTCTTAAACGACTAGTCATTAAAGAACGTCCCCAATGACTAGGGGGGCGCCGCGGGATAGATCCTGCGGCGCCCCTTTGCGTTGTGTGTTGTCTAAGCTTTAAAGCTCGTACAGCGTGGTGAACTTGTCCTGCAGGTAGCTGCAGTAGTAGCGGGAATCAAAGGCCATGCCGCAAGCGCCCTTGATGAGCTCCGGTGCGTCCTTGGCGCGGCCCCACTGCCAAATGTGCTCGCCCAGCCACGCGCGGACGGGTGCCAGATCGCCGCTCGCACAGGCGCCATTGAGGTCGACACCGTCGCGGCACATGGCCGGCACAAACATGGCGTCGTAGGCGCTACCCAGCGCATACGTGGGGAAGTAGCCAAACGAGCCGCCGCTCCAGTGCGTATCCTGCAGGCAGCCGCGCGTGTCGTCGGGAACGGGAATGCCCAGGTACTCGTTCATAAAGCGATTCCAAAGCGCGGGGATGTCCTTGGCCGTGGCCTCGCCGGCAAACAGCATGCGCTCGATCTCGTAGCGCACCATAACGTGCAGCGGATAGGTGAGCTCGTCGGCCTCGGTACGGATCAACGACGGCTGCGCGATGTTCACGGCGCGGTAGAGTGTGTCCTCGTCGACGTCGCCGTAGACCTCGGGTGCGTGGCGGCGCAGCACCTCGAGCAACGGGCCCATAAAAGCGCGGCTGCGACCCACGGTGTTCTCGAAGAAGCGGCTCTGGCTCTCGTGGATGCCCATGGAGGTGCCACCCTCAAGACAGGTGCGCGCATAGGCAGGATTGACGCCCAGCTCGTACATGGCGTGTCCCGCCTCGTGGATGATGCTGTAGACGTTGGAGATGCAGTCGTCCTCGTAGATGTGCGTGGCGATGCGCGCGTCGCCTACCGAGAAGCCCTCGCTAAACGGGTGCTCGGTAAAGGCAAGCGTGGTGTCGTCCAGGTTCAGGCCGACGAGTTTCATGAGGTCGAAGCTCATGGCGCGCTGGGCGGCCTCGGGCACACGGGCGTGCAAGAAGTCGGCAGCGGGCTGCTGGCCGCGCTCGCCAATGGCATGCACAAGCGGCACGACCGTGGCCTTGACCTCGTCACAAAACGCGTCGAAGCTCTGGGCGGAAAGGCCGCGCTCGTACTGGTCGAGCCACACATCGTAGGGGTCGCGCTTGGGGTCCATGAGCTCGGCCTGATGCTTAAGTTGGGCGACGATTCTATCCACATAGGGCTCAAAGCTCGCCCAGTCGTTGGCCGCCTTGGCCTTGTGCCACACGGCGTCGGCCTCGCAGGTGAGCCTGGTCCAGGCCTCGGCCTCCTCGGTGGGGATAACGCTCGCCTCGCGCTGGTCGCGGCCGAGCACGCGGATCTCGTCGAGCAGCTGCGGGTCGTCGATCTTGCCGCCGGTGACGGTCTCGCGCGCCAGCGAACGCACGAGCTCGATAGACTTTTCGCTGGTCAGGAGCTTATGATGCTCGCCGGCGAGGGTACCCATGGCGTCGGCGCGCGCCGCGGCGCCGTTGGCGGGAGCAATGGTCGCGCCGTCAAACTCGGCAATCTTGAGCAGGTACTCGCGGGTCCACAGCTTGCCCTCGAGCTTGCGGAACTTCTTGACGGCCTTATCGACCTTCATGCCCTTGGGTGCCTTGCCCTCCGCGGCCTTGGCCTTCTTATCGAGTTTCTTTCCCATACCATATCCTTAATCTCGCAGACCGGACGCCACGGGTGGGCGTGCGGTCAGTTTGCACAGCTACCTGCCTTGTACCCAGCACGAACAAAACGGAACGCGGCGATACGCCCACACAATGTGGTATCCTATAGCCCAACGCGTTGACGGAGAGGGTTTTGCCCGCCGCGTCGCCGGCAAGAGAGGGAAGGTCATGGGCTGCAAGCCTTCCTGCGGTGGCAAGGGCCAAGCGTTCACTCCCGAGCAGCGACCTCAACGGGCGCGCGGCTAGCGGCGGCGAAGCCCCAGTAGGGAAGCCGTGAGCCTCGCGATAAGGGGCGCAGAGTGGGCACGGCGGGCCAGACATCCGCCGGGTCAAACAAGGTGGTACCGCGGAATTCAACCGTCCTTGGGCAATGCACATGCCCGAGGACGGTTTTTTGTTACCGAACCGGGCCGCGTTTTCGCAACGCCGGGCGGCGGCAGTCGTCCCGGCGAGCGGGGAGCGCGAGAGACGAAAGGGAAGACATGAGTCTGATTGATGATCTGGTCAAACTCGAGGAAGAGGCCAAGGAGCTCGTCGCAGGCGCCGACGACGCCGCCAAGCTCGAGGCTGCGCGCGTCGAGCTGCTCGGCCGCAAGGGCCGCATCACCGGCCTGATGCGCATGATGGGCAAGCTTGCCCCCGAGGATCGCCCCGTCATGGGCAAGCGCGCCAACGAGATGCGCCAGCTGATCGAGGGCATGCTCGATGAGCGCACCACCGAGATGAAGGCCGCCGCCCTCAAGCACGCACTCGAGCACGAGGCCGTCGACATCACGCTGCCGGGCATCCGTCCGCAGATTGGTCACCAGCACCTGATCAAGCAGATCATCGAGGAGGCCGAGGACATCTTCTGCGGCATCGGCTACACCGTCGAGTCCGGCCCCATGGTCGACACCTCCTACTACAACTTCACCGCGCTCAACGCCCCCATGGATCACCCGAGCCGCTCGGCCCGCGATACCTTCTACGTGGTCGACAACAACCCCGGCAGCGTCGCGCACCCCGAGGCCCACGCCCATGGCGAGTCCGACGTGCTGCTGCGCACCCAGACCTCGGGCGTGCAGATCCACACCATGGAGTCGCAAAAGCCGCCCATCTACATGATCTGCCCGGGCACCGTTTACCGTCCCGATACAGCCGACGCTTGCCACCTGCCGCAGTTCAACCAGATCGAGGGCCTGGTCGTCGACGAGGGCATCACCTTTGGCGATCTTAAGGGCACGCTCGACTACTTTGTTAAGTGCATGTTTGGCGAGGATCGCAAGACGCGTTACCGCCCGCACTTCTTCCCCTTCACCGAGCCCAGCTGCGAGGTGGACGTGAGCTGCCACGTCTGCGGCGGCAAGGGCTGCAACTTCTGCAAGCACAGCGGCTGGATCGAGATCCTGGGCTGCGGCATGGTCGACCCCAACGTTCTTATCAACTGTGGCATCGACCCCGAGAAGTATACCGGCTTCGCCTTTGGCATTGGCGCCGAGCGCGTCGCGGCCCTGCGCTACGACCTGCCCGACCTCAGAACGCTCATGACGGGCGATATGCGCTTCTTAAATCAGTTCTAGGCCCGGCGGCTTTCCCAAGCACCGCACCTTGCCTTTCAATCGTCGGTTGCGTACCTAAGTACGCGGCCCTCCTCTTTCAAGGCAATCTGCGGCACTTGGAAAACCCGTCTCCGTTGCAGTTTTTGGCTCAAAGCCGCATTTATGAAAGGAGACCAGTTAGATGCGCGTTTCTTACGACTGGCTCAAGACCATGATCGATATTCCGGAGGATCCCAAGACTCTTTCGGACGAATATGTCCGTACCGGCACCGAGGTCGAGGCGATCGATACCGTGGGCGAGTCCTTCGACCACGTGGTGACCTCCAAGGTGCTCACCAAGACCCCTCACCCCGATAGCGACCATATGTATGTGTGCTCGGTCGACGTGGGTGACAAGAACCTCGACGCTGACGGCAATCCCGCTCCGCTGCAGATCGTCTGCGGCGCGCAGAACTTCGAGGCCGGCGACCACATCGTCACGGCCATGATCGGCGCAGTTCTGCCCGGCGACGTCAAGATCAAGAAGAGCAAGCTTCGCGGCGTCGTGTCCATGGGCATGAACTGCTCTGCGCGCGAACTCGGCCTGGGCGGCGACCACTCCGGCATCATGATCCTGCCCGAGGATACGCCCTGCGGCATGCCGTTTGCCGAGTACGTGGGCTCGAGTGATACTGTGCTCGACTGCGAGATCACGCCCAACCGTCCCGATTGCCTGTCCATGATCGGCATGGCCCGCGAGACCGGCGCCATCTTCGACCGTGATTTCCACGTTGAGCTGCCCGCCATCAAGATCGAGACCGGCCGCGCGACCGACGACGAGCTTTCGGTCGAGATTGCCGACGAGGGCCTGTGCGACCGCTATGTCGCCCGCATCGTGCGCAACGTGAAGGTCGGCCCGTCGCCCGACTGGATGGTCAAGCGCCTCAATGCCCTGGGCGTGCGCCCGCACAACAACATCGTCGACATCACCAACTATGTGATGATGCTCACCGGTCAGCCGCTGCACGCCTTTGACCTGGACACCTTTGCCGAGCGCGAGGGCCGTCGCCGCGTGGTGGTTCGCGCCGCCCAGCAGGACGAGAAGTTCACGACCCTCGACGGCGAGGAGCGCGTGCTCGACGCCGGCATGGGCCTTATCACCGACGGCGAGCGCCCCGTGGCGTTGGCCGGCGTTATGGGCGGCATGGATTCCGAGATCGAGGACGACACCGTCGACGTGATGGTCGAGAGCGCCTGCTTCAACGCCGGTCGCACCTCGCACACCAGCCGCGACCTGTCGCTGATCTCCGACGCCTCCATTCGCTTTGAGCGCCAGGTTGACGAGACCGGCTGCGTGGATGTCGCCAACGTTACCTGCGCGCTCATCGAGGAGATCGCCGGCGGCGAGGTTGCTCCCGGCTATGTCGATGTTTTCCCCGCGCCCAAGACCATCGACAGCATCAAGCTGCGCCTGGCCCGCGTGCATGCCATCTGCGGTGCCGACATCGAGCCCGATTTTATCGAGCGTTCGCTTACCCGTCTGGGCTGCACCGTCGAGCGCGACGGCGAGGACTTTATGGTTACCCCGCCGAGCTTCCGTCCCGACCTGCCGCGCGAGATTGACCTGATCGAGGAGGTCCTGCGCCTATGGGGCATGGGCCGTGTGACGGCGACCATCCCGGCTGCCAAGAACCACATCGGCGGCCTGACCCGCGAGCAGAAGCTCACCCGCAAGGTCGGCGAGATCCTGCGCGCCTGCGGCCTCAACGAGACCACGACCTTTGGCTTTGCCGCCCCGGGCGACCTGGAGAAGATCGGCATGTCCACCGAAGGCCGCGGCTGCCCCGTGGTGCTCATGAACCCGCTGGTGGCCGAGCAGACCGAGATGCGTCGTTCGCTGCTGCCGGGCCTGCTGCAGTCCGTGGCCTACAACGAGGCGCACGGTACGCCCAACGTGCACCTGTACGAGGTCGGCAGCCTGTTCCACGGTCGCGAGAACGCCAGCCTGCCCAAGGAGACCAAGTCCGTGGCGGGCGTGCTCTCGGGCCAGTGGAGCGAGCAGTCATGGAACATGAAGTACCGCAAGCTGCGCTTCTTCTTTGGCAAGGGCATTGTCGAGGAGCTGCTCGCCCAGCTGCGCATCGGGAAGGTTCGCTTCCGTCCCGTCGAGGGCGAGGGCTATGCCTTCTTGCAGCCGGGCCGTGCCGCTGAGGTTCTGTCCGGCGGTACCGTGCTGGGCTGGGTCGGCGAGATCCACCCCGAGGCGCGCGAGGCGATGGGCATCGATGAGGTCGTCGTTGCCTTTGAGCTCGATCTGGACAAGTTGATCAAGGGCGCCCGCAATCAGGAGAACTACCGCGAGTTCTCGCAGTACCCTGCCGTTGAGCACGACCTTGCTATCGTGGTCGACAA
The DNA here is from genome assembly GCA_959604825.1 of uncultured Collinsella sp. GTDB lineage: Bacteria > Actinomycetota > Coriobacteriia > Coriobacteriales > Coriobacteriaceae > Collinsella. The sequence goes on along the minus strand of CAUHCN010000005.1, from coordinate 33,597 downwards.
CACTGTGACCTGCGAGGATCTTGAGCGTCGTATTACGAGTGCCGGCGGCAAGCTGCTCGAGGGCGTGCGCCTGTTCGATGTCTACCGCGATCCGGTCCGCATCGGCAAGGGCAAGAAGTCCATGGCCTTCGCACTTACGTATCGCTCTGATGACCACACGCTCACCAGCGAAGAGGTCGAGAAGGCGCACCAGAAGATCGTCACTAAGGTGTGCAAGGGCGTAAACGGCGAGGTCCGCGGCTAGGGCTTGCGATGGGGGGCGTAGGGCCTGATGGCGGTTGCTGTGGCCTCTGCGTGACCGCGGTGTTCGGAATAAGGCACCGTTGACCCTGCATATATGACACGCGCATTACATAACGGCGTGCTGCTTTTGTGGCGGCGCGCCGTTTTGCTATCATAGCCTGCGGCGTGTTACGAATCATCTAGCTCGTAACACTGATGAAATGGTTCAAGCGGCGCTGCAATCCCATGTGCCGGCAACCGGGAGGCGTATATGCACATTCCAGATAACTACCTGTCCCCGCAGACCGATGCCGTTATGGCGGTGGCGATGGTGCCCGTATGGGTTCACTGCATCAAGAAAGTGCGCGCCACGCTCGATCGCGAGCATATGGCCTTTCTGGGTATTTGCGCTGCGTTCTCCTTTTTGCTCATGATGTTCAACGTGCCGCTGCCCGGCGGCACCACTGGTCACGCTGTTGGTGGCGCGCTCATCACGCTGCTGCTGGGCCCCGAGGCTGCTGCCATTGCAGTCTCGGTTGCACTCGCGCTGCAGGCGCTGCTGTTTGGCGACGGCGGCGTTCTGTCCTTTGGCGCCAACTGCTTTAACATGGCCTTTGTGCTGCCGTTTACCGCTGCTATCGTGTTCCGTGCGCTCAACAGCCGTCTGCACGACAAGAGCTGGGGCACCTCGGTTTCGGCCATCGTGAGCGGCTGGGTCGGCCTGTGCCTGGCGGCCCTGTGCGCGGCAATCGAGTTTGGTATTCAGCCGATGCTCTTCACCAACGCCTCGGGCGCTCCGCTGTACTGCCCCTTCCCGCTGTCCGTGGCTATTCCTGCCATGTTGATCCCGCATATGCTGGTTGCCGGCGTGGTCGAGGGCGTGGCGACGGCCGCCATCTATGGTTTCATTAAGAAGACGGCGCCGAGCGTTATCGTCGGGCCCGAGGCCGTCGATGGCCAGCTTGCTGCCGAGAGCGCTGCCGCTAAGAAGACCTCGCTGGTCCCCACGCTCATCCTGGTCGCCGTGCTTGTCGTGGCTACGCCGCTCGGCTTGCTCGCCACCGGTGACGCCTGGGGTGAGTGGGACGCCGAGGGTGCCGCGACCGCCGTTCAGGAGGCTGGCGACGACAGCCTGCAGGCTTCGGTCGGCCTCGATACCCCGACCTTTGCCGACGCCCTGCCCACGGGCGATTATCTGCAGGCCTATTCCGAGGAGCAGGGTCTTGGCTTTGCCGGCCAGGCTGCCATGTATATCCTCTCGGGCGTGATTGGCGTGGCGGTGCTGACCATCGCATTCCGCCTGGTCTCGCTGACGGTCAAGGAAAGCGGTGCTCATGGCAATAGCCGAGCTGCCTAGCTGGCTTACGGTCGAGCAGCGTTACGAGCCCGCGGGGGCTCGACATCGTGTTATGCAACAAAACGTCCTGCACCTGGCGAGCCTGCTTGAGCGGGTTCGCCTGGGTGGAGGCGCACACGAGGGCGGGTCGATGGTCGACCGCGCCCTTTCTTGCGTTTCGGCGCCGGTGCGCCTGGTGGGGATGTTCGTCTGCGTTCTGTGCGTGTACCTGACACAGAGCCCGCTGTACCTCATGTTGATGGCGGCTATCGCGCTGGTGCTCGTTGCCGTGCGCCCCGTACGCGGGCTGCGGGCAACCTTTGTGCCGGCACTTGGCGCTGCGGGGCTCGCGGTGGTTTTGGCACTACCTGCCCTGCTGCTGGGCGCGTCTGCCACGGGCGCCATGCTCAAGATTGCGCTCAAGACGTTCATTAATGTGTCGCTTGTGCTGGGCGTTTCATGGACGCTTACCTGGAGCCGCATGTCGGCGGCGCTCAAAATGTTGCACCTGCCCGACGAGGTCATCTTTACTTTCGATATGGCGCTCAAGCATATCGAGGTGCTGGGACGCACGGCGCACGATCTGTGCGAATCGGTCATGCTGCGCAGCGTGGGTCGTGCGCCTGCGGGTTTTTCGCGCACCGACTCGCTGGCGGGTATCATGGGCATGACGTTTATCAAGGCGATGGAATGTAGCCACGCGATGGACGAGGCTATGCTTTGCCGCGGCTTTGCCGGTGCGTATCCGGCGCCCGCGCGCGCCGGGTTTGGCTGGCGCGATGCGGTCTATGCGGGCGGCGTGGCACTGCTGGCAGTGTTGTGCGCCGTGCTGTAGGCGCTGCTGGTTCTTGCTGGGGATGCAAATAGGGAAGGGCGACGTTTTGACGATCGATATGAATAGTGCGGTGGGCACGAACGGTGCGGGCGGCGAGGCCGCGCCGCTCATCGAGCTGCGCAACGTGGTGTTCTCATATACGGGGCATACGGTGGTCGACGGCGTTTCGCTGCAGGTCGATCGTGGTGAACTCGTTGCCCTACTCGGTCCCAACGGCTGCGGTAAGACGACGATTATGCGCCTTATCAACGGTCTTGAACTAGCGGACGCGGGTGCGTACCTGTTTGACGGGCACGTGATCGATGCGGCATATCTCAAGGATTCCGCAGCCGCTCAGCGTTTTCATCAGCGCGTGGGCTTTGTGTTCCAGAATGCCGACGCCCAGCTGTTCTGCGCTACGGTGGGCGAGGAAGTTGCTTTTGGCCCCGCGCAGATGGGGCTGCCGACAGACGAGCTCGAGCGCCGCGTCCGCGATGCCATGGAGCTGTTCCAGGTTGCCGATCTGGTCGATGCCTCGCCCTATCAGCTTTCGGGCGGGCAAAAGAAGCGCGTGGCGCTGGCTGCGGTGGTGTCGATGAACCCCGATATCCTAGTGCTCGATGAGCCCACCAACGGGCTCGATGAGGACTCGTGCGACATCGTAGTCAACTTTTTGCTGGCCTACGTTGCTGCCGGTAAGACGGTTTTGATGAGTACGCACCATCAAGATTTGGTGCGCCGCCTGGAGGCCCGTGCCATCTATATCGATCGATATCACCATGTGGTCGAGGCGCCCGTGCCGTCGTATGGAACCGAAAGCGGTGCTGCGGAATAGTTGCTGCGTAGGGTATGTATGGCCGCCTGTGCGACTCTGCCGTGATGGTATAGTTAACCAGGTTTTATGGGGGTGGCTATGCCAAGTTGGAACATTCATATCGCTCAAACGGAGCGCTTGCTGGCACGTGCTAGCGTGCTTGCCGATAGCGTGCGCGACCGCAATGCCTTTTTGTTTGGCTGCGTGGTTCCGGATATCTTCGTGGGCTATATGGTCCCTGGCATCGCCGATCCCATTCCGTATCGCATTACGCACTTTGCAAAGCCCGAGCCTATCCCTAAGCCGCGCGAGCACGAGTTCTGGGATACCTATGTGGCGCCGCTGCTTAAAGGCGCACCCGCGGGCGAACCTGCTGAGGCTACCTCGATTGTCGAGGAGCGCGAGCGACTGAACCGCGTGCACTATCCTCAGCGCTACAGGGATGCCGAGCCGGTTGTCGGTCCCGGCGCCTGTGAGTTCTCGCTTGCGTCCGAAGATGTGGCGCAGTCGCTGCTCGATTTAACGCTGGGCGTCTGGTCGCATCTGGTGGCCGACACGGTATGGAACACGCGTGTGAACCAGTATCTGGAAGCACACGGCGGCAAGCCGTGCGAGGAATTCCGCATTAAAAAGCAGGGCGATTTTGACTGGTTTGGCAAGACGCTGGGCATCGTTTCCATTCCGCGTGCGACCGATCGCCTCTATACCGCTGCGACGCGTTTTGGGCAGTATCCCATCCATAAAGAATATGTGCTCAAGACTATCGGCGTCATGCACGAGATTGTACGCGAAAACCCCGGCGAGCCCGATCATCCGCCGTATCGCCTGCTAACCGAGGAGTTTTTCGATGCAACGTTTACCGAGGTCATCGAGCTGACCGAGGCGGGATTTGCGGCTCGCGTTGCTGCTTCTGACGTTCCCGCAGTCCCCCTGATCGCTAGCTGCTAGCTGGCCGGCTTGACGGCGAACAGCTCATCCCAATCGACCAATAGCTCCCGCCGCAGGGCATCTTCGGTGGTGCGTTCCTGATCGGTCTTTGGGATGGAGGGGAGCCCTGCCTTTTTATGGATGAGTTCGGCGATGTTGTTAAAGCTCTTCGTGTCTTTGATTTGCTCATAGGTTATCTGGATAACGTCATAGCCCATGCTTGTGAGGGCGGTGGTGCGCTCGGCATCGGAGAGACTTGCGGCTTCGCCATCGTGGGCGGAGCGGCCTTGGCATTCCAAGATGACGCCCATGCTGTCGGTGTTGCTCTCGATGAGGATATCGGCGTAGCAGCAGGTTTTGTCATACAGTGAGCGCGCGGCGTCGCTGAGTGGGATGCTCACGTTGTTTGCGATGTTGATGCCCATGCCGCCCTCGTTGCGGGGGAGCGAGACAAGCATGGAGGTCTGTACTTCGAAGGGCGAGGCGGTCTGCCCCGTCATGTGCTCGGCCGCCCAGCGCAGTTGTTTAACGCCGCGCAGGCCTGCAGCCTGCTTGGCGAACGCGGCGATATCCGCCGCGCTGAGGAGCGGCGGGCGCTTCCACAAATTGGTGTCATTGCCCTTGGTGTCGACAACGCGTTTCCAACCACGGTCGGGCGGAATGAGCTTAAGCGAAATGGCTTCATCGAGTTGTTGTTGCGTTCGCTCGCAGGGCTTAAACACTGCAAAGAAGCCGCACATCTCGTAGCAAGCCATGAGTAACTGGTTGCGTGAGACCTGCGTGGCAAGGCTGAGCAACGTAAACTCGGGCGACGTGACATCAAATCCATGTTCAGTTTGCCTAAACGACCCGGGAGGCGGCTCTTGGGTCAGGAGGTGCGATTTAAACAGGCTTCGCGACCCGGATTGTGCTCGAGTGAATACAAGCCTGTGAAGCGGTGCATGAAGCAGGTCTTTTACAACTGCATGACTTCCGAGGCCGCAACATCTGCGATCCATATTGCCAAGGCTAATGGCGGGGTAAAGCCCTAATACCTGCGGCGGGATACGGTGATAGTAAAAAGCGGATTGACCGCATAGCGTCAGGTCCATGATATCCTCCTGGTCGAAATGTGCTTTTGGACCGTGCGATGCCAGCGTCAATTCGGAAGTATGCGGCAAAATCTGAACCCTGTGAGCAGACCTGGCTTTTGAGGCCAGTTTATCAGGCATTTTGTTGCGAAAAAACGGGGTGTGCTCGGAGGTCTCAGAATTTGCCGCATACTTCCGAAAACGCGGTCGATCTGGCTCTTGCTAAAACGATTTAGCAGCGTCGGGTAAGGTGTGGTTTCGCCATCGGGCGAACACTTTTAGCGCTTGGGACTTTATTTTTGGGCCTCGAAAGGTGGATTTCGCGCTTTTGGTAAAGAAATGGGTGCGTGTTTTGCCGTGTGCCGGCATTGACACAGAAAAAGGGCCCGGAAGGCGAAGCCTTCCGGGCCCTTTGCAATGCAAACATGCTTGCAAGTACGACTTAACGCACCTGAGCGACGTAAGCGACGTTGGTCGAGGAGACCTTGTCCTCGAGCTGGACGCTCATGCGGGGATCGCCGGCGGTAGCGACGGTCAAATCGCCAGCCTCGACGTAGCCGAGCTCCTTAGCGGTCTCGATCGCCTTGACGATCGTGCCGTTGACGGTGCCCTGGGTAATCTCGGCCTGGTGCGGGATAACGCCCCAGTACATGATCATCTGCTGGACGGCCCACTCGTGGCGGGAGAACGCGCAGATCGGCATGTTGGGGCGGAAGTGCGAGATCAGGCGAGCGGTACGACCGGTGGTCGTCGGCACGGTGATGCACTTGGCGCCAACGGTGGTGGCCATGTTCACAGCGGACATACCCACAACGTTGTTGACAACGCGGGTGCCGTGAGCATCGGCCGGAACCTCGAGCGGAGCGTGAGCCGGGAGGTACTTCTCGGTCTCGAGAGCAATGCTGGCCTGCATCTTAACGGCCTCGACCGGGTACTTACCGGCAGCGGACTCGCCAGAGAGCATAACGGCGTCGGTGCCGTCGTAGATGGCGTTAGCAACGTCGGCAACCTCGGCGCGCGTCGGGCGCGGGTTCTGCTGCATGGAGTCGAGCATCTGCGTAGCGGTGATAACGGGCTTGTAGGCCGCGTTGCACTTGGCGATGATCTCCTTCTGGATGTGCGGAACAAGCTCGGGCTTGATCTCGATGCCCAGGTCGCCACGGGCGACCATGATGCCGTCGGAAGCCTCGAGGATCTCGTCGAAGTTCTCGACGCCCAGGGCACACTCGATCTTCGGGAAGATCGTCACGTGCTCGCCACCGTTCTCGCGGCAAAGCTTGCGGATGCCACGGACGGACTCGCCGTCACGGATGAAGGAAGCGGCGATGTAGTCGATGTTCTCGGTCAGGCCAAAGAGGATGTCCTGACGATCGCGCTCGGTGATGGCGGGCAGCGAGATGTTGACGTTGGGCATGTTGACGCCCTTGCGCTCGCCGATCAGGCCGTCATTCTTGACGACGCAGGTCATGTCCTGGCCGTCGACGGACTCGACCTCGAGGGCAACCAGGCCGTCATCGATCAGGATGAGGGAGCCCTTCTCGACCTCGGAGGGCAGAGCCAGGTAGTCGAGGGAGATGTGCTCAGCGGTGCCGTGGAAATCCTCGGACGTGGGCTGAGCGGTGACGACGATCTTATCGCCGGTCTTGACGGCAACCTTCTTGCCGTCGACCAGAAGGCCGGTGCGGACCTCGGGGCCCTTGGTGTCGAGCAGGATGCCGACAGGCAGACCGAGCTCCTTGGAAATACGGCGGACGCGCTCGATGCGACCGTGGTGCTCGTCGTAGGAGCCGTGCGAGAAGTTAAAACGGGCGACGTTCATGCCCGCCTTGATCATCTCGCGGATGGTCTCGTCGCTATCGCAGGCGGGACCCATGGTGCATACAATCTTAGTGCGCTTGTACATTCAGACCTCCATCTGACATCGTCTTGCGCTGATAGATAAACCATAAGAAATAAAACCGTGTTGATTATAACGAAATGCTGACCGAATACCCCATAAAATCGACCGTATGCCGAATTAGAAGTTCATTTTTTGCGGGATAAACGGTATATGAAAAAATTTACCAACCGCTCTAACCGCTGCTATCTGGGCGATATGTCAGTTTGGCGATGTGCCGAAGAAAAAACGTTTTACCAATGTTGAGCATCACACGGTCTGCACCGTTGCGTGCGGACCATATTTCCAAACCGATTGTTTTGGCTAGACGCGTCGCTTTGGGGTACCATAGCTCCACTATCAACTGCCGCTCAGCACGGCAGCCTTGATGAGCCCTTGCCCTTCTCCTGGGAATTATGATCGGGCATCAATCTGCTGAGTGGCCCGAATCCCAGGAGGGGACTCTATATGCAAAAGGAATACCTGTCCGCCGCGGCGGAGGTGCTCAGCGACCAAGGTGTCGATGAGAACCTCGGCCTGAGCAACGACGAGGCGTCTTCGCGCCTCGCCAAGACAGGCCCTAACAAGCTCGAGGAAGCTGAGAAGACGCCGCTGTGGAGGCGTTTCTTTGAACAGATGGCTGACCCTATGGTCATCATGCTGATCGTTGCCGCCGTCATCAGTGCGCTCACGGGCATGGTCAAGGGCGAGGCGGACTTTGCCGATGTCGCCATCATCATGTTCGTCGTTATCGTCAACTCGGTGCTGGGCGTGGTCCAGGAGGCTAAAAGCGAGGAGGCTCTCGAGGCCCTGCAGGAGATGAGCGCGGCGCAGTCCAAGGTGCTGCGCGACGGCAAGCTCGTGCACCTGCCGAGCGCCGAGCTCGTGCCCGGCGACGTGATCATGCTCGAGGCGGGCGACTCCGTCCCGGCCGACTGCCGCGTGCTCGAGAGCGCCACGATGAAGATCGAAGAGGCCGCGCTCACCGGCGAGTCCGTGCCCGTCGAGAAGCATGCCAACGTGATCGAGCTCGCCGCCGGCACCGATGACGTGCCGCTCGGCGACCGTAAGAACATGTGCTATATGGGCTCCACCGTCGTGTACGGCCGTGGTCGCGCCGTCGTGGTCGGCACCGGCATGAACACCGAGATGGGCAAGATCGCCGGCGCCCTGGCCGAGGCCAAGGAAGAGCTCACGCCGCTGCAGGTGAAGCTCGCCGAGCTCAGCCGCATCCTCACCATCATGGTGATCGTCATCTGCGTCGTCATCTTTGGCGTTGACATCCTCCGCCACGGCGTGGGCAACGTCCTTACCGACCCGACCGCCCTGCTCGACACCTTTATGGTTGCCGTCTCGCTCGCCGTCGCCGCCATCCCCGAGGGCCTTGTTGCCGTCGTGACCATCGTCCTTTCGCTTGGCGTGACCAAGATGGCCAAGCGCCAGGCGATTATCCGCAAGCTCTCTGCTGTCGAGACCCTTGGCTGCACACAGACCATCTGCTCCGACAAGACCGGTACCCTTACCCAGAACAAGATGACCGTCGTCAAGCACGAGCTCGCTGCGCCCAAGGAGAAGTTCCTGGCCGGCATGGCGCTGTGCTCCGATGCTCAGTGGGACGAGGAGCTGGGCGAGGCCGTGGGCGAGCCGACCGAGTGCGCGCTCGTCAACGACGCCGGCAAGGCTGGCCTCACCGGCCTGACTGCCGAGCATCCGCGCGTGGGCGAGGCCCCGTTCGACTCGGGCCGCAAGATGATGTCCGTGATCGTCGAGACGCTGGATGGCGAGTACGAGCAGTACACCAAGGGCGCGCCCGACGTGGTGATCGGCCTGTGCACCCATATTTACGAGGGCGAAAAGGTCGTCCCGCTGACCGAGGAGCGTCGCGCCGAGCTCGTGGCCGCCAACAAGGCCATGGCCGACGAGGCTCTGCGCGTGCTGGCGCTGGCAAGCCGCACCTACACCGAGGCCCCGAGCGACTGCAGCCCCGCTGCGCTCGAGCATGACCTGGTCTTCTGTGGCCTGTCCGGCATGATCGACCCGGTCCGTCCCGAGGTGGCCGACGCTATCCACGAGGCGCACGACGCCGGTATCCGCACCGTCATGATCACGGGCGACCACATCGACACCGCCGTGGCCATTGCCAAGCAGCTGGGAATCGTCACCGATCGCAGCCATGCCATCACCGGTGCCGACCTCGATCGCATGAGCGATGAGGAGCTCGACGCGCACATCGAGGACTACGGCGTGTACGCCCGCGTCCAGCCCGAGCACAAGACCCGCATCGTCGAGGCTTGGAAGTCGCGCGACCAGATCGTCGCCATGACGGGCGACGGCGTCAACGACGCCCCGTCCATCAAACGCGCCGACATTGGCGTTGGCATGGGCATCACCGGTACCGACGTCACCAAGAACGTTGCCGACATGGTGCTCGCCGACGACAACTTTGCCACCATCATCGGCGCCTGCGAAGAGGGTCGCCGCATCTACGACAACATCCGCAAGGTCATCCAGTTCCTGCTTTCGGCTAACCTTGCCGAGGTGTTCTCGGTGTTCATCGCCACGCTCATCGGCTTTACCATCTTCCAGCCGGTGCAGCTGCTGTGGGTGAACCTGGTCACCGACTGCTTCCCCGCGCTCGCGCTGGGCATGGAGGACGCCGAGGGCGACATCATGAAGCGAAAGCCGCGCAACGCCAAGGACGGCGTCTTTGCCGGACATATGGGCTTGGACTGCGTGGTCCAGGGCCTGATCATTACCGTGCTGGTGCTCGCGAGCTTCTTTGTGGGCGTGTACTTTGACATGGGCTACATCCACATCGCCGATATGATCGCCGGCAACGCTGACGAGGAAGGCGTGATGATGGCCTTCATCACGCTCAACATGGTCGAGATCTTCCACTGCTTTAACATGCGCAGCCGTCGCACGTCGCTGTTTAAGATGAAGAAGCAGAACAAGTGGCTGTGGGCCTCTGCTGCGCTGGCGCTGGTGCTGACGGTGATCGTGACCGTGCAGCCGACGCTTGCTGAGATGTTCTTTGGCCCCGTGACGCTTGAGCTCAAGGGCGTTCTTGCCGCGCTGGGCCTTGCCTTCCTGATCATCCCGCTGATGGAGATCTACAAGGCGATCATGCGCGCGGTCGAGAAGGAGTAGGTCGAAAGGCCATCCTTCCCACCGGCCCGACCGCCTGCGGGGTTTCTTCTTCGCTGGTCCTCGCGCTTCGCGCTGCGGGATCGCTCAGAAGAAACCCCTCCCGGCGGGCGGGCCTTCGGATAACCTCTCGGGACCATGAGCTGAGGGAAAGTGTGTGAGTCGGTCGAGCATTTGCTCGACCGACTCTTTTTTGTGGGAAAATACCTGCTCAGTTGTGATTTATGGTGCTGGGAGGCGCTTGTGGGCAAGGCTAGGGCTAAGGCGAAGAAAAAGACGACGGGGGCGCGGGCTAAGCGCGATCGTCGTCGGAAGCTCGCGACCGAGGCTCCCGCACCTGCTGAGGAGCTGCTGGCAAGCGTGCCGGGACTCGACGCGCTGCAGGACGTTCCGGCGTTCGATGACCTGCCGGTCGATGCGGCTCAGCAGGCTGCATTTGACGACTTTTGCGCACAGGCCGAGGAGTCCGAGCAGATGCAGCTCGGTGCCGTGGTGCGCCTGGACCGCGGGTTTCCGCTGGTGGCGACTGCCGATGACACGTTTCGTGCCGAGCATGCCGTAGGGTTTGCCAAGTCGCGTGGCGAGGATGAGGTCTTGCTGCCCGCCGTGGGCGACCGCGTGGCGGTTCGCCGTGCTCCCGGGCACGACATGGGCGTGATCGAGTGCGTACTGCCACGCCGTACGAGCTTTGAGCGTTGGCGTGGCCGTGCCCGCGGTGAGCGCCAGGTGCTCTGCTCCAACGTCGACAGCGTGCTGATCGTGCAGGCGCTCGGCGCCGGCGAGGTGCTGCTCGATCGCGTGGCACGCTCACTGGTGTTGGCGCTCGATTGCGATGCCGAGCCGGTGGTGGTGCTCACCAAGGCCGACCGCTGCGAGGCCGATGAGCTCGAACGCGATCTGGACCGTGTGCGCCGTCTGGTGGGTCCGGACGTTTGCGTGATCGTGACGTCTTCTGCCGAGGGCCTCGGCTTAGACGAAGTGCGCGCCTGCGTGCCCGCCGGGAGCTGTGCCATGATTTTGGGCGAGTCGGGTGCCGGCAAGTCGACACTGCTCAATGCGCTGCTGGGCCACGATGCGCTGGCCACTGGCGGCGTGCGCGAGCGTGATGACCAAGGTCGCCACACCACGGTTGCGCGCGTGATGGTGGCGCTGCCGGGCAACGCCGGCGTGATCGCCGATGCCCCGGGCCTGCGCAGCCTGCCGCTCGTGGGACATGAGCGGGGTCTGGCGCGTGCCTTCCCCGAGATCGTCGAGGCGTCGCGTGCGTGCCGGTTTGGCGATTGCACGCACACTCATGAGCCGGGTTGCGCCGTTCGCGAGGCCGAGGACGCGGGACAGATCGACAATCTGCGCCTGGAGACGTTCCAAAACTTGGCGTCATCCATGCGCGTGAGTGCCCAAATGCTCGACCCCGATGTCCACCTGTAATTGAATTTTCCTATGACAGCCGTCTCCCAACTGTTCGGGAGGCGGCTTTTTTGCTGCCAAAGCGCCTCGAAATATGCGTTTTGCCGACGTTCTGACCAAAACCTTGCCACGAGCTTGACGGGCTGGTCAGCTTTTGGTCAGCAATTGGTTTGACACGTAAAACCAAGATTGCGATTGCGCCGCTTTGCGCCCTGGTCGCCCAGACAATGGTGGTACGGGCATTTGCCCGGTGCTACCTTGAGAGGAGCGGCCGTGAACAAGAGCAAGCGCATCGCCATCAGTTTGGTCGCGGGCGTGCTTGCCGCGGCGCTCTGCATGGTCTACGGCTCGTCGATCCGCTCACAAGCCGAACAGGTCCAGGCTGAGACCTTGGCCAAGTACGGTGGCGATCGCGTCGAGGTATGCGTCGCGGCGCGCGATATCGATGTGGGCGAGACCCTCGATGAGACCAATGTCATAACCCAGGGGTGGCTGACGAGTCTGCTGCCGCGTGACGCGGCGACCGAGCTGCGCCAGGTGCGCGGCGACGTGACGACTTCGCGTATTCCCAAAAACGCCGTGATCTGCAATGTCTACACCAAGGTCGAGAGCCGCAAGCTCGAGGTGCCTAAGGGCAAGGTCGCCGTTTCGGTGGCGGTCGATGCCGAGCACTCGGTCGGCGGTGCTACGGGCGTGGGCAGCTACGTGGATGTGTATGTGCAAAAAGACGGCGTGACCGATCGGCTGTGCGGCGCGTACGTGATCGATACCAGTGAGGATTCCGGTGCCACGCGCGAGGGCAAGATCGAATGGGTGACGCTGGCGGCTGACCCCGAAGACGTCAAGGAACTGCTGGGAGCCTCGGGCAAGGGAACGGTCAGCTTGACGATTCCCGCCACGGCGCGCGGCAAAAAGAGCGGAGGCGACGAGTGATGAAGGCGATCTGGCTTGCGTGCTGCGCGTGCGGCGATTACGGGCTGTTGCAGCGGGAAGTCGAGGGCCGTGATGCTGGTGCACAGGTGCTTCGCGTGGGTGACCTGGACGGGCTGGTTTCCATGGCGCGGGCGTTTCCGTCGCGCCGCGGGGCTGCCATCATCGCGGCGTCTCTGTTTGATACCGAAGATGTGCGCAAGACTGTTGCGCGCCTGACGGCCGAAGGCCGCGTGAGTCGCGTGGTCGTGTTGATAGAAGCGCTCGATCCGTCGGATATCGAGGGGCTGTTTCGCGCGGGGGCGACCGAGGTCATCGCTGCACACAGTATATGCGGCAACGGGCGCGCGGGCGAGGGAGCGGTTGATTCCGATCGGCGCATGACGATTGAGCCCGATGCTTTTGTTGATAGGGAACCCGGGGCGCCTCGCGCTACAAGAGGCCCGCGTGTTGATGATTATGGAAAAGCGGAAGCCGAGCATGGTCGGCGCCCCCGGAACCCCCTTGTATACGATGACGCTGGAGGGCCGGCGCAGCATGCTGGCGACTCCCCGGCAGTAGATATGGGATACGTGCACGGCGTGAATCTGGCGGATGAACTCGACGAAGTTGAGGGCCTTGCCGGGTGCGGCGAGTTGTCGCTGATGCAGCATGAGCAGATTGCGCAGAACGAGCCTGCCTCGCAGACCGAACAAGCAGCCATGCCGGCTTGGACGCAGCACGTGGTTGCGGCGGGGGAGACGGGGACGCTGTCACCGACGCCCGCCCCGCCGCCTCCGATGCCGCCGGCGGACGCTACCGCTCCGCCGCATCGAGCTCCAGTCATCTGCGCTATTTCGGGTTCAGGCGGTTGCGGCAAGTCGACGATGGTTGCCACCATGGCACACACATCGTCGCTGTTGGGCTTGCGTGCCGCCGTGCTCGACCTGGACCTGATGTTTGGAAACCTTTACGACTTGTTAGGCGTCGATGCTCCGCGCGATATGGCGGCACTTATCGAGCCGTCGGCGGCGGGCACGCTCACCGAGCCGGATATCGTAGCCGCTTCGATGCGCGTGGCGCCGGGCGTTACGCTCTGGGGTCCCGTTGCGGCTCCCGAGCAAGCCGAGCTCATGGCACGTCCGGTGGAGCTACTGCTTGATGTTCTGCGTCGCGAATCCGACGTGGTCTTTATCGATACCTCGGTCTTTTGGGGCGACGCCGTGGCGGCTGCGGTGGCAGCGAGCGACCGTTGCCTGGTCGTTGGCGATGCGGCGGTGTCGTCCACGACATCGGCATCGCGCGTCATTGAACTGGCAAGTCGAGTAGGTGTGCCGCGCACGCGCATGAGCGCCGTGTTCAACCGGTTCGGTGCGCGCGGGGCAGACGAGGACGTCGCCATGCGCTTTGAGATTGCCTGTGCGTTGAGCTCCAAGATTCGTATCGCCGATGGCGGGCAGGATCTCGCCGCGCTCATGGCGTTTGGACGCGCTGACGAGGCAGTGGGTCAGACGAGCGCTTTTGCGACCAGCGTGCGCGAGGCCACGCGCGAGATGCTCGTGGAACTGGGGTGCGCCGTCGGCCCTTGGAGCGATATGGTCGCCGACCGTGCAACGCGCACCGAACGCCCGCGTATTCGCCTTCCCTGGTCGCGCGAGGGTGATCAGCGATGAGCCTGCAAACAAGGATTAAGGCTGCCGGCGCTGCAGCGGCGGCAGCGCCTGTAGATGCGGGGCGTCGCCGCGCGGTGAAACGACGCACCAAGCGCGCCGTGATGGACCGCATGGGTTACGACGAAGTGGCGCGTATCAGCGCCTATATCGACCCGGCACTTGCCCGCTCGGAATTGCGTCCCGCGGTGGAGGCGGCGCTCAATGTTGAGGAGCCGACCGATCTCGCGACGCCCGAGCGCGAGACCATCATCGACGAGATTTTGGATGACGTGGTGGGCTTGGGGCCGTTGCAGCCGCTCATCGAGGACGATACCGTTACCGAGATCATGATCAACGGCTGCCGCTCGGCTTTCTTTGAACGCGGCGGCGTCTTGTACCCCATCGAGCATGCGTTTGAGGATGATGAGCAGATCCGTGTGCTTATCGACCGCATTATCTCGCCACTTGGCCGCCGTATCGACGAGCGCAGCCCCATCGTCAACGCCCGCCTCAAAACGGGCTATCGCGTCAACGCGGTGATTCCGCCTGTGGCGATTGACGGACCGATTCTCACCATCCGAAAGTTCTCGGACCGTATCTGCTCGCTGGACGAGCTCGTGGGGTTGGGATCGCTGCCGCTTTGGTATGCGCAGCTGCTGTCGTGTGCGGTGTCGCTGCGACAGGACCTGGCGGTTGCGGGAGGCACGGGATCTGGTAAGACCACCCTGCTCAACGCGTTGTCATGTGAGATTTCCACCGGCGAGCGCATCGTGACGATCGAGGACTCTGCCGAGCTCAAGTTTGCGCATCATCCGCACGTGGTGCGCCTAGAGGCGCGCGAGGCTTCAATTGAGGGCGAGGGCGCGGTGACGATCCGCGACCTGGTGACTAATGCCCTGCGCATGCGCCCCGACCGCATCGTGGTGGGCGAGGTGCGCGGTGCCGAGTGCTGCGACATGTTGCAGGCCATGAACACGGGCCACGACGGGTCGCTTACCACGCTTCATGCGGGTTCAGAACAGGAGACCGTGGTGCGTCTGACGTTGCTCGCACGTTATGGCATCGATCTGCCGAGCGAGCTCATCGAGGAGCAGATTGCCATGGCACTCGACGGTATCGTGATGTCCGAGCGCCACGCCGATGGCAGGCGCTTCGTCTCCTCGTATTCGGGGGTGCGACGCGCCGCATCGGGCGGCGTAGAGCTCGAGCGCTATGTGACGTTCGATGCCGCCGAGTGCACCTGGACGCTTGATCGCGAGCCGCCGTTTATTGCAGAAGGCCTGCGGTCGGGGACGCTCACACAAGAGGAGGTGGACGAATGGAGATCACTGTGCCCTTTGTCGTAGGGGGCTTGGCAGGGCTTTCTGTCGCGACGGTGTGTGGGGCGGAACCTCGTGTGCCGCAGGTATCGCCGGCGGAGCTGGCGCGTCAGGCGCTCGAGACGGTGGCAGAGAAGCTGCCGCGTGAGCTGGTGGAAAACGGTCTGCTGAAAAAGATCGCCCGTTCGTGGGCATCGCTGGCTCCGGCGCATCGCCTTGGCCTCGTGATCGAAGATGCTTCGGGGCGTTTGGCGTTTCTGCTGCTATCGAGCGGTGTCTGCTGCGTTTTACTAACGATGGTGTCGTTATCGCCCCTCGGATTTGCCTTGGGACTTGTTGCTCCGTTTGCCGTTGGCGCCGCCCGGGATGGCTTTGAGAGCCGGCGCGAACAACACGATGCAGAAGAGGCCATGCCCGAGGCGTTTACCGCACTTTCCATGTCGCTTGCCTCGGGACATTCGCTGGCCCAGGGCATGCGCTTTGTGGGCGCTCATGCGCAAGAGCCGGTGCATACCGAGTTTTTGCGGGTGGCGGCGGCGATCGATTGCGGCATCTCGGCGACCGACGCGCTCGATGACTTGCTCGTGCGCATCGAAGCCCCCGGCCTTTCGCTTGTGACCTTGGCGCTTAAGGTGTCTCAGCGCACCGGCGCTCCGCTTGCCGACTTACTGTCCGAGGCGTCGAGCATGGTGGGGGAGCGCATTGAGCTCAAGCGCCGCCTGGATGTTAAGACGTCGCAGGCTCGCATGTCTGCGCATATGGTCGCGGCGATGCCGGTGGGCATGTGCGCGGTGTTGGCGCTGCTTTTGGCAGATTTTCGTCGCGGTCTTGCGACGCCTGCCGGCGCGGGCGCTGTGGTGCTGGGTCTTGCCCTCAACGCCGTTGCCCTGGTGGCTATCCGACGCATTATGCGGGTGGAGCTATGAGCGCCCCGGTTGCAGTTGCGGCTTGCCTGTGCGCCCTGAGTGTATTTGTCGCGACGGGTTTGGATCGGGCGGATGCACGCAAGATCGCAGGGGCCTGCAAGCGCGAGGCGGTGCTGGTCGCTGCCGCGGGTCGCTCGGTGGTCGATGCTCTGACCGCGCGAGTGAAGGGCGCGGTTGGAGCGGGCGGCCCGGCGCGAGTGTCGCTCGGCGAAGTGTCCGAGATGATCGATGTTGTGCGCTTGGGTCTTTCGGCCGGTCTTTCGTTTGATGCGGCGCTTGAGATTTTCTGCGCCAACCGCCGGTCAGTGCTGGCTCTTCGCCTTGAGCGCGCCTGCATGGCGTGGCAGGTGGGCGTGGGCACGCGTGAGGACGAGTTGTTGGCCGCCGCGCGCGACCTGGACGTGCGAGCGCTCGAGACCTTTGCCATCACGGTGGGGCAGGCGCTCGCCCTGGGTGCCCCACTTGCCGAGACGCTGGCCGCTCAAAGTCGCGAGATCCGTGCGGCTCATCGCGCCGCGGTCGAGCGCGAGATCGAGCGTGCACCCGTCAAGCTGCTGATTCCCACCGGCACGCTCATCTTGCCGGCGTTGCTTCTGTCCATATTGGGCCCGCTGCTGGGAGCAGGCGGGATGATGTAGGGAGGAATACATGAACACGATGACTGACGCTGCTGGCAAGGTCCAGGGCTGGGCGTTTTGCCGGGCGGCACATGTTCGTCAGCGCGCCAAGGAACTATTGCAGGAGGAGAGTGCACAGGGTACCACCGAGTATGCCATCTTGGTCGGCGTGCTCGTGGTGATCGCGATTATCGCCATCGTCGCATTTAAGGGCAAGGTCCAAGATCTATGGAACGCTATCAGCGAGGGCATCAACAGCCTGTAGAGGGCGAGCGCCCCATCGGGGTGCTGCTGGTGTTTGCTTGCCTGACCGTGGCGATAGCGGCGGTGCTTTGGGGGCTTAACGCCGCGCGGCAGCAGCGTCCTGGGACCGCCTCCGATTTGGGCTCAGATTCGGCGGTGGCGTCTCAAAAAGATGAGATGCGAGATGCGGACGATTCGGATGTCGCTGTCACGGCGCAAACCTTTCTGCGGACGCTCGACAAGCGGTCTGGCACTGCGACGGATTCGCCTGAGGGCAACGCGATTGCGGTCCGGCTTGCATGGTCCGAGGACCGACCGATGACCGAAGCGGCGGCGGATATGCTGCGTGCCTATCGCGAGGTACCCACGGCGCAACTTGCTCTGAGCGGCTATCTCGACATCAAGGGAAACGTGTGGGGCGCCATCGTGCGCGACGAACGCGGCTGGGTCGATATGGTGACAATTGCCGCGGATGCTGGCGATGCTTCGTGTCGTCTGCGCGCCGTGCGCCTGAGCCCGCAGGCAACGGACTCAAAGGAGGGATCGTGAAATGCATGATGTCCTGCGTGAGGAATCTGCCCAGGCGACGGTCGAATACGCCATCGTCACGGTGGCGCTGTTATCGATCGTGCTGGCGATCGCGGGACTTTGGCGTGCCGGCACCGATGGGCGCTTGGCGGCGCTGGTTGAGCGGGCGGCATCCCATGGCGTTGCCTCGACGTCGGTTATCGACGCCGCTGCGGCCGCTAAGGACATCGCGTTGTATTGATGCCGCGCGCGAGGACCGGGCGCAGTCTACGGTCGAGGCCGCTTTTTTGCTGCCGACGTTTCTGACACTCATCCTTCTCGCGCTGCAACCGGTGTGCCTGCTCTATACGCGCGCGGTCATGGAGTCTGCCGCCGCCGAGACCGCGCGGCTCATGACCACGACGACGGCGGAGGACGACGATCTTAAGGAGTTCACCCGCCGCCGACTTGCCGCAGTGCCCAACGTTTCGATCTTTCATGCCGGCGGGCCGTTGTCGTGGGATATCGAGCTTGGCCGGGCCGGTGCGGGTGGCGTCTCGTCCGTGTCCGTTTCCGGCGAGGTCAAGCCGTTGCCTGTGATCGGTGCGTTTGCGCAGGCTATGGGTGGTACCGCCGAGGGCGGCTACGTTGAGCTCAAGGTCGATGTCTCGTATCAATCGCGTCCCGAATGGCTGGAGGGAGATTATGATTCGTGGATTGCTGCATGGGATTAGGCGCTGCCTGTTGCGGGTGACGCAAGGGTTTGCGGCCCGCCGTCGACCAGGCGCTCTCCGCAAACGAGGCGGCTTTATGGGTCGAGCCGGTGTCGATCTGTTTATCGAAGACGGCGCCTATACCACGCTTTCTTCTGCCGTGGTCATCCTAGTGGTGCTCACATTGTTGTTTTCGTCGACCGCGGCGATATGGAGCATGTCGCGTGCCGGGGATACTCAGGTGGCGGCTGATAGTGGCGCGCTGGCGGGTGCCAACGTAGTGTCGTCCTATCACGCGGCTGCCACGGTGGTTGATGCGAGCATCTTGAGTCTGGGGCTGGCGGGGTTTGCCACGATCGGGACGGGCCTGGTCGCCATCCTCATCCCGGGTGCCGAGCCGGTTGCCGGCAATATGGTCGACACCGGGATTGAGATCATTAAAACGCGCAACAAGTTTGCCAAAAGCGCATCGGAAGGCTTACAGAAAATCGAGACGGCTCTGCCGTATCTGATCGCCGCGCGTGCCACGCAGGCGGTGTCGGCGCAGGATACCGATAGTGTGACCTATACCGGTACGGCGCTTGCCGTGCCCAGGACATCCGAGTCTGACTTCGCTGCGCTCGAGGGGTCCGAGATCTCGACCGATGCCATTAAAGACACATCAGATGATTTAGAGTGTGCGGCCGAGGAGCTGCGGAAGGCTTCTGAGGACACGGCGAAGGCTAAAGAGCGTGCTTGGCTGGCGGATTGTGGTGGGTCTGACAAGGGCTCGGTCGGCAGCTGTTCTTGCATGTGGGAGCGTGCGAAAAGCCTAACGGATCTCTCCGGTGTTCAAAATCCGCATTACTCATCGAGCGTTACGTGGGAGCCCCAAGTTGCCCTTGATCGCGCGAAGGACTACTACCATTGGCGTCTGACAAATGAGAAGCCCCACGGCTCGAGTGTCGAGATGAAGGCAGAGTCTGCGGCGCGTAAGGCGTTTTATACCTATGCGAGCGCGGAGGTCGATCGGGCGCATATAACCGAGAACGGAGACAGGGTTTCCTCCTATATTCCGCTGCTGCCGCGCAACTCTGATGAGGTTCGGGCGACGGAACTCTATACCGATGCGGTGTGGCCGACTAGCGTGAACGATGACAAGGCGTATCTGCATTACGGGACGACCTGCCCTAACTATAAGAAAGGGACGCCGAGCGGATTTGCTTCGGTTGCCGATTACGATGGACAGGATAAATGCAGCAAATGCCATTTTGGCGTTTTGTCGCTTGGTGCTGTTGCGGCGCCTTCAACCTCTATCGAAAACGGCTTCGAATATCACTTCGACGAGTTCAAAAAGGCCTTGGAGGAATACGTCAAATGTCGGAACAAAGAGCTTGAGCTCATGCGTCAGACCGAGGATGAGGCCGACCGTGCGAGCAATGCGTTTGACCAGGCCATTAAAGCGCTTTCGGGCGAGCGTCCGCGTATCGCTCCGCCCGGTCGCAACGGCGTGGTTGCCTTTGCGGTTTCGGGTGCCATCTCGAGCCCCGATGAGCTCAACTCTTCGTTTAACACGGCAGTCAGGCTTGGCGATCGCGGTGCCATCTCTGCCGCGGTGCTGGCGCCCGATGAGGCGACGGCGCAAAACAACGTGCTTTCGCGATTTTTCTCGACATTGAAGGAACGCTCGGGTGGCGTTGCCGGCGTACTCGATGGCGTCATGGATGTCTGGGGACGGCTGCTTGTGGGATACGGAGACATCCAAGGTTCGGCCGACGAACTTATGGACGAGATGATTAAAGGCCTAGGAGGGGGCAGCGGCGCGTTGGGCTCCATCGCATCGTGGCTCGGCGATACCGTTTCGGCGTCCGTGGCGGCGCTGGGTTTGGAACCGTGCGACTTGCGCCTGCGAAAGCCGGTGCTGACTGATTCCGCCAACGTCATTAAGAGCCCGGGGTCTGACATTGCTGGTCTCTCTCAAGCGCAAGACAAACTGCGAAGTATTCCGTTGGGCGTGACCGATCCCAAGGCGCTTTGCGAGGCGTTGGAATATCAAGTCGAACGCACCATCAGCGGTACGGTGTTCACGCTTGCGGAGATTCCTCTGCCCGGCGGCGGCTCCATCCCGCTCACCGTCGATGTCGCCACGCTGGTTGGCGCTCTGGGCGGTGGGTCGTAATGAGTATCCGCATGCGTCTGCGCGAGGAGCGCGCCCAAGCGACGGTGGAGATAGCAGTGGTTACGCCCGTTTTGCTGGTGCTGGCACTCATCGTATACAACGTCATGATCTATGCCAGCGCTGTCGCGCGCTTCGACCGCGTGGTGCCCGACATCGTGTTGGCGCACGCCGTGGCGCCGAGCGGGGAGGGCGACGAAAGCTCTGTCGATGCCTCGGCGACGGTCCGGACTCAAATTCTGAATGCCATGGAAGGCTATGACTTGCAGATCGAAGTGTCGAGCGAGCAAGGCGCGGAGGCATCGGATGGTGGCCTGCTCTCCCTATCCGGTACGTTTAGGACCTACACCTGCACCATGCACTATGAGCCGTGGCCGACTTCTCTCAGCATCGCTGGCGTTCCGCTGGGGGCGCCGACAACGTTGTCGCACGAGCGCGCGGTGACGGTCGATCCATGGCGTCCGGGGGTGGTCATGTGACCGCGGTCTCGTCCTACATCGCCTACGCGCGGGCACTCAATAGGCTGGGCTGGACGCCGGCCGAGTTTGCGGTGGCGGAGTCGTTTGCCGTGCGCCTGCGCGGCATGCTGGGACGGTGTCCGGTTGCCGCCAACGGTCTGCCGCTCGTCATGGCATTTCCACGCTGCTCTTCGGTCCATACGTGTTTTATGGCCTATCCCATCGATATCGCCTTTATCGATGCACGTGGCTATGTCCTCGTATGCTACGAAAACGTACGTCCCTGGCGTATGTGCTCCTGCCCCGGCGCCTGGGCCGTACTAGAGCGTCCTTCAATCATTGTTTCGACCCCTGCTCTCCAACGCGTGCCGGCTTAAGAATTGGCGACAGCGGACTTTCGTCATACGAAATTGGGTAAGATGGAGGAGAAGATGCATGGATGTTGAGATCCATCCCAACGCTAAAAAGCACCTGACGGAAAAGCAGGTGCTTAGCGCTTGGCTTGCGGTTACTGAGTGCATTCGTCGCGAGCCGAAGGACGAGCCGCCGAGATGGCTTGCGATTGGATGGCTCCCAGACGGACGAAGCGTGGAGCTTGTCGCGGTCGAGCTTGTCCGTGGGGGCTTATCATTCATGCCTTGTCTCCAGTCCAGAAGAAATTTTGGCAGGAGATTGAACGGGCTCGGCAAAGGGGTCGATGATGGGCAAGACGTATACGGCCGCTAATGGTCAGGTTGTAACGGATGAAATGATTGACGCGTGGTGCGAGTCGTACGAGCGCGGAGAGTTTCCGGATGGCGAACACACCGTTGGTGGGATCGTGCATGGACGGCCCCCACTCTCAGGTGAGGGGACGGCAACGCTGTCGGTCAAGATTCCTCTGGGAATGAAGGAGGCCATTCGTCGACGGGCGGCTGCCGAGGGGATGACGCCAAGTGAGTTTGCCCGTGCGGCTCTGAGCGAAAAACTTCTTGCTGCCGGCTGATGCCTCTGACGTGCCGATTTATAGAACCGAGGCTGTGCTCAAAAACTTTTTTGAAATTCTCGGTTGACCGGAACGCGTCCTTGGTTATACTAATCAAGCCTTGAAACAAGGCACACCTCAAATGGCTGGGTAGCTCAGTTGGTAGAGCAGAGGACTGAAAATCCTCGTGTCAGGGGTTCGATTCCCTTCCCCGCCACCTTGAATTGACTAGGACCCCTGCAAAGGGGTCCTTTTCTTTTATGTGGCCCCCACGCGGAATCGAACCCCGTGAGGGCGCGGAGCTGAGTAAACGCGTGAGCGTTTGCCAGCGTAGCTCGCAAGGCGCGGAAGCGCCGCAGCGGTCCGTCCGCGCAGCGCGCGGACGCGATTCCCTTCCCCGCCACCTTGAATTGACTAGGACCTCTGCAAAGGGGTCCTTTTCTTTTATGTAGGGTTCTGCGGAAACTGCGTCCCAGAATAAGGGCTCAGAACGGGACACACTTTCCGGTGCCTGCCTCCGGCGCGCGTACACACCTCGTCGCACCATTCCGAGTCCGTCTGCTCCCAGACATTCCTCCCACTTTCGCGTCACTTTGCAGACCGTTCGGTCGCCTGTCCGCACACGCGGGTATACTCAAAACGATACTTATCCTACGCAATACGATGCGGGTTCGACCTGCATGATCCGAAGGGGGCAGTGATGGAGAGGATACTCGGCGTTAATCTCTCTGGCTGGTTTATTCCCGAGCCTTGGGTGACCCCGTCGCTGTACGCGGCGACCGGTGCATCCAACGCGGCTGAGCTACAGGAGGCCATGGGTACCGCCGCCTATAACGAGCGCATGCGCCGCCATTACGAGACGTTTGTGAGCGAGGACGATTTTCGCCGCATGGCGCAGATCGGTCTCAATGCCGTGCGTCTGCCGGTGCCCTGGTATGCCTTTGGCTCACAGGAGTCCGATGCCTCCTACATATCGGTTGTCGATTACATCGACCGCGCAATTGAGTGGGCTGCCAAGTACGACATCCGCGTGCTGCTCGATCTGGCAACCGTGCCCGGTGGCCAGGGCGATTCCAACGATTCGCCCACCACGCCGGAGGCTGTTGCCGAGTGGCATTCGTCCACCAACGGCCGTCATGTCGCACTCGACGTGCTCGAGCGCTTGGCCGATCGCTATGGCGAGGCCGAGAGCCTGCTGGGCATTGAGCTGCTGGACACGCCGCAGATGAGCGTTCGCAAGAGCCTCTTCACCATGACGGATGGCATTCCTGCTCACTACCTGCGCAATTTCTATCGCGATGCCTACGAGCTCGTCCGTTCGTATATGCCCGAGGATAAGATCGTCGTCTTCTCGTCGTCGGGGCATCCCAGCGAGTGGAAGCATTTTATGCGCGGCGCCAAGTACAAGAACGTCTACATGGACCTTCACCTGTACCATTACCGCGACGAGTATGCGCTCGACATCACGAGCCCTCGCGGGCTGACGACGGCGATTTCGCGTAACAAGCGCGAGCTTAAAGAAGCGATTTCGACTGGGTTCCCCGTGCTGGTGGGCGAATGGTCGGGCGCGGCGATCTTTGCCAACTCGTCGGTTACGCCCGAGGGCCGCAATGCCTACGAGCGCGTGTTTATCGCCAACCAGCTGGCTTCGTTTGCGCCGGCTGCCGGTTGGTTCTTCCAAACGTGGAAGACCGAGAAGCGCATTGCAGCATGGGACGCCCGCGCGGCGCTCGGTACGCTCGAGCGCGGCATGATTGAATAGGTTGATATGACGCAAAACAGCGCCCATACGGGCAAACTCTATGTGGTCGGCACGCCCATCGGCAACCTGGGTGACCTGTCCCCGCGCGTTGGCGAGGCCTTTGCCGCTGCCGATGTCATCTGCTGCGAAGACACGCGTGTGACGTCAAAGCTGCTGATGCACCTGGGCATTTCCAAGCCGCTTGTCCGTTGCGACGAGAATGTGATCGCTAGCCGCGCTGCCGGCCTGGTCGACCGTCTGCTGGCGGGGGAGACCCTCGCCTTTGCCTCGGACGCCGGCATGCCGAGCGTGTCCGATCCCGGCCAGGCGCTGATCGAGGCGGCGCGTGAGGCCGATGTGCCCGTCGAAGTTATTCCTGGGCCCTCTGCTTGCGTCACGGCGCTTGTTTCGTCCGGCATTCCCTGCGAGCATTTTTTCTTCGAGGGCTTTTTGGGCCGAAAGCACGGCGACCGTGTGCGCCGTTTGCAGCGCCTTGCCGTGGTGCCCGGCGCACTCATCTTCTACGAGTCTCCACATCGCATCGTGGCGACGCTCGAGGCCGTGGCGGAGGTCTTTCCCCAGCGTGAGGTTGCCGTCTGCCGCGAGCTCACCAAGCTGCACGAGGAGGTCTTGCGCGGGCCCGCTGACCAGCTTGCCGAGGAGCTGCGTGCTCGCGGCGAGGTAAGGGGCGAGATTGCGCTGGTCATCGCGCCGCCGAGCGAGGATGAGGAGGCCGGTATCGTGCCGGTTGGCGCCGCGGCAGCGGATCCCGACGAGGCCCTGCGCGAGGATATCCGCGCCGCGCTCGAGGAGGGGGAGCCCGCGTCTGCGGTGGCCAAGCGCCTGTCTCAGAAGTATTCGCGCCGCAAGCGCGATGTCTATGCCATAGTGCTCGATATGCAATAGATGGAGGATATCCAGCCCTTGCGCTAGAATCATCCTCTGTATGCAACGTTTTTCTGGAGGACAAACCCCATGGATCAAAGCAAGCCTTCGTTCTTTATCACGACGCCCATCTACTACGTCAACGCCGATCCGCACCTGGGCACGGCTTATTCCACCATCATCGCCGACGTTCAGGCTCGCTATCGCCGTTCCGCCGGCTATAACGTCAAGTTCCTGACCGGCATGGACGAGCACGGCGAGAAGGTCGCCGAGGCCGCAGCCAAGCATGGCATGACGCCGCAGGAGTGGACCGACAGCCAGGCTCCGCACTTCAAGGAGCTTTGGAGCAAGCTCGAGATCTCCAACGACGACTTCATCCGCACCACCGAGCCGCGCCAGCATCATGCCGTGCAGTACCTGTGGGAGCGCATGAAGGAGTCCGGCTATCTGTATAAGGGCAGCTACGACGGTTGGTATTGCGTGCCTGACGAGACCTACTTCACCGATACGCAGGTCCAGAAGGGCGACGAGGAGTACGGCAGCGTTGGCCAGCACCTGTGCCCCGACTGCCACCGTCCGCTTGAGCGCGTGCAGGAGGAGTCCTACTTCTTTAAGCTTTCCGCCTTCCAGGACAAGCTTCTCAAGCTCTATGACGAGCACCCCGACTTTGTCGAGCCTGCGTTCCGTATGAACGAGGTACGCAGCTTTGTCGAGGGCGGCCTTAACGACCTTTCCGTGAGCCGTACGAGCTTTGACTGGGGCATTCAGGTCCCGTTTGACGAGGGTCACGTGACCTACGTGTGGTTCGATGCGTTGCTCAACTATATGACGGCCGTCGGCTACGGTGTCGACACCGACGAGGCCCGTGCCGAGCTGGCCTATCGCTGGCCCGCGCAGTTCCACATCGTGGGTAAGGACATCATCCGCTTCCACTGCGTCATTTGGCCCGCGATGCTCATGGCCATCGGCGAGGCCCTGCCCGAGCACGTCTTTGCCCACGGCTTCCTGACCGTGCGCAATGCCGAGACCGGTAAGGCCGAGAAGATGTCCAAGAGCCGCGGCAACGCCATCGCTCCGCAGGATGTTATCGACATGCTGGGCGTCGAGGGCTACCGCTATTACTTTATGACCGACGTGGTCCCCGGCACCGACGGCGCCATCAGCTTCGATCGTATGGAGCAGGTCTACAACGCCGATCTGGCCAACAGCTGGGGCAACCTCATTTCGCGCTCGCTCAACATGAGCGCAAAGTACTTTGACGGCTGCGCCCCGGCTAAACCGGCGTCTGCCGACGCGTTCGATAACCCGCTGGCAAAGATCGCCGATGGTCTGGTCGAGCGCTACATGGCCAAGATGGACGTGCTCGATTACGGCGGAGCCAAGGACGAGGTCATGGAGCTCATCCACGCCGCCAACCACTACATCGAGGACTCCGAGCCTTGGGCACTTGCCAAGGACGAGGCCAAGGCTGACGAGCTGGCATTTGTGATCTACAACCTGCTCGAGGCCATCCGCATTGCCGCCCACCTGCTGATGCCGCTCATGCCCCAGACTTCTGCCGAGGCTCTGCGCCGCCTGTCCTGCGAGGACGAGGCCGCGAGCGACGACCTCAAGGGCATTTGCGCTTGGGGCCTGCTTGCTGGTGGTCAGCCCGTCGAGAAGGGCGATCCGCTGTTCCCGCGTCTGGCGTAGAGACCGCGCGAGCGCCATATCGGCAATTTGCTGTTTAGCTGTAAGGGCATGGCCGCCACGGTCCATGCCCTTTTGTTTCAAGACGCCGCCATCTTGCTAAGGAGGCAACTATGACAACTTCGCCTTTGGCAAACCCCACGGCCACCAGGGAGCTGCTGGAGGAGTTTGGCCTTGCGACCAAGCATCGCCTGGGCCAGAACTTCCTGATCGACAACCATGTGATTGAGCGCATCTGCGAGCTTTCCGAGCTCACGGGCGATGAGCGCGTGCTCGAGGTTGGCCCGGGCGTTGGTACGCTCACGCTTGCGCTTCTGCAGGAGGCGGCGTGCGTTACGTCCATTGAGGCCGATCCTGAGCTCGAACCGGTGCTCGACGCCCACGCCGCCGACTATGCCAACTTCCGCTTTATCATGGGCGACGCGCTTAAGGTGGGCCCGGAGCAGATTGAGCAGGCTGCGGGCGGTGAGCCGACGGTATTTGTCGCGAACTTGCCCTATAACGTGGCGGCGACGATCATTTTGCATTTTTTCCAGACGATGCCGGCGCTCAAGCGCGCCGTCGTCATGGTGCAAAAGGAGGTTGCCGATCGCATTGCCGCAGTGCCGGGCAACAAGACCTATGGCGGCTATACGGCAAAGCTTGGCCTGTATGCGCAGGTAACGGGTCGCTTTGAGGTGCCGCCGCGTTGCTTTATGCCGGCGCCACACGTGGACTCGGCCGTCGTGCGCATCGACCGTGTTGACGGTGTGGTGCCCGAAGGACTCGATCGCGAATTTGTGGCCCGCGTGATTGACGCTGCATTTGCTCAGCGTCGCAAGACCATCCGCAATTCCATGAGCGCCAACGGCTTTGCCAAGGACGTGCTCGATGCCGCCTTTGAGGCTTGTGGTATCGCACCCACCACGCGCGCCGAGACGCTTGATGTTGCCGACTTTGTCCGTCTGGCCCAGGAGCTAATCCATGATGCCTAATGCCGAACGCGTGACGTTTACCAAGAAAAAGAAGACGGTTGCTTGTCCCGTGCCCTTGGCACCGCTTGCTGACACGCATGCGCATCTGCTTTCGTTTTGGGGCAAAGAAGTGCCCGAGACACTCGTGCGCGCCAAAGCCGCGGGCATCGACCTGTTGGTGACGGTCTTCGATCCCATTGCCGATAAGCGCAGCGTGACGGACTATAGCGACTGGCTGACGCGCGAGATTCTGCCGATGCAGGATATCCCGCAGATCAAGTATCTTGCCGGCGTGCATCCGTATGGCGCGCCGGACTATACCGACGACGTTCACGCACAGGTCGTTGCCGCACTCGATGACCCCTTATGCGCCGGTATTGGCGAAATCGGCCTGGACTACCACATGGACTATGATGACGATATCGCGCCGGCACCTCATAACGTGCAGATTGACTGCATGGCGCGCCAGCTCGAGCTTGCCGTGTGCCGTAACGTGCCGGTGGAGTTGCACCTGCGGCACGAGGACTCGGATGGGGAGCGCACCTCGCATATGGATGCGTACAACGTGCTTCGTGAGGTGGGCGTGCCCCAGGCCGGTTGTGTGCTGCACTGCTTTGGCGAGGACCGCGCCACGATGGAGCGCTTTGTGAAGCTGGGCTGCTATATCGCCTATGGTGGTGCGGCCACCTTTAAGCGCAACGACGACGTGCGCGAGGCATTTGCGGCAACCCCACTCGATCGAATTTTGTTCGAGACGGATTGCCCGTATATGGCTCCGGAGCCCATCCGCGGTCTTGAATGCGAGCCCGCAATGATCTCCATTACGGCAAACGCGCTGGTTAACGACCGTGTCGATCGTACTGGTGAGGACGCCGAAACAATCGCGCAAGCCGCTTGGGAAAATGCCTGCAAACTTTTTCAAAAATAGTTCTTGCGTTCGCGATGGCGCTCCGTTATTCTAATTCCTGCGCGCGGGCGTGGCGGAATTGGCAGACGCGTACGGTTCAGGTCCGTATGGGGGCAACCCCATGAAGGTTCAAGTCCTTTCGCCCGCACCATTAAATGAAAGAGCTCCCAGCAATGGGAGCTTTTTTGTTACGGGCCCATCGCAGGGACTTGAACCTGCGAAGGAGCGAGCGTAAAGAAAACGCGGAGCGTTTTTAGCGAGCTGGCGAGTCCGCCGGCAGGCGGGCAAAGCCGGTGCGGATCCGCGAAGCGGATACGCGGACGTCCTTTCGCCCGCACCATTGATTGAAAGAGCTCCCAGCAATGGGGGCTTTTTTGTTATGCACGATCTCCTTGGACGGGTATCCTAATGGCAACGTGTGCCTATCAGAGGAGAAACCATGCTGTTTTCCGGTATCATCGCCGCCCTTACCAGCCTTTTGATTCCCATCATCATCCTGTTGCTGCTGCTCCCCAACGCCTGTTATGTCGTTGAACAGCAGCACGCCGTAATCATCGAGCGCTTGGGTAAGTTCAACCGTATCGTCAACGCGGGCTTCCACGTGAAGGTGCCCGTGATCGACCGCAAGGCCGCCACGGTGAGCCTGCGCACCATGAAAAACGGTTTTGGCATCGACGTTAAGACCCAGGACAACGTGACCATCGGTCTTGAGGTCTCCGCTCAGTACCACGTGAGCTATGACATGGGCGCCGGCCCGGCAGATTCGGGCATCTACAAGAGCTACTATATGCTGCAGGAGCCCGTCGACCAGATGCGCGACTTCATCACCGACGCCCTGCGCTCCTCCATCCCCGTCTACACACTCGATGAGGTCTTTGCCAAGAAGGATGACATCGCCAAGGATGTCAACGCTACCGTTTCCGAGCAGATGGCCGCCTACGGCTTCACTCTCGTGTCGACGCTCATCACCAAAATCGCACTGCCGACCGAGGTTGAGAACTCCATGAACGACATCAACGCCGCCCAGCGCAAGCGCGCTGCGGCACAGGAGCTCGCCGAGGCAGACCGCATCAAGCGCGTCACCGAGGCGACCGCCGAGGCCGAGGCAATGGAAAAGGCGGGCGAGGGCATCGCCAACCAGCGCAAGGCCATCGCACTGGGTATCAAAGATTCGCTCGAGATCATCCAGGAGACGGGTGTCGGCAATGACGAGGCCAACCAACTGTTCATGTTTACGCAGTGGTCCGAGATGATGACGGAGTTCGCTCGCACGGGTAAAACCTCGACGGTCGTGCTGCCGAGCGACTTTTCTCAGTCGGCCTCGATGTTCGAGCAGATGCTGGCCGCCGGCAAAGTTCAAAACGATTCGAAGGAGTAGACGCGCGTGAAATACACCGTCGTTTGCGTCGGTAAGCTCAAGGAGCGCTTTTGGAAGGACGCGTGCGCTGAGTACACCAAGCGCCTAGGTGCCTATGCCAAGGTGGATATCCGCGAGGTGGCCGATATCGACCCGGCTAAGGCGGGCGGCGTGGATGCCGCGCGCGACAAGGAGGGGGCGGCGATTCTTACAGCCCTGCCGCCTCGAGCACATGTGATCTTGCTGGCCATTGAGGGCAAAGAGCGCTCGAGCGAGGAACTTTCGGCGCGGCTCGATGATCTTATGCTACGTGGTAACAGCGACATCGCCTTTGTAATTGGCGGATCGGACGGCGTGAGCGATGACGTGCGCGCACGAGCCGACGAGATGCTCAGCTTTGGACGTATTACCTTGCCGCATAACTTGGCGCGCGTGGTGCTGCTGGAGCAGATCTACCGCGCCTGCAAGATCAGTCGTGGCGAGCCGTATCACAAATAGGTCGGCAATACGAAACAATGGCGTGGGACAATACCTTTCGTTTTGAGGAATGTGTCTGAAAGGACTATGAGATATGAAGATTGGATTTGTCGGTTTTGGCAATATGGCGAGCGCTATGGCCGATGGCTGGATCGCTGCCGGTGTAGCTGCGAGCGACATGTGCGCCTGCGCGGGTCGCTACGACGCGCTGGTTGGGCGCTGCGAGGCGCGCGGCATGGTCGCCTGCCACGATGCCGCCGAGGTTGTCGCCACATCCGATATCGTGGTCGCTGCGGTCAAACCGTACATGATCGAGAAGGTATTCGCCCCGCTCAAGGATGTTCTTGCCAAAAAGGTCGTTCTGTCGGTTGCCTGGACCTGGGACAGTGCCAAGTGGGAGCAGGTCCTGCCGGGCGTCGCGCATATCTCGACGGTGCCCAACACGCCGGTTTCGGTGGGCGAGGGCGTCATCGCTTGCGAGAAGGCTTCCACGCTTAGTGATGAGCAGAGCGCGGTGGTGCTTGATCTGCTTGGCAAGCTCGGTGCGGTGGTCGAGCTCGATACGAGCCTGCTGTTCGTGGGCGGCACGGTGGGTGGTTGCGCTCCGGCATTTGTCGCTATGGCAATCGAGGCCCTGGGCGATGCGGCGGTCAAGCACGGTATTCCGCGTGCCGATGCCTATCGCATTGTGAGCCAGATGGTGCTAGGTACGGCAAAGCTGCAGCTTTCAACTGGCCAGCATCCTGCGGCGATGAAGGATGCCGTATGCTCGCCCGGTGGCGCCACCATCAAGGGCGTCGTTGCGCTCGAGGACGCCGGCATGCGCAGTGCCCTGGTCAAGGCAATCGACGCAACCCTCCAGTAAAACCTGCCATTTAGGGACAGGTTTATTTTGGCAGGTTTTTCCTGCTGTTTTGTCCTTTTAGCGAAAAGCGCCCCGCAACCGGATCGTTACCGGTTGCGGGGCGCTTGCGTTTGCCCAGATAAAACCGACCAAAATAAACCTGTCCCTTTTTGGCAGATTAGTCCCAGAAGCTGTCTTCCTCATCCTCGGACTTGGGTCCGCGGTCGACGTACATCTTATGGGTACGCTTCTCCATTACAAAGGCAAGAATCGCAAATAACAGGATGCCGCCGGCGAAAAGGATGGCAAAACCGGTGCGGGTGCCAAACAAAAAGGAAAAAACTGCGTCCATTGGGTGCCTTCTTGCGTAGTTGAGTTGGGTCGTAAACGCTCATAAGTATATACTTGCCCATACATGTACAAGGTTGCAACCTAAATGGAATGTATATCGCCGGAGGATCTAATGCTTGATATCAAGTTTGTTCGCGAGAACCCCGATGCCATCGATGTCGCCATGGCTAACCGCCAGACGTCTTGGGATCGCGAGAAGTTCTTTGAGCTCGACGACGAGCGTCGTGCCGTCATCACCGAGGTTGAGGAACTTCAAGCCACGCGCAATGCCGAGTCCAAGAAGATCGGCGCCCTGATGAAGGAGGGCAAGAAGGACGAGGCCGAGGCCGCCAAAGAGGCCGTGCGCGCCGTCAACGAGAAGATTGACGGTCTGGCCGAGCGCCGCACCGCCCTCGAGCAGGAGCAGTACGACTTCATGGCTCACCTGCCCAACATTCCTTGCGAGGCCACGCCGTACGGCAAGGACGAGGATGAGAACATCGAGCGCCGTCGTTGGGGCACCCCGCGCGAGTTCGACTTCGACTTTAAGCCGCACTGGGATCTGGGCACCGACCTCGACATCCTTGACTTCGAGCGCGGCAACAAGCTCTCCGGCAGCCGCTTCACCGTTCTCGGTGGCGCCGGCGCCCGTCTTGAGCGCGCCCTCATCAACTTCTTCCTCGATACGCACACCAGCCGTGGTTTTAAGGAGTGGTGGCCGCCCATCGTCGTCAAGCGTCAGACCATGTTCGGCACGGGCCAGCTGCCCAAGTTCGAGGACGACGCCTATCACGTCTCGGGCGACAACTTCCTGATCCCCACCGCCGAGGTCGTGCTCACCAACCTGCACGCCGGCGAGGTCCTCGACGCCGACACCCTGCCGCGCCGCTACACCGCCTTCACCCCTTGCTTCCGCGAGGAGGCCGGTTCCGCCGGTCGCGACACCCGCGGCATCATCCGTCAGCACGAGTTCGACAAGGTCGAGATGGTCAAGTTCGCTAAGCCGGAGGAGTCCGACGGGGAGCTCGAAAGCATGACCGCCGAGGCCGAGTACCTGCTGCAGCAGCTGGGCCTTCCGTATCGCGTGATTAGCCTGTGCACCGGCGACTTGGGCTTCTCTGCCCGTCAGACCTACGACATCGAGGTCTGGCTGCCGAGCTACAACGCCTACAAGGAGATCAGCTCCTGCTCCAACTGCGGTGACTTCCAGGCCCGTCGCGCCAACATCAAGTATCGCGACCCCGAGAACTTCAAGGGTTCGCGCTACCTGCACACCCTTAACGGTTCCGGCCTGCCGGCTGGCCGTACCATGGCTGCCATTCTGGAGAACTACCAGAACGCCGACGGCACCATCACGATCCCCGAGGTCCTGCGTCCCTACATGGGCGGCCTCGAGAAGATCGAGCCGGTCGCGTAACTTGGCTGCATAGGCGATATGCAAGGGCGCTCCTTCGGGGGCGCCCTATTTCGTGCGCAGGTCCATACCATGTCGTGCGGACAGCTCAATAGAAAACACACGAACAACTGTTCTGTATACAGCAATCTACCTGCTATGCTTTTGCTAAATAAGAGCGAGAGAAAGGGGACGCGATGGAGCTGTTTGATGATCGGGTGGTTTTGTTTGAGAGCGACGAGGGCGGAGAGTACCTGCTTGTGACGTGTGAGCCGTCTGGCATGGGTGGCCTGGTGGTTCGACAGACGAGTGAGGGTCCGTTGACCCAATGGTGCTACGAGGAGTCGCCGCATGTGGTTGAGACGTTTGTGGCGCACGAGGGGCTTGTGGCCCTGGAGCATTTCTATGGGGTCCGGACATCTAACCAGGTTGCTCGCATGTTGAGTATCTCGTTTGCCGATTATGATTGTGCCCAGCGGGTGAGATCGCTCCTGAGGGAACTTGATGCTAAGTTTGACGTGATCGAAAAGCCAATCGATCGTACGGGGAATGGCGGTATATGCGGAGCAGCATGACAAGACTGCGTTCCACAAAAAAGTTTGAAATTGTGCTTGACTCCAATAAGCTAAAGTGGTTTTATATGTCTTGCGCTGCGGCGTTACCTCAGCTGGATAGAGGGTCTGACTACGAATCAGAACGTCATAGGTTCGAATCCTATACGCCGCACCAATTGAAATTGAAAGCCTCCGGCAACGGGGGCTTTTCTTTTATGGCAACACCGCATGGATTCGAACCTCGGTCGAGGCACGAACAACTTAATTATCACTCCGTAAAATTTTTTCTAATTGTCGCTTGACCCATCGGGGGATCGCGTGCATAATAATCCGTGCGTTGCGGCGTTACCTCAGCTGGATAGAGGGTCTGACTACGAATCAGAACGTCATA